>NZ_BAAAUV010000031.1:0-78992 GCF_039534125.1 Actinocorallia longicatena | reverse complement strand
GCCGAGTACGAGGAGACGTTCCATCGATCAGCCGCCGGCACCGGCCTGGCGAGCGAGAACCACGCGATCTAGCCTCCAACTTCGCCGGGGCGGCCCACCTGGCCCCGACCCGCGGCCCAAGGCAGCCGCTTCACCCACGGCCCCGAGGGCAGACCGACTTGGACCACAGCCAAACTCCGAGGACGTTAGGGGCAGTCGCGGACTGGGCTCGGACGAGCTGCACAGAGCCTGAGGTTGGGGCACACTGGGTGTATGCGGTACGCGGACAGTCGGGCTTATGCGTTGCCGGAGGATCTGGCCCTGTTGGAGGGGCCGGTCTCCGGTGTTGTCGAGTTGCCTCGTCGTCTCGACTGGTCGGAGCAGCATGTCTATGACCTGGACGATCCGGCTCAGTTGGGTTTGATGTACGAGCGGGTGATCCGTGAGGCGTCCTCGCAGGCGGACCTCGTCGCCTATCTCAACGCCCAGGTTCTCGCCCGCTGCTGGAGTCGGCTCTATCTTCCGGTGCGGGTGCGTCGACTCTGGGAGAGCCGTTTCCCGTTCCTCGCCGCAGCCGCGTAACCGGGATGGATCCTCTCCACTAACAGGTGGCGCGCATCGGCCTCGCCGCGACCGGTGAGTATGGGTTCGCCCTCGCCGGCGGATACGCCGTCCAAGCGCACGGCTTCCTCGACCGAGTGTCAGAGGACGTTGACCTCTTCACCGTGAACGAGGCCAGAGCCCAGTTCCAAGAGGCGGTCGCCGCTGCTGCCGACGCCTATCGCAGAGAGGGTTTCGGCGTCGAGACGGCCCTGCCGGGAGACGGGTTCGTCCGTTTGCTGCTCACCTCGTCGGACGGCCGGTCCGTGAAGGTGGAGTTGGGCATCGACTGGCGCGCCCATGCTCCCGTCACGCTGGCGGTCGGGCCCGTCCTGCACCCTGACGACGCCGTCGGCAACAAGGTAGCGGCCCTGTACGGTCGAGCAGAGGTCCGAGACTTCGTCGACGTCGAGGCCATCCTCCGCAGCGGTCGCTACACCACCCAGGACCTGCTCCGCCTCGCCACCACCGCTGATCCGGGCTTCGATCCGGACATGTTCCTACTCGCCCTCAACGCCCTCGACCGGCTCCCCGACCAGGCGTTCACCGTCCACAGCCTCTCGCCGACCCGCACCCACGAACTCCGCCAGCGCTTCAAATCCTGGGCCGCCGAGATCGCCCGCTAATAGCCCCACCAAGATCAATAATCATAAACAATCAAGACCTGGCGCGGGATCGTGATCCCGAACCAGGCCTTCGTGGTTGGAGCGGATGACGGGAATCGAACCCGCGTGGTCAGCTTGGGAACCGCCTGGATCTTCCCCCGCAGGGCCACTGAGTTGGGATTTGAGGTATCCGCGAGTGACCCTTGGTGCCCCTTGATCACTCTGGCTAATCGCCCGTTAATTGCCCATGACTTACTGCTCCCACCTGGGTATTCATGGCGCCTACCGCACCTCCTTCGCCCGCAACGAGCCGACCGGGACGCCAGGAACCGCCAGGCTCCAAGGACCGAAAGCGGTACAAACAACCCATCACCTGGCTCACGCTGACGACTCGTGCTGCGCCCACCATCCGACCTGAGCGGGATCCCTGAACCAAGCGCGGTCCCTCCTCCAGCCGGGGTTGCATGGTTGGGTAGAATTTCTTATCGTAGGAGGATCTGATTTTCTGAATCTTGGAAGGTGCCTCATGACGATCACTACCGTGGCCCGCGCCAAGGTCCGAGCCAAGGCCCAGTTGACCTTGCCCGACGAGGTCAGGAAGGCCTTGCACATAGGCGAGGGCGACGAGGTTGAGTTCAGCGTGAACGACGATGGCACCGTGACGGTTCGTGGGTTCGTCTCCATCCCCACAGATCAGCGCTGGTTCTGGACACCCGAGTGGCAGCGCGGCGAGGCGCAGGCCAATGCTGATCTCGCTGCTGGACGCAGCACTGTCCACCACAGCGTTGAGGACATGTTCGCCCACCTTGACGAGACAGCTGAGAAGACGGCGGAAGATGCCGACCTTTGAGACACTGGCAAGGTTCGACCGGGACTTCGCCAAGCTCACTCCCGAGCAGCGGACTCGCTTCCGAAAGGTTCTCACCGAGTCATTCGTCCCCGACCTCGCCAGCGACGGCCCTTTCCGCCCTGGCCTCCGAGTCAAGGGCGTGCAAGCTGCGCCAGGTGTATTCGAGATGACCTGGGCCCCCGACGGCCGAGCCACGTTCCAGTACGGCGACGAAGTCCGAGCTGGCGAAACACACATCATCTGGCGGCGCATAGGGACCCATGACATCTTCGATCCACCGCCCGGCCCTTGACCGACCCCACTCGGCCTGAAAACCAAACTCAGCCCTACTCCACACATCAGGGCAGGGCCTACGTCGTTTGGAGCGGATGACGGGAATCGAACCCGCGTGGTCAGCTTGGGAACCGCCTGGATCTCGCGCCGTGCCCCCTCCGACCTGCGGTCGAGGCTATCCGCGGGTGCCCCCTGTTGACCCTTGATCACCCTGCCTAATGGCACGCTAATGGCACGCGATCAAGGCTCCCGACCTGATGTTCGCCCGGTTGCCGGCACGCCTACCGCCCTCCAAAGGAGCCGTCCAAAGCGCTCGCGCACACCTGCTGTGGTCCTAGCGCGGCGGCCTCGGTACAGGTCTCAGCTCTTCGCCTGGCGCAAGGAGATGGTCAGGCTCGCCGAGCTCGGATTCGTCCTCCGTTCCGTAGGTGTTGATCGTCGTCGGAACAACTCGTCCCCGTGACGAAACGACCCACGCCAGAACCGGCTGAATGAGCGGTGCGCCGCCCTCGTCGTCCCAGCGAGCCCGCCACCCGCCTCCTGGGAGTGCGGTCACCGCCCTGTGAGTCTCCTCAAGATGCGAGAAGTCCTCCCAGTCCGTCGCCGGACGTACTCGGCCGGCCTGAGGATCGACGACAAGCGCGGCCCCTGACTCGGGATCCCAGCCCTCGACATCACGCGTACGCCCGATCTCGGTGTCCGTACCCGCAGCCCCGCCACCCGAGAAGATCGCGACCCAGCCGGTCTCAGTGAAGTAGATCACCGCTCGATCCTCACACACCGACCGAAGACCCCGGAAACGGCAGAAGCCCCGTCCGACATCCAGAACAGGACTTCATGGTTGGAGCGGATGACGGGAATCGAACCCGCGTGGTCAGCTTGGGAACCGCCTGGAGCTACCCCAGTGAGGCCTCTGACCTGCGGTCGCCGGTATCCGCGAGTGACCCCTGTTGACCCTTGATCACCTTGGTTAATCGCCCACTAATTGCCCGCCGTCGAACCTCACGAACTGGGCTTTCATGCGACTCAGAGTACCCCGTTGCCCGGTGGCAAGCCGACCCGGACCGCAGGGGCCGCCAGGCCCCGAGGACTGGAAGCGGTGCGGCAGCGATCGCCCCCAACCACCCACCCACCTCAGCCCTGGCGTGGCGATCGTAGAGCAGTACCGGGCATACGACCGTAACAGCGACCCCTCTCAGCCCGCGCCAATTTCCGGATCATACGAGGCCCACCTGGGAGAAATAGCTCCTTTTACGCAGCACTTCAACCCTCTCCAGGGTCATCGCCGTCTTCCTCTTCAAGTAGTACGGCGAGAACCGTTGGAGGAACCTTCTTTTTCCACGAATCGATCTGCTCACGGGCTATATATAGAGCCATCGCAGAATAAGCCAAGATTATTAGAATAAATAGCGCGGGGCCGACCCAATTGAGCTCAGAAGTTCCAACGTCATAAACCTTCTTCGCAAAATGCTCCTGGCCTCGCAGGGAATTTAGGTCGTACTTGTGAACGTCTACCAACTTTGGCGTCCTGTCAGGCCAGCCATTATTCAGCACTAGGGTGACGGCCACAGCAGGTATTGCCATCGCCGCCAACAAGCCTACGGTAGAGCTTGACGCCAGGTACTTTACGTTTGCAATACGACGAGACCTGATGCTCTCGGCGAGAGACCTTAGCCTACTTTGACTTAGATCTGCGTGGATCGGAGTTGGCAATTCTGCTCCGACGATAGCGCCGGATAGGGTCGGACAGGTCACGCCCTGATGGACCACTTCGAAAATGGCGCCATCTCCAGCATTAAAGAATTCGAACTCGATCCTGACCTTGGCAGGGTCATCGGAACTCATCACAGCGCAAAATTCGTTTTCCCGCTTACTTAGGAAAATAACTTTTACATCGAGCGCGGAATCGCCATCTGCAAGTTGGAGCTTGAGGGGGTAGGATTGATTAATATCACTTCGCCTTATCGGCTCCCCTCGACTATTCCAAAAAGCCACTCTGGTTCGACTTATACAGGTCACTTCCCGATGATGGGAACTCATAATGAGGCCACCATTCAAAATTCTATCGCTTGGATCAAGCAAGACATCAAAGTCGATCAGGCACTTAATTTGCGGACCACGCCGGCCCTTCCGATATTGATAGTAGCCAAATGCCAGTCCCAGTATCCCTAGCACCCAGTTCATAAAAGAGTCGACCATTAATCCGCCTATGTCGAATAGGGTCCCACAGAACGGTACAACCGGAACGATAAAGATCACCAGACTGCACCCCTTAACGATGTTCCAGAATTGACTATTCACCCGGTCCCAATTGGTCCCATATCTTCGTTTTGTCCGATTTTGTCAATTGCTGGTCGGCCGGGGCGGGTCGGCCCGGAGAGGCCGCACACCCGGCCCGGACGAACCGGCTGGCGGGCCCGCTCGCGGACCGCCCTTGAAACCGTAGAGAAAGTTCTCATCCGCACCTGGCGTGCCTGCTGTCCTGTCCCGGGAGATGCTTGACACTCCTGTCCCATTTGATGCTTGACGGGTGTCGTGTTCGGCTTGTCTGTCGTGCGTTCGTTGCGGCGTCGTGTGGCAGGGGGGCTGGGATTGGCTCTGGTCGAGTTGTCGGTGGTGGAGCAGCGGTATCGCGCTGTGCTGGAGGTTCTGGCGGGTATGCCGGTGACGGAGGTGGCGGTCCGGTCCGGGGTGTCGCGTCAGTCGGTGCATGCCTGGCTGAACCGGTAACGGGAGTCGGGTCTGGCCGGGTTGGCCGATCGGTCGAAGCGGCCGGAGGGTTCGCCGTCGCGGATGCCTGCTGCGATCGAGGCGGTGGTGTGTGAGATGCGGCGGGAGCATCCGCGGTGGGGTCCGGTGCGGATCGTTCATGAGGTCGGACGGCTGGGTTTGTCGCCGGTTCCGTCCCGGATGAGCGTGCATCGGGCGTTGGTGCGGGCCGGGCTGATCACTCCTGGCCGGCGGAAGCGCAGGCGGGAGGACTACCGGCGGTGGGAGCGTGAGGCTCCGATGGCGTTGTGGCAGATGGACCTGGTCGGCGGGGTCTTTTTGGCCGACGGCACCGAGTGCAAGGTCGTCACCGGGGTCGATGACCATTCACGGTTCTGTGTGATCGCGTCGGTCGTCGTCCGGGCGACCGGCCGGGCCGTCTGCCTGGCGTTCGCCGATGCGTTGGGCCGGTTCGGGGTGCCGGATGAGGTGCTGACCGATAACGGCAAACAGTTCACCGACCGGTTCGGGCATGGCGGTGAGGTGCTGTTCGACCGGATCTGCCGCGACAACGGGATCATCCATCGGCTGACGCAGCCGCGGTCGCCGACCACGACGGGGAAGATCGAACGGTTCCACCAGAGCTTGCGGCGGGAGCTCCTGGACGACGCCGTCCCGTTCCCGGACCTCGCCGCGGCTCAGGCCGCGATCACCGGCTGGGTCACCGAATACAACACCGTCCGGCCCCATCAGGCCCTGGGCATGGCGGTCCCGGCCGACCGGTTCACCGCCCGCTCGCAGGACGAGCGGGAGCTGCTGCCGCTCAAGGTGCCCTCAGTGGTCCGGCTGGCCGTAGTCCCGCAGCAGGCCGGGCCAGCCGATGAGCCCGAGACGATGGCCGGTCCGGAGCAGGAGCTGGAGCGGCCGGTGGTCTGGGATGGCGGGCCGGTCGAGTTCGACCGGATCGTCCCGCCCTCGGGGAACCTGGCGGTGGCGGGCCGTCAGTTCTGGCTCGGGCCGGCTCTGGCCGGGGTGAAGGTGACGTTCTGGGCCGACTCCCAGGTCATTCATCTGCTGAACGCCGGAGCGAGGATCAAGACCGTCCGCTCGCACCTGTCAACGGCGGACCTCGCGGTCCTGGCCGTCCGCGGCGGCCGCCCGGCCGGGCCCGCCCCGCTCCCGCCGGCCGAAGAGGCCGGCAGCGCGGTCGAAGTAGAGCGGACCGTCAACCGGGACGGCCTGGTCGGCCTGGCCGGCCGATCCGTCCTGGCCGCGGAGATCCTCGGCGGCCGGCGGGTCGGGATCCGGATCGAGGGCAAGACCCTGGCGTTCTTCGACCTGGACACACGGGAGCTGCTGCGCACCCGCCCCAACCCCCTCACCTCCCAGCAGGCCTCTGGCCTGCGGGGCGCCCGCCCGGCCGGGCCGCCGCCGATCCCGTCCACGGCTCCAATGACGGTCCAGCGGCGAGCCAGCGCGACCGGCGTCATCCTCATCGCCGGCCAGAAGGTCTCCCTCGGCCGCGAACACGCCGGCCACGTTGTCACCGCCCACGTCACCGCGACGACCATCACGATCGACCTGGACGCCGACGACCGCAAGACCGTCCGCCGCACCAGCGACCAGCCCGTCCGCAGCATCAAAGCCCACCGGCCCCGCAAGGCCGCCCCATGAAACCAAGACCATCCGTCAAGCCAGCCCCGGGACAAAACCGTCAACCATCACCTGGGACTAGACAACCTGGCGTGCCTGCTGTCCCGCAGGTCAGAGCGGCAGGTTCAGGATGGTGCGGGATCGAGCAGTTGACGGTGCCTGGGATGCGTGTCGCGCTCGTGCCGGTCGGGGCGGTATCAAAGTGGACAGTGTCGCCGGCCTTCTGGAGGAACCGTGTTCGGGCTGTTCGTGCGCTTCACCTGTAAGGACGAGGACAGTGCCCGGCGGTTCGATCGGCTGGTCGCCGAGACGCTGCCGCTGATCATCGACAAGGAGCCCGGGACGCTCGTCTACGTCTCGCATTTCGTCGACGGGGAACCGCTCGTGCGGGCCTTCTATGAGCTGTACACCGACCGGGACGCGTTTGAAGCGCATGAGGAGCAGCCGCATGTGAAGCGGTTCCTGGAAGCGCGCGGGGAGTTCCTCGCCTCGGTTGAGGTCGACTGGCTGAGCTCCCAGGGCGGCAAGGGCATCCCCGGGTGAGCGGTCGGCCGCGGTCGACTTGACCGGCGAACGTTGGGCTCTTCCAGGTGACGCTCGGGGCTCTGATTGTTATGTTCGCTGGTCAGTGCCGGTGCGCTGGCAGTTTTTCTGCCACTCCCGGCTGATGGCCGTCATATCTTCCGCGTGACCTGTCGACTGCGGAGGGCTATATGGCCGGACCCAAGGAGTATCTGGAAGAACTCGGTAATTCGCTCGCATCACAGGGGCTGCGCGTGCGGCTGGTCGAGGGCGAACCGCCGCTGCTGCACGTAGAGAACCCCAAGTCTCCCGCGTTCAAGGAGGTGATCGGCTGTCGGACCGGGCCCGACCGGGCGGAGTGGTTCCACTGGGCCGCCTTGGACGTCCTGCTCGCGCCCGTCGACCAGGTATCGACAGCGGTGGAACGGGTGGCGCTCGTCCTGGACATCCCGGGCGGTGCTGCCGATGGTTAGCCAACGACTGATCGCCATCGTCAGAGCGGTGATCCGCGACCGGGAGGGGCCGTGGATGGCCGAGCAGGACTTCGCTGCCATCCCGGAAGCCGTGACCGACATCCGTAGCTGGGCTTCGGCTCTGGTCGCTGAGGGGTGCATCCCGCGGGATGACCTGCTCATCGTGGTCAGCGAGCTGGTCGGGAACATCGTCGAGCACGGGAACGAGGGCGGGATCACCTTCACCTTGAGCCACTCTGGTGAGGGCTTGGTGGCTTCGATCGTGCACCATGCTCCGCCACCCGAGGATGTCCCGGACATCCCGCTCGGGATCGCCGCCGAGATCGGCGGGCTCTTCGCCCTGGGCGACGAGCGTCCCGATGACGGGCTGATCGCGGGTCTCTCCGAGAACGGGCGCGGTCTCTTCACGGTCGCGGTGCTCACCGGGGGATCTATGAAGATCTCCCATGATCCTGACCGGACAGTGCTGCGGTGGGTTCACGGCGACTGCCGCTGCAAGGTGAGGGCACAGTGAGCGGCCCGGCCCGTACATGGCATCTGGACGATGCTCACGTCTTGCAGGCGTGGCTGTCAGGCATCGTCAACGTGTACGAACCCTGGACGCGCTCCAAGGTCGTCCCCCCGGAGGAACGTGCCCTCGCCGGGCGCCGGATCAGACGGTCCCGTTCCCAGCTCGGCGAGATCGCCGCTCTGCACACCGAGGGAAGTAGGTGAAGCGCGGTGGCCGAACCCGTTGATGAGGAGTCGTGGACCGTGAACGGGCCCATCTACTCGCCTCGGGCCGCGGCGGAGAGCGTAGACGTCCGTGCGCGCACCCTGCGAGCCTGGGCGAACGAGGGCCTGGTCCGGCACGTCGTGATCAGTGGTCGTTATCTCCTGCACGCGGAAGACGTCGACCTGCTGCACACCCTGCGTCTGGATCACGGGGTGTCTCCCCGGGAACTGCGGCTCGTGCTGATCCAGAGGGCCGCGCAGCAGCGGTCACGTGGTGAAGCGTCTCCCACACCAGAAGCTTGACGCGTGAGTACAGAAGCCCCTGGGCCATCGGCTCGGGGGCTTCTTCATGCCCCGGACATCGCCGAGCTCCCCATAGCGTGCAACCAGAAAGTAGATTCCTGTCATTGGTGTCTTCGCTGGTCACAACGGGTCACTGCCAGGCACTGGCAGTTTTTCTGCCAGTGATCCAATCCTTGCCTTTTATGGTTCTCATGGGTCGAGAGGAGACCAAGGATGAGCAGTGAGCAGATGACCATGGGCCAGCGCATCGCGCGGGCTCGTCGTCGCAAGGGATGGGATCAGGAGGCGTTCGCCGACGCGATCGGACGCTCTACAAGCTGGGTCTCCAAGGTTGAGAACGGCCGTCTTCCTCTCGACCGGGCAAGCGTCGTCGCCCGGGTCGCCGAGGCTCTGGGCGTTGAGGTCGGCGAACTGACCGGCCAGCCCTACCGGCATGAGAAGGCGGAGCTCGACTCCGGGCACTCGTCGATCCCGAACCTGCGTCTCGCGCTCCAGCAGGCCACGATGCCGGGCGGTGCCGCGCTCCTCAGCAACCATGAGCCCAGTTCGCTGGACGAGCTGGCGAGTCAGCTCAAGCTCGCCGAGAGCCTCCGGCAGGACGCCCGGTTCACCGCGCTCGGTGAGGTCCTTCCCCGGATCATCACCGATCTGGTGATCCACACGGGCGACACCACGTCGGCGCGACGCGATGAGGCCGAGTCCATGATGCTGCGGGCCTGCCACATGGCCCGGGTGACCTCGAACCTCCTCGGTCACCATGACCTCGGCTGGACCGCTGTTCAGCGGGAACTGGTCTCCGCACAGCACGTCGGCTCCCCCGAGCTGATCGCGGCGTCGGCCTGGGACCTGTGCGGCGTGTGGCTGCACGAAGCATCCCTCGAACCGGCCAAGGACGTGGCCCTCGCCGCGCTCGACCGGATCGAAGAACACCTGACCACTCGGGACCCCGACATCCTCGCCTTGTGGGGCGCGCTCCACCTCCGGGCCGCCGTCGCCTTCTCACGGCTGTGGCGCAAGGAAGACGCTGAGGACCACCTCGGTGAAGCGGAACGGGTCGCCCGGGACCTGCCACTGAGCGGAAACGTCTTCCAGACCCAGTTCAACATCGTCAACACCCGAATTCACGCGGTCGAGATCAGCCTCGAACTGGGACGGCCCCGAGACGTCGCCTCACGCGCCGAACTCGTCGCAGTCGGGGACATCGGCTCACTGGAGCGCCAGGCACACTACTGGACCTGCACCGCCGCCGGACTCGCAATGAACCGCAAGGAGAATGCCGCGGTCGAGGCGCTACTCAAGGCGGACAAGATCGCTCCGCAGCACGTCCGAAACCGTCCCCTCGTCCGCAACCTCGTACAGGACCTGCTGTCCAGCACCAAGCACACCTACGCCAGAGAGGTCCACGTGCTGGCCGACCGGATGGCACTGGCCGGCTGACGCCTCCGAACCCGGGAGGAAGTTGCCGCGAGACCATCCGCCCCGAGTCGCCGCGCGACCTGTCGAACGTCCGCGGAACGCGCGGCTGGCCCCGCAGGAATCAGGCGATCGCCAAGGGCTTGGACAGGCCTCAGAGCTGCGGCCTTCAGAGCTCACACGGCACGAGAACCTGCGATGCCCCCCGGAAAAGACCAAGACCCCAGCGGGATCAGTTCCCAGGCCAGGGTCTTCGTGGTTGGAGCGGATGACGGGAATCGAACCCGCGTGGTCAGCTTGGGAAGCTGGAGTTCTGCCATTGAACTACATCCGCGTTGCGGCGGCCCGGGGGCTGCTGCATGAGCATGGTAGCGGATGTTCGGGGGGTGTGGGAAACCCGATAGGTTGCTGAGGTGCTGCTCAGTGATCGGGATATCAGGGGTCAGGTTGCGGACGGGCGGGTCGGTATCGAGCCGTTCGATCCTGGGATGGTGCAGCCGTGCAGTGTGGACGTGCGGCTGGATCGGTTCTTCCGGGTGTTCGAGAACCATCGGTATCCGCACATCGATCCGGCGCAGGAGCAGGCTGATCTGACGCGTGAGGTCGCGGTCGAAGCGGACGAGGCGTTCATCCTGCATCCGGGGGAGTTCGCTCTCGCGTCGACCTATGAGCTGTTCTCGCTGCCGGACGACGTGGCGGCGCGGCTCGAGGGGAAGTCGAGCCTGGGGCGGCTCGGGCTGCTGACGCACGCGACGGCCGGATGGATCGATCCGGGGTTCTCGGGGCATGTGACGCTGGAGCTGTCCAATGTCGCGACACTGCCGATCAAGCTGTGGCCGGGGATGAAGATCGGGCAGATGTGCCTGTTCCGGACGTCCTCGCCGGTCGAGCATCCCTATGGGAGCAGCGAGTACGGGTCGCGGTACCAGGGGCAGCGGGGTCCGACTCCGTCACGTTCGTACCTGAATTTCCACCAGACGAAGCTCACCGACTGACTCTCCCTGTGACGAGGCGATAACAAACCGCGCACGGGAGTCGTCGCAACGGCCGGTTCGAGCGTCACACGCAGTGTGATGGCGTTGAGCATGATGGCGCGGCGGGTCCGGCGGGGGCCGACCTTGCTGCTGAGTGACGTTCCCGGGCGGGAACGGCTCCTGGACACGGTGCGGTTGTTCGCGCCGGAGGCGCGGGTCGACGGCGGGGTCGTCTGGGCGGGGGATTCGGGGCTGCACGGGCCGGTCGAGGTGACGCCCAAGCTGCTGCGGCAGGCGCGTCTGCCCGGAGGCTGGCCGGTCCTGTACGTCTCCAGCGGGGACGAGGGGCTGGTCGGCGGGCTCGCGCACCGGCTCGGCGGGATCGTCTTCGCGGGCGGGAGGGTGCTGCCCGGACGCGACGCCGATCATCATCTGGTGACCGTCTACCTGGCCCGGCGGCCGGATCCCGGACGCTTCTCCGAACTCGTCAGCCCCTACGCGGGCGGGGTGACGCACACGGGCGTCCCCGGTATGGACCTCTACAGCGGGGGGCGCATCTCCGCCTTGGTCAGGGCCGTCGAGGGGGCCGCTCCTCCGGCCGTCGGGGCGGGTGCCTGGGAGCTCACCTGCGATCTCAGCGAGACCGCCGCCGATCCGGCCGGCGCCCACCGCCTCGCCCTGGAGGTGGGCAGGACCGCCCTGGTGATCGCCGCGGAGTTCGACGGCGTCCCCCTCGACTGCGACGGCTACCGCATCACCGAGCCCCGCGACCTCCTCCCCGCCTCCTTAACGGTCTGAGAACGGAAGGGCCCGCCCCCGGAGGGAGCGGGCCCGACGCGTGTGAGGTCCTACTCGGCGGCCGCCGCGACCGTCGCCTCGCCCTTGATCGACTTGATCAGGAGCTGGGCCACGTCGACGACCTCGAGCGACTCCTTGGCCTCTCCGGCCGACTTCTTCTCGTTGATGGCGTCACCGAGCATCACGAGGCAGAAGGGGCAGGCGGTGGACACGGTGTCCGGGTTGGTCTCGAGGGCCTCGTCGACGCGCTCGGTGTTGATCCGCTTGCCGATGCGCTCTTCCATCCACATGCGGGCGCCGCCGGCGCCGCAGCAGAAGCCCTTGTCCTTGCAGCGGTGCATCTCCTGCGTCTTGACGCCGGGGACCTTCGCCATGATGTCGCGCGGCTGCTTGTAGACCTTGTTGTGGCGGCCGAGGAAGCAGGGGTCGTGATAGGTGATGTTCTCCTCGATGGGGGTCACCGGCACGAGCCTGCCGTTGTCGACCAGGTCGGCGAGCAGCTGGGTGTGGTGGACGACCTCGTAGTGGCCGCCGACCTGCGGGTACTCGTTGGCGAGGGTGTTGAAGCAGTGCGGGCAGGTCGCGACGATCTTCTTGACGCCCGCGTCGTTCAGGGTCTCGACGTTCTGCTGCGCCATGCCCTGGAACAGGTACTCCATGCCGAGGCGGCGGGCCGGGTCACCGGTGCAGGCCTCCATCGGGCCGAGGACCGCGAACTTGACGCCCGCGATGTGCAGCAGCTCCGCGACGGCCTTCGTGGTCTTCTTGGCCCGGTCCTCGAGGGCTCCGGCGCAGCCGACCCAGAACAGGTACTCGACGTCCTCGGGCAGCTTCTCGTCGACGACCTCGACCTCGAAGTCGAGTTCCTCGACCCACTCGAGGCGCTTCATCTCGGACATGCCCCACGGGTTGCCCTTGTTCTCGAGGTTCTTCAGCATCACGCCGGCTTCCGACGGGAACGAAGACTCGATCATGGCCTGGTAGCGGCGCATGTCCAGGATGTGGTCGATGTGCTCGATGTCGACGGGGCACTGCTCGACGCAGGCGCCGCAGTTGGTGCAGGACCACAGGACGTCGGGGTGGATGACGCCGTCCTCGCCGACGAGGGGCTTGTCGACCTGCATGGCGAGCTTCTGCTCGTCGGTGAAGGCGGCCTGCTCCTCCTCGGTGGCGAGGAAGTAGGGGGCCTTGGCGAAGGCGTGGTCGCGCAGCTCGAGGATGACCATCTTCGGGGAGAGCGGCTTCTCGGTGTTCCACGCCGGGCACTGCGACTGGCAGCGGCCGCACTCGGTGCAGGTGGCGAAGTCGAGGAAGCCCTTCCAGGTGAAGTCCTCGATCTTGGAGCGGCCGAACAGGTCCTCGTCGGGGTCGGCCTCCTCGAAGTCGAGGTTGCTGCCGTCGGGCTTCATGACGGGCTGGGCCGCGCCGAGGCCGCTCGGGCGGCGCTTGAACATGACGTTCAGCGGCGCGAGGAAGATGTGGAGGTGCTTGGAGTTCACGACGATCACGAGGAACGCCAGCGCGACGCCGATGTGCAGCAGCAGGCCGACCGACTCGAGGATCTCCAGGGTGTGGTCGCTCAGGCCGTCGAACCAGGTGCCGACCCAGTAGGAGAAGTAGGCGGCCTTGCCGTAGCCGAGGTTCCCGGTGGCCTCCGCGACGCCGCGGAAGAAGAACATCGTCCAGACGACGTTGAAGATCATGAACAGGATGACCCAGGCGCCGCCGGTGTGGGAGCCGTCGAAGCGGGACTTGCGGCCCAGCTTGGCGGGCGCGTTCTTCAGCCGGATGATGGCGAAGGTCAGCAGGCCGGCCGCGCAGGCGAGGGCGATCGTGTCCTGGACGAAGCCGATGGGGCCCCAGTCCTGGAGGAAGGGGATGTGCACGTCCAGCCCGAAGAGCAGGGCGACGCCCGCCTCCAGGTAGACCGTGATCAGCAGGAAGAACGCCCACATGACGAAGAAGTGGGCGAGCCCGGCCACGGTCCACTTGAGCAGTTTCTTCTGCCCGAGGACCTCGGTGACCTGCCCTTCGATGTCACCCTTCGGGTCGCGCTTGACGCTCGCCACGCGGTCAGGAGCGGGCTGGCCGCTCTTGAACAGCTTGACGAGGAAGAGCACTCGCTTTCCCGCGAGCGCCAACGCCACCGCAGTGCCGGCTAGGCCGACGATCAACGTGATCCAGAACACTGTTCCGTCCTCCTGGGGTACGGCCATTGGCGCGTAGCTTAAGCCCCCCGCCCGAACGGGGTTCGAGTCGGGGTGCCACATCATACCGGCGAGTAACTTACCGCACTATGCCCGATGCGCCCGCACGTTAACGCAGAGATCACTACGTGAGATACCCCGCGTTTCCGAATGGTGACACCACAGATCTTGGATTGTCCCATTTGTGAGGTTACTCTCACGTTCACCACGAGGCAGGCGCGGCCTCTCCCACCCCTCCCGAGGAGCACGCACCATGCGGCGTCTCGCAACAGTCCTCGCCTCCGCGGCGCTAGCGCTCGGCGTGACGGCGAACCCGGCCCACGCGGCCAACACCTACCACCCCTCCGAAGCGGATTTCGCGGACTGCCCCGCGCCCCCGGCCGGCGCCTCCGGCTGGACCTGCTACGCCTTCACCGCCCTCGACGGCCAGTTCCGCCTCAAGAACATGACCGCCCGGGTGAACAACCCGATCCGGCTCACGGTCGGCCAGGGCACCGTCGGCGGGGCCACCGTCGCCGTCGTCGGCTCGCTCAAGGGCGACCCGATGCCGTTCGTCCGGGGCGTCCTCGGCACACCGCTGGAGATTCCGGACCCGACCGGCTGGAAGGTCCAGATCGAGGCCACCGGCAAGGTCACGCCGGGCTTCCTGTACCCGTCGGAGATCGGCGTCAAGGCGAAGATCATCGGTTCGGGCCTGGGCGACAACTGCTACATCGGCGCCTCGGGCGAGCCGACCGTCCTCAAGCCGCGCACGCAGTGGATGCTGCCGTGGCTCTTCGACGGCGTCCCGATGCTCCAGACCAAGGTCTACGACGACATCTTCACGATCGACTGGGCGACGGGCTGCGAGAGCCCCCTGGTCAACACGCTCATCGGCAAGGCCAACGCGACGAGCAACCACATGGACATCACCTGGGCCGTGCGCCACAAGACGATCCAGTAGGGACGCCGACATGCGCTTCCGTAAGACAGCCGCCCTCCTCGCCGCCGCACTCGGCGGGGCCCTCTTCGCCTCGCCCGCGCACGCGGAGTTCTCCCGCTACCAGCCGTCCGAGGCCGACTTCGCGACCTGCCCGGCCAAGCCCGCCGGCGCCAAGGACTGGACGTGCTACGTCAGCACGGCCATCACCGGCGGCTTCACCATCGGCACCAACCGCGGCCTCCGGATCATCATGGACCAGCCGCTCCAGTTCACCGCCGCCTCCGGCACCCTGAACGACGGCACCGTCGTCTCGGCCTGGGGCGCTCTCAAGCAGACGCAGAACTTCAAGGTCGTCACGGTCGTCCCCGGCACGACGATCATCCTGTCGGTGCTGCCGGAGATCGAGGCCAAGGTCGTCGGGCTCGGCCTGACCGACCCCGACTCCCTCGACGGTTTCAAGGTCAAGCTCCAGCTCTGGAACTCGGCCGGCTTCCTCGGCCAGAACTGCACCATCGGCACCGACGCCGACCCGGTCGTCCTGCGCCCGCAGGAGAACGTGACGCTGCCCTGGGTCTTCTGGTTCACCCCGATGGCCAAGCGCTGGGCGTCCGAGAACACCTACGCGCTGCCCAAGTCGAGCAACTGCGGGCGCATCCCGCTCTACATGCCCAACGGCCTGGACTCCTTCATCGGCCTGCCCTCGCCGTCCGGCACCAACACGGCCGACTTCGAATGGGCCGTGCGCCACAAGACCTTCTAGCCGACCTTGAACGCCGGCGCTCACACCCCACCAGCACCAGGAGCACCCCCTTTGAAGCACCTCCTGCGCAAGGCAGCGGTCGGAGCCGCTGCCGCCGCGGCCGTCCTCGGTTTCGCGGCGCCCGCCTCCGCTGAGAACGCCTACACCCCCTCGGAAGCCGATTTCGCCTCCTGCCCCGCCAAGCCGGCGGGCGCCCAGTCCTGGACCTGCTACGTCTCGACCGTCCTCGACGGCACGATCGACATCAAGACCGTCCGGGTGAAGGTCGACTCGCCGCTCCAGCTCGTCACGGCGCAGGGCACGCTCGCCGACGGCTCGACGGTCGCGAAGCTGGGCGGCCTCACCGGCGGCGACCTGACCATCCAGACGCCCCTGCCGGGCACGCCGCTCTACATCCAGGACCTGACGGGCACCAAGGTCCACATCGCGGCGACCGGCAAGGTCACCCCCGGCACCACGATGCCGAAGGAGATCGGCGTCAAGTTCCGGTTCGTCCACCCGTTCGTGTCGGGCAACTGCTGGTCCGGCACCGACGCCGACCCGATCCTGCTCAAGCCGCAGATCTCGCTGGCCCTGCCGTGGGTCCAGGGCAACGTCCCGATGCTGCGGGTCTGGACCAACGACAACTCCTTCGCGCTGCCGAAGACCAGCGGCTGCGGGCTCATCCCCGGCGGCCTCATCGACCTGATCGTGAACGACCGGTTCAAGCTGCCGAACGCGGCGGGCGACAACAAGGCCTCCTGGACCTGGGTGGTCCGCCACAAGACCTTCTAGAAGGTCTCCCGAGACGGACGAGCCCGCGGTCGCCTACCCCCCGATAGGCGCCGCGGGCTCGTTCCCGTTCCGGGCTAGCGCCGGTCGGTCCAGCCGGCCGTGGCGATGGTGGTGAGGCTGGAGACGTCGCCCGGCTGGAGGTCGGCCTGGTAGCCGCCCGGCTCGACCACGACGTTGTCGGTCTGCAGGGCCGTCCCGGTCGCGACGTCGAAGATCAGGCGGCTGTCGTAGGAGCCGTCGGCCTCGGCATTGGCCTTGATCTTGATGTCCTCGTTGATCGAGACCGCGGTGCCGGTCCTGCCGTCCGCCGTCCTGACGTCCGGGACGACCTTGACGGACTTCAGCTCCGACAGCATCCGGAACGCCGCCCCGCGCACCTGCGGCGAGACCGGCATGTCGGCGATCAGGCCGGTGGTGACCCGGAACAGCCAGGCGTCGGAGGTCATCGGGACGCTGCTGGACTCGGTGTCATGGCCGCCGTACCAGCGGAGCAGGTGCGCCTTGAGGGCCTTCGGGGTGCCCGGCAGGCCCAGCAGCTCCTTCATGGTGACGTTCTTGCCGATCCAGAAGACCTTGTCGCCCTGGAACAGCGGCGAGTGCCCGGTCTCGGCCGGGCCGTCCTGGCTGGAGACCTCGTAGCCCCGCTTGGTGCCCATGCCCTTGACGGCCGGCATCTTGACGGTGAGCGTCGCCGGGGAGCCCGCGGCCTTCCAGGCGTCCTCGTCGGCCTTCGAGGGGAAGCCGAAGGCCAGCTTCCGCGTCTCGGTGAAGGAGTCGCCGCCGGTGGCCAGGGGCGTCCACAGGTCGGAGCGCTCACGGTCGAGGATCTTGTAGTCGGCGCCCTCGACCGCGCTCAGGTGGTGGCCGATCGAGGAGGTGTGCCACCACTTCCCGGCCGTCTTCGGCTGCTTCTCGGCGTTCTCGGCCGCCACCAGCAGGATCTCGTGGCCGTTGACCTTCACCGCGGGCTTCGAGCTGCCCGCGAGCGGGGGCGCCGGGGTCTTGACGGGGGCCGCGCCGCCGCCGGACAGGACGAGGGCGGCGGCGGCCGTCCCCGCGGCGACGGCGCCGATCACGCCGAGGCCCAGGGCGGGCCGGAACTTCTTCTGCCTGGTCGTGCTGGTCTGCTGCTGGGCCATCGCGTAGTTCAGCTCCCGGAGTCGGGTGGTTGCGGGCGTGGGCGTCTCCAGGTACTCGGGCTTGGCGTTGCGCAGCTCGTCCATCGGGTTCATGGGCTTTTCCTTCAACTGGCGATCCGCACGGAGGCGGGGAGGGGGGTGCCGGAGGCGTCCGCGCCGGCGGAGACGGCCTGGGCCAGCCGTTTACGGGCCCGGTGCAGCCGGACCCGGAAAGCGGCCTGGCTGCAGCCGACGACCTTCGCGGCGTCCCGCGGGCCGAGGCCCTGCCAGGCGACGAGGATCAGCAGTTCCCTGTCGTCCTCGGGCAGCGTGGCCAGTGCCCTGATCACCGCGAGCTTCTCGGCGACGACCTCGGCGTGGTCCCCTTCAGCCCAGGCCCGCAGCTCGTTCCGCATCGACTCGCGCCTGACCTCGGCACGGATGGTGTCGCGCAGCACGTTGCGGGCGACCCCGATGAGCCACGGCAGCGCCGAGACCGGCCCCGCCGCCAGGGGCACGTCAGCGAACCGCCGCCAGGCGATCGCGAAGACCTCGCTGACCACCTCGTCGGCGACCTGCCGCCCCGCACGCGAGACCACGTAGGCCCACACCCGTTGCCGGCAGGCGTCGTACATCTCGGTGAAACGCTGGTGATCGTCCACCACGCGCTCCCACCTCCCTGTCTTCCCGTCCGTCCCGGTCTGTCTGACATGGGGAAGTGGTCCGGCGGGCCCCTCTGTTACAGCCGTTGCGAAGAATCACCCTATGAAGGGATCGGAGTGCCCAGCGCGGTGTTGATCAGGAGGTCGAGCAGGGCCGGATAGGACAGGCCCGCGGCGGCCCAGATCCGCGGGAACTGGGAGGCCGGGGCGAAGCCGGGGAAGGTGTTGACCTCGTTGACGACCGGATGGCCGCCGGGGGTGAGGAAGAAGTCGACGCGGACGAGGCCGCGGCACTCCAGGGCGTCGAAGACGTCGAGGGCGGTGCGCTGGAGCAGGGCCGTCGCGGACGGGTCGAGCCTCGCGGGGATCTCGAAGCGGGTGGCGGCGTCGGAGTACTTGGCCTCGTGGTCGAAGAAGTCGCGGCCGGTGTGGATCTCCAGGGGCGGGCCGGCCTTCAGGCGTCCGTCGGGGAGTTCCAGGACGGCGACGTCGATCTCCCTGCCCCGGACGGCCGCCTCCACGAGGATCTTGGGATCGTGCTCGCGGGCCGTCAGGATCGCCTTGGGGAGGTCGGACCAGTCGTCCACGCGGGTGACGCCGAGGCTGGAGCCCGCGCGGGCCGGTTTCACGAAGACGGGCAGGCCGAGGCCGTCGCGGTGGTCGTCGGTGACCTCGTCGCCGGGGCGCAGGACCAGGTCGTCGGCGACCGTCAGGCCGCGGGCGGCGAGGGCGCGCTTGGTGAAGTCCTTGTCCATGCCGACGGCGCCGGCCTTCACGCCGCTGCCGACGTAGCGGACCCCGGCGAGCTCCAGGAGGCCCTGCACGGTGCCGTCCTCGCCGCCGGGGCCGTGGAGGGCGGGGATCACCACGTCGACGGTGCCCAGCAGGGCGATCGTCGCGGCGAGGCCGTCCGGCCAGGTGCCGTCGCGGCCCCAGACGATCTCCACGACGTCGTATCGGCCGGGGTCGAGATGGTCGCGGATCGCCTTCCCCGAGGCCCGGGAGACCTCGTGCTCCCCGCTCGGGCCGCCCGACAGCACGGCGACGGAAATCTTCATGGGTCCTCCCGATGGTGGTGGCGCGGGACCCTGGGCCCCACGCCGGTGAGAATCTCGTGGGGGTTGGTCCCGGCCCAGGCGGCCCAGTCGGCGGCCGTCGGCTCGCCGCGGTCGCCGGGGCCGAACAGGACGACCTCGTCGCCGTGGGTGGCGTCGAGGCCGCCGAGGTCGACCATGAACTGGTCCATCGCGATCCGCCCGGCGACGGGCCTGCGTTCTCCGCGCACCCAGACCTCGGCGCGTCCCGAGGCGGGGCGGGGGACGCCGTCGGCGTAGCCGAGCGGGACGAGCCCGAGCAGGGTCTCGCGGTCGGTGCGATGGTCGTGACCGTAGGAGACGCCGGTACCGGCCGGGACGGTCTTGGTCAGCAGCAACCGGGCCGTGAGGGTCATCGCGGGGCGCAGCCCGTGGCGGCGGCCCGGCACCGGCTCGATCCCGTAAAGCCCGATTCCCGCTCTGACCAGGTCGTAGTGGGTGGCGGGGGCGTCCAGCGCGGCGGCGGAGTTGGCGAGATGCCGGTAGCGGGGCCGGACCCCGAGCTTCGCCGCGACGCGCAGCGCCTCGTCGAACCTGGCGATCTGCTCACCGGTCGTGACCCCCTCGGGCTCGTCCCCGGCGAGATGCGACCAGATCCCCCGCACCTCGATCCCCGGGAGCCTTCCGGCCGTCGCGACCAGGCTCTCCCAGGCGGCGGCGGGGGCTCCGTTGCGCGAGAGACCGGTGTCCACCTTGAGGTGGACCTTCGCGATCGTCCCGGTGCGCTCCGCGGCCTCGGCTATCGCCCGCAGATGGCCCGCCGACACCGCGGACAGCTCGATGTGGGCGCGCAGGGCGTCGTCGAAGCGCTGGAACGGGGCATGCAGCCAGCTCAGAACGGGTGCCGTGATCCCGGCGGCCCGCAGCCGGAGCCCTTCCTCGACCGAGGTCACCCCGAGCCGGGTCGCGCCCCCGGCGAGCGCGGCCCCCGCCACCTCGACGGCCCCGTGCCCGAAGCCGTCGGCCTTCACGACGGCCATGACCTCGGCGCCCGCGGCGGCCTCCGTGATCACCCGCGCGTTCGCCGTCACCGCCCCGAGGTCCACCCCCGCTTCGCTCAACCGCATGACCGACGACGCTATTGAGCGGGCAGGGACCTTTACATCCGTCTCACGAAGCGACCTCCCGTCAGCCTGCCGGGTGACGGGAGGTCGCCTTCTACGACCTGCGGCTGAGGTGCCGGGCTCAGCCGAGGCGGTCGGTCCAGGCGGCCGTCCTGACGGTGTAGCGCTGCTCGACGGACTTGATCCCGGACGCGACCAGGACGTGCTCCAGGACCGTGGAGGTCCTCGGATCGATGATCAGCGTGGTCTTGACGGCGCCGTTGTCGATCAGGAGGCCCTTCCCGGAGCGGCCCAGACCGTCCTTCCTGGTGCCGAGATCGCGCGACTCGGGCATCGCGGCCAGGGAGCGGAAGGCCGCCGCCCTGACCTTGGCGGGGGCGGGCAGCGAGTAGAGCAGGTCGGCCATGCAGCCGGTGACGAACCGGTCCTGGTCGGCGGCGGGGACGGGGCCGTCGTCGTTGTTCTTCATCGCGTCGGTCATCTTCGCGCGCAGGGCGGCGGGGTCGGTGGGGAGCGCCTGGATGTCGGCGAAGCGCACGGACTTGTCGCACAGGTTGAAGGTCCAGCCCTTGGACTCGACGGGCTTGCCGCCGTCCTGGGCGATCCAGGCGTGGTCGGCGCGGTCCACCCAGATCCTGGTGGTGCCGGACCGCGGGCGCATCTTCTTGCCGGAGACCGTCCCCTTCACGGCCCAGCCGGTGTCGGTGTACCAGTACCTGCCGGTGACGGGCGGCGTGGTCTCTGCGGTCGAGGCGGCCGCCATCAGGACGGGACGGGCGCTGAGGTCTGCGGCCTTGGTCGCGCCGATCGAGGCCGCCGCGACCAGGGCGGCCGCCGCGACGGCGCCGAGCCCGACCGCTCCGGCCGTCCAGAGGACCAGGCGGGGACGGCGGGAGCGGTGGATCTCGCGCTCGAGGCGGGCGCGGCCCGCGGCGAAGGACCGCTCGGAGGCCTCCGGCTTGGCGAGGGTCGCGGTGATCCGGTCGAGGTCGTTCATCGGTCCTCCAGGAGGTCACGGAGCTTCTTGCGGGCGCGGCTGAGGCGGGAGCCGACGGTCCCGTAGGAGATGCCGAGGGCGGCGGCGATCTCCTCGTGGCTGAGCTGGGCGAGCGCCAGCAGCAGCAGAACGTCCCGTTCGCCCTGGTTGAGCTCGGCGAGAGCGCGGGCCAGCCCGGGATAGGCGGCCCCCGCGGCGACGGCCGCGACGACCCTGTTCTCGTGGCCGTCCTCCGGGGGCGCCACCCCGGTCCTGGCCAGCGCCCGGTAGTGCCGGGTCTCCTTGCGGCGGTGCCGGGCGACCAGATGGGTCGCGATCCCGAACAGCCACGGCCGCAGGCCGCCGCGGGCGGGATCGAACCGGTCGCGGAGCCGGAAGGCCGTCAGGAACGTCTCGGCGGCCAGATCGTCGGCCTCCTGGACGTCCAGGCGGCCGGCCACGTAGCGGTGGACGTCATGGAAGTAGCGGTCGTACACCTCGGTGAAGCGGCCGGGATCCTCTCGGAACCCGGCGACGAGCTGCGCGTCGGTCAGCCCGTCGAGCGCCTGCGGCATGCGCGGCACCTCCCTGTCCTCGGACGGCTTACACCCCTCCTTCGCCCGAACCCCGGATCGCTTTCCCGGCCCGGTTCCTAGAGGTGGATCGTGAAGGTGCTGCCCTCGCCCAGGCGGCTGGTGACGGTGATCGTGTAGCCGTGGGCCTCGACGAGCTGCTTGGTGATGGCCAGGCCCAGGCCGCTGCCGCCGGTGGAGCGGGTGCGGGAGCGGTCGGCGCGCCAGAAGCGGTCGAAGACGTGCGGGAGGTTCTCCGAGGAGATGCCGGAGCCGGTGTCGGCGACCGAGATCCCGTACGGGGTGCCGGTCAGGGTGACGGTGCCGCCGGGGGCGGTGTGGCGCAGGGCGTTGCCGACGAGGTTGCCGACGGCCTGGCGCAACCGCACCGGATCGGCGGTCAGCGTGACGGGCTCCGCCTCGACCAGGATCGCGACGTCCTCGGCGCGCGGCCGGTGGGCGGTCGCGACCTGGTCGAGCAGCGCGGCCAGCGACAGTTCCTCCGGGTGGAGGGTGAGCCGGCCCGCCTCGGCCAGCGCCAGGTCCTGGAGGTCGTTGACGAGCCGCTGGAGGGTCTGTGACTCGCCCATCAGATAGGCGATCAGGTCCTTGTCGAGATCGGCCACGCCGTCCTCGGCCGCCTCCAGCCAGCCGCTGATGTTGGCCAGCGGGGTGCGCAGCTCGTGGGCGACGTCGCTGACGACGTCCTGCCGCTGGCGTTCGTTGCGTTCGAGCTCCTCGGCCATCGTGTTGAAGGAGGCGCCGAGCCGGCCGAGCTCGTCCCCGGACGAGACCGGGACGCGCACCGTGTGGTCGCCCGCCCCCATCCGGGCGGTGGCCGCGGTCAGGGTGCGGATCGGCTGGGTCAGCCTGCGGGCGGCCAGCCAGGCGGCGCCGACCGTCACGAAGAAGACCAGGGTCGCGACCATGAACGTCTTCCGGCGTCCGATGTCCGCCAGGCCCGGCGGCTCCCCGCCCAGGTAGAGCAGGGCGGGCTCGGCGGTGTAGGGGGTGAGCATCTCGCGGCGGGAGGAGACGACGCAGGCGTGGGCCGTCTCGGGATCGGAGTTGCCCCGCACGTCCAGGTCGCGGCCGAGGTTGACGAAGGTCAGGTCCGAGCCCGGCATCCGGTACTCGGCGTCGACGTGCGGATTCTTCAGGCCCTCCTTGCGCATGCAACGCAGGGCGAGGGACTTCCATTTCGCGAACGCCGGCTTCTGGCTGCCCGTCCGCTGGGTGAGGCTGGGCGGGTAGCAGGCCGCGGCCCGCAACTGCTCCATGCTCTCCTGATCACCGGTGATCATGGGACGGCCGTCGAACGGATCGCTGACGATCTTGAACGGGGAGCCGTCGGCCCGGTTGACCTTGGTGCACTCCGTCGCCAGGTAGGCGTTGCGCAGCATGTCCTTGTACTCCGCGTCGGTCACCCGGAACGGCCCCATGATCCGGTTGTCGATGCCCTCCTTGGAGGCGTTGGGCGCCAGCCCGGTGTTGACGTTCAGCGGATCGATCTCGGCCGACGGGCTCGCCGGACGCCCCGAGCCCGACCCGGTGTCGCCGACCTTCTCGCCGTTCTTGGTCACCAGGGTGATCCGGCGGCCCGACTCCTCGGTCAGGCCCTCCAGGGTCTCCCCGACGTCCTTCCAGTCCTTGTGGGTCGCCGCGAACTCCAGCAGCGCCGCGTAGATCTTGGCGTCGCCCTCGATGGTCTGGTTCTGCAGCCGCCGCATGGCGTTGGAGGTCGTCGCCGAGGCCAGCCAGGCGGTCGCCGCGATCGAGGCCGTCGCGACGACGACCATGACGGCCAGCAGCCTGACGGCGACGTTGTTGAACATCGGCGTCAGACGTCGGCGAACTTGTAGCCGACCCCGTAGACGGTGACCAGCAGGGCGGGGCGGTGCGGGTCGCGCTCGACCTTCTTGCGCAGGTTCCGCATGTGCGCGTCGATCGTGCGCTCGGTGATGTACTTGCCCATCCCCGTGACGTGCTCCAGCAGCTGGGAGCGCGTGTAGACCCGTCCGGGGGTGCCCGCGAGCACGGTGAGCAGCCGGAATTCCGCGGGGGTGACCTCGATCGGGGCCCCGGCCCTGGTGACCTCGTGCCGGTCCAGGTCGAGGACGAGATCACCGGCGTTCATCCGGCGGGTCACGACCTCCCTCGGCCGGGAGCGGCGCAGGACCGTGCGGACCCGGGCGGCCAGCTCCCTCGGGCTGAACGGCTTGACGAGGTAGTCGTCGGCGCCGAGATCGAGGCCCAGCAGGACGTCCGCCTCGGTCGAGCGGGCCGTGAGCATGACCACGGGGATCTCCGAGGTCCGGCGGATCTCCCGGCAGACGTCGAGGCCGTCGACCTGGGGCATCATGACGTCGAGGACCAGGAGGTCGGGTGCGCGCCGGAAGAACTCGCTCAGCGCCGCCGATCCGTCGTGGACCACGACCACGTCGTGACCGTCGCGTTCGAGGTAGCGCCTGACCAGCTCGGCCTGGCCGGGATCGTCCTCGGCGACGATGATCCGTGCTCCGATGGCGTCCACCTCCTCAGGGGCCGCGGCCTCCCCGGACCGTCATCGGGGCGTCCGGAACAGCAAGTGTGCCCGATGCGCGCCACCACCTGAACGGAAAGAGCCGGCCGGAAGAGCCGGGGGATATGCCCCCTAAGTCCCCTCGGTCGCGTTCCGTAGCCGACCGGGCGGGGTAGGTCATCTTCACCCGCGGACGGGCACGTTGCCGTACGCTCAGGCGTTCTGCCCTACGGGCGGCAATAAAGTTGAGCCGACCAGACTCAACTGATTTGACACCAGGACGCCCACGGCGGCATAGTGGTGGCAGTAGAGATCCCAGTAGACGGAGGAAGCGAACGATGGCACGTGCGGTCGGAATCGACCTCGGGACGACCAACTCGGTCGTCGCGATTCTGGAGGGCGGCGAGCCCACCGTTATCGCCAACGCGGAGGGGTCGCGGACCACGCCGTCCGTCGTCGCCTTCGCGAAGAACGGCGAAGTCCTCGTGGGTGAGGTGGCCAAGCGCCAGGCCGTCACCAACGTGGACCGCACCATCCGCTCGGTGAAGCGAGAGATCGGCACCGACTGGAAGGTGAAGATCGACGACAAGGACTTCAACCCGCAGCAGATCAGCGCGTTCGTGCTGCAGAAGCTGAAGCGGGACGCGGAGGCCTACCTCGGCGAGCCGGTCACCGACGCGGTGATCACGGTTCCGGCGTACTTCAGCGACCACCAGCGGCAGTCCACCAAGGAGGCCGGCCAGATCGCGGGCCTCAACGTCCTGCGCATCATCAACGAGCCGACCTCGGCCGCCCTCGCCTACCACCTGGAGAAGGAGGGCGAGGCCACCATCCTCGTCTTCGACCTCGGTGGCGGCACCTTCGACGTCTCGCTGCTCGAAGTCGGCGACGGCGTCGTGGAGGTCAAGGCGACCTCCGGTGACAACCACCTCGGTGGCGACGACTGGGACAACAAGGTCGTCGACTGGCTGGTCACCAAGTTCAAGAACGCCCACGGCGTCGACCTGTCCAAGGACAAGATGGCGCTCCAGCGGCTGCGCGAGGCCGGTGAGAAGGCGAAGATCGAGCTGTCCCAGTCCGCTGAGACCACGATCAACCTGCCCTACATCACCGCGTCCGCCGAGGGCCCGCTGCACCTGGACGAGAAGCTCACGCGCGCCGAGTTCCAGCGGCTCACCGCCGACCTGCTCGAGCGCTGCAAGGCTCCGTTCCAGAACGTCGTGCGCGACGCCGGGATCACCGTCAAGGAGATCGACCACGTCGTCATGGTGGGTGGCTCCACCCGCATGCCCGCCGTGTCCGAGCTGGTCAAGGAACTGGCCGGCAAGGAGCCCAACAAGGGCGTCAACCCGGACGAGGTCGTCGCCGTCGGCGCCGCCCTCCAGGCCGGTGTGCTCAAGGGCGAGGTCAAGGACGTCCTGCTGCTCGACGTGACCCCGCTGTCGCTGGGCATCGAGACCAAGGGCGGGATCTTCACCAAGATCATCGAGCGCAACACCACGATCCCGACCAAGCGGTCGGAGACCTTCACCACGGCCGACGACAACCAGCCGTCCGTGGAGATCCAGGTCTACCAGGGCGAGCGCGAGATCGCGGCGTACAACAAGAAGCTGGGCACCTTCCAGCTGACCGGCCTGCCGCCGGCGCCGCGCGGCGTCCCGCAGATCGAGGTCACCTTCGACATCGACGCCAACGGCATCGTGAACGTCTCGGCGAAGGACACCGGCACCGGCAAGGAGCAGTCGATGGTCATCTCCGGCGGCTCCGCGCTGCCGAAGGACGACATCGAGCGCATGATGCGCGAGGCCGAGCAGTACGCCGAGGAGGACCGCAAGGTCAAGGAGAACGCGGAGATCCGCAACCAGGCGGAGACCCTCACCTACTCCACCGAGAAGTTCGTCAAGGAGAACGACGACAAGCTTCCCGAGGACCTGAAGAAGGAGGTCCTCGACGGCATCGCCGAGGTCCGCAAGGACCTCGAGGGCACCGACACCGACGTCATCAAGGCCTCGGCGGAGAAGCTCGCGCAGTCGTCCCAGAAGCTGGGCGCCGCGCTCTACGCGCAGCAGCAGGCCGACGGTTCCGGTGCGGCTCCGGGCGACGACCAGTCCGCCCCGCAGCAGGACCAGGACGACGAAGTGGTCGACGCAGAGATCATCGATGAGGACGGCAAGTGACGAACTCTCAGGATGAGCCGGTGATCCGCGACTCGCGGCGCATCGACCCTGAGACGGGCGAGCTGCGGGTTCCCGCGCCGGAAGGCGCCGAGGAGCCCGCGGCGGGCCCGGCGGTCGAGGGGTTCGAGGCGGAGTTCGAGGCGGCCGGCGGCCAGCTCCAGGCTCAGCTCGACGAGCGCACCGCCGACCTGCAGCGCGTGCAGGCCGAGTACCAGAACTACCGGAAGCGGGCCCTGCGCGAGCAGGCGGCCGCCAAGGACTACGCGACGGGTTCCGTCCTCGCGGACCTCCTGCCGGTGCTCGACAGCATCGACAAGGCCCGTGAGCACGACGAGCTGGTCGGGCCGTTCAAGTCGGTCGGCGAGTCGCTGGAGACGGCGCTCGGCAAGCTGGGGCTCGAGAAGTTCGGGACGGTCGGCGAGCCGTTCGACCCGAACGTCCACGAGGCGCTCACCCACGTGCCCTCTCCGGAGGTCGCGGAGGAGAGCGTGCTGGAGATCTACCAGCCGGGCTACCGCATCGGGGAGCGGATCCTCCGCCCCGCCCGTGTGGTCGTGGCCGGTCCGGCCTAGGATTCTCGATCCTGGCAGCAGACAGTAGTGAGCAGTACCGCCCCCGGGACCTGGTCCCGGGGGCCCACGTACAGGCATTGAAGGGACGCCGGTGAGCACCAAGGACTACCTGGAGAAGGACTATTACAAGTCCCTCGGTGTCGCCAAGACCGCCACCCAGGACGAGATCAAGAAGTCCTACCGGAAGCTCGCCCGCAAGTACCACCCCGACACCAACAAGGGCGACACCGAGGCCGAGGAGAAGTTCAAGGAGATCTCCGAGGCCTACGACGTCCTGTCCGACGACAAGCGCCGCAAGGAGTACGACGAGATCCGCTCGCACGGCGGCTCGTTCCGCGGCGGCGGCGGACCGCAGGGCTTCGACCTGAACGACCTGTTCGGCCAGCCCCAGCAGGGTGGGACGGGCGAGCGGCTCGGCGACCTGTTCGGCGGGCTGTTCGGGCGGGGCAGCGGCACGGCCCGCGGCACCTCCTCGACCACGAGGCGGCCCCGGCGCGGCCAGGACGTCGAGTCCGAGGTCACGCTGTCGTTCACCGAGGCGCTCAAGGGCATCACGGTCCCGCTGCGGCTGTCGTCCGAGGCTCCCTGCGCGACCTGCCGCGGCACCGGTGCGAAGGCGGGCACGCTCCCGCGCGTCTGCCCGTACTGCGACGGCACCGGTCAGGAGACCAAGAACATGGGCGGGTTCGGTTTCGCCGAGCCGTGCCACCACTGCCACGGCCGCGGGATGGTCGTCGACGATCCCTGCCCCACCTGCCACGGCTCCGGCCGCGCCGTCGGGCACCGCACGATCCAGGCCCGCATCCCGGCCGGGGTGAAGGACGGCCAGACGATCCGGCTGAAGGGCAAGGGCGCTCCGGGCGAGAACTCAGGTCCCGCCGGCGACCTGCTGGTCAAGCTGAAGGTGACGGCCCATCCGGTGTTCGGCCGCGACGGCGACAACCTGACGGTGCACGTCCCGGTGACCTTCCCCGAGGCGGCGCTCGGCGCCGAGATCTTCGTCCCGGTGCACGGCGCCCCGCCGGTGAAGATGCGCATCCCCGAGGGCACCCCGAACGGCCGGGTGCTGCGGGTGCGCGGCAAGGGCGCGCCTCGCCGCGACGGCACCAGGGGAGACCTGCTGGTCACCCTCGAGGTGCAGGTCCCGCAGAAGCTGAGCGACTCGGAACGCGAGGCGCTGAAGCGTTTCGCCGACAGCCACAGGGGCGATGAGCTCCGCGACACCCTGGTCGAACAAGCCAAGGAGGGCTGATGGACCTCCCCGACGACACACCTGTCTACGTCATCTCGATCGCGGCGCAGTTGTCGGGACTCCACCCGCAGACCCTGCGCACCTACGACCGGCTCGGCCTGGTCTCACCCGGCCGGGCCACCGGGCGCGGCCGCCGGTACTCGATGCGCGACATCGTGCAGCTCCGCGAGATCCAGCGGCTCTCCCAGGAGGAGGGCATCAACCTCGCGGGCATCCAGAAGATCCTCGAGCTCCAGCGGGCCAACGACGACCTGGCCCACGAGCTGCTGGCCCTGCGCCGGCTGGTCGACGAGCTCGGCACGGAACTGGAGTCGACCCGCGCGGTCGCCGCGAGGCTTGCCCAGCGCCGGCCCGACGCGCCGTCCACCGGCGCCGAGCTGGTCCCGATCCGCCAGACCGGCGTGATCCTCTGGCGCCAGCGCGACCACTGACGAACACCACCGCCGGGCACGACCGGCACCGCACCACCGGCACCGCACCACCGGCACCGCACCACCGGCACCGCACGGCCGGAGACGGCGACACGGCCGGGCGGCGGCACGACATGACGGTCTTCTCCGCTGCCCGTCATCGGGTCGTCCCGCCTCATCGTCGTCGCCGAGAAGGCGGGCGCCGCCGGGGCGCGCCCGGGAAGCGGACCTTCCGCGCCGTCCGGGGCGGGCGGGACCGAACGCACAGCAGGACCGGGCCGTACACAGCCTGGGGACATCCGTTGAGGGGGTTGGGAAATGGACTACAAGCTGACGAACAAGAGCCAGGACGCGGTCTCGGTGGCGGTTCGGCGGGCGGCCTCCGAGGGGAGCCCGCAGGTCGAGCCGGTGCATCTGCTGGCCGCGCTGCTCGCCCAGCAGGACGGCACGACGATCCCGCTGCTGGAGGCGGTCGGCGCCGATCCCGTGGCGCTCAGGCGGCGGACCGAGGAGGCGATCGCCGGGCTGCCCAAGGCGTCGGGATCGACCGTCGCGGCACCGCAGACGTCGCGGCCGCTGCTCGCCGCCCTGAACACCGCGGCCTCCCGGGCCCGGCAGCTCCAGGACGAGTACGTCTCGACCGAGCATCTGCTGGTGGGGCTCGCCGCCGACGGCGGGCAGGCCGCCACGCTGCTGAAGAACGCGGGGGTGACCGCCGACGCGCTGGTCGAGGCGTTCGAGAAGGTCCGCGGGCACGGCCGGGTGACCTCGGACAACCCCGAGGACACCTTCCAGGCGCTGGAGAAGTACGGCGTCGACCTCACCGAGGCGGCCCGCGAGGGCAAGCTCGACCCGGTCATCGGCCGTGACGCCGAGATCCGGCGGACCGTCCAGGTGCTCTCGCGGCGGACCAAGAACAACCCGGTGCTGATCGGCGAGCCCGGCGTCGGCAAGACGGCCGTCGTGGAGGGCCTCGCCCAGCGGATCGTGGCGGGGGACGTGCCGGAGTCGCTGCGCGACAAGCGGCTGATCTCCCTGGACCTGTCGGCGATGGTCGCGGGGGCGAAGTTCCGCGGTGAGTTCGAGGAGCGGCTCAAGGCCGTCCTCAACGAGATCAAGCAGTCCGACGGCCAGGTCATCACCTTCATCGACGAGCTGCACACCATGGTCGGCGCGGGCGCGGGAGAGGGCGCGATGGACGCGGGCAACATGCTCAAGCCCATGCTGGCCCGCGGCGAGCTGCGCATGATCGGCGCGACCACGCTGGACGAGTACCGCGAGCGCATCGAGAAGGACCCCGCGCTGGAGCGCCGCTTCCAGCAGGTGCTGGTCGGCGAGCCGTCGGTCGAGGACACGATCGCGATCCTGCGCGGGCTCAAGGGCCGCTACGAGGCCCACCACCAGGTGCAGATCTCCGACTCGGCGCTGGTCGCGGCGGCCACCCTGTCGGACCGCTACATCACCTCCCGCTTCCTGCCCGACAAGGCCATCGACCTGGTCGACGAGGCCGCGTCCCGGCTCCGCATGGAGATCGACTCGCGGCCCGTCGAGATCGACGAGCTGCAGCGGACCGTCGACCGGATGAAGATGGAGGAGCTCGCGCTCGCCAAGGAGTCCGACGACGCCTCCCGCTACCGGCTGGAGAAGCTGCGCGCCGATCTGGCCGACAAGCAGGAGACCCTGAACGCCCTGGTCGGCCGGTGGGAGCAGGAGAAGGCCGGTCTGAACCGGGTCGGTGAGCTGAAGAAGAAGCTCGACGACCTGCGCAGCCTCGCCGAGCGCGCCCAGCGCGAGGGCGACTTCGAGACCTCCTCGCGGCTCCTCTACGGCGAGATCCCGACCCTGGAGAAGGACATCGAGGCCGCCTCGGACGCCGCCGAGTCGCGCGGCGCGATGGTCAAGGAGGAGGTCGGGCCCGACGACGTCGCCGATGTCGTGTCGGCCTGGACGGGCGTCCCCGCCGGACGGCTGATGGAGGGTGAGACCGCCAAGCTGCTCCGCATGGAGGACGAGCTCGGCCGCCGCCTCATCGGCCAGAAGAAGGCCGTCGCGGCGGTGTCGGACGCGGTCAGGCGCACCCGTGCCGGGGTCGCCGATCCCGACCGCCCGACGGGCTCGTTCCTGTTCCTCGGCCCGACCGGTGTCGGCAAGACCGAGCTGGCCAAGGCCCTCGCGGACTTCCTGTTCGACGACGAGCGGGCGATGACCCGGATCGACATGTCGGAGTACGCGGAGAAGCACTCCGTGGCCCGGCTGGTCGGTGCCCCTCCCGGCTATGTCGGCTACGAGGAGGGCGGTCAGCTCACCGAGGCCGTCCGCCGGCGCCCGTACAGCGTGGTGCTGCTGGACGAGGTCGAGAAGGCCCACCCGGAGGTCTTCGACATCCTCCTCCAGGTCCTCGACGACGGCAGGCTCACCGACGGCCAGGGCCGCACGGTCGACTTCCGGAACACGATCCTGATCCTCACCTCCAACCTGGGCTCCCAGTTCCTGGTCGACCCGGCGCTCGGTGAGGCGGCCCGGCACGAGGCGGTCATGAAGACCGTCCGGGCGAACTTCAAGCCGGAGTTCATCAACCGCCTCGACGACGTCATCATCTTCGACGCCCTCGGCGCCGAGGAGCTCAGCCAGATCGTCGACCTCCAGGTCGACCGGCTGGCCCGGCGGCTCGCCGACCGCCAGCTCCGGCTGACCGTCACCCCGGCTGCCCGCGACTGGCTCTCCCTGACCGGCTTCGACCCGGTCTACGGGGCGCGCCCGCTGCGGCGGCTCGTCCAGACGGCCATCGGCGACCAGCTCGCCAGGGCGCTGCTGTCGGGCTCGATCCGCGACGGCTCCGAGGTGGTCGTCGACCTCGACGCCCAGGCCGACAAGCTGACCGTCCATTCCAAGGTGCCGCTCGCCAAGTAGCGGCCCAAGCCGAGAGAAAAGGCCCGCCGCCCGGCGGGCCTTTTCCTTCTCGAAATAATTCGGGCGAAGAGTGTTGACAGAACCCGCCATTCCGGTGGTACTGTTCAGCACATGGAGATCTGATCCTTACCGGTTGAGCACAGCGGCCCCTCGCACCACGCGTGCGACGCGCCCCGCTCCCTTCTTGCGAACCAGCCCCTGACCTCGCACGACTCGACGCCTTCCGGCGCCGGGCACCGCCGTTTCAGGAACCTCCAGGCTCGCGCCACCCGTCCCGACGGGCAGGTCCCTCCGCTCCGGCACCACGCAAGGTCCGCGTCCAGGCTCGCGTTCATCCCTTTCAACGGCTCACGCCGCCTTTTCTCACGGCCATTCCACGGCCGAATTCAGTACGTCACGGAGGTGCTTTCCGCATGCGTGAAAACCGCGAAGTCCCCGCCCTCGAAAAGGGCAAGAAGCACGGCAGGAAAGGCGCCCTGAAGGGCACCGACCAGAGGTACACCGCAGCCGCCCGCACCCTGGGCCACCGCAACGCCCGGCAGATGCCGACCCGTCAGATGAACAACCGCGGCGGTCGCTGACCCGCCCGGGTCGCCCGCCTTCGCAGCGGCCGGTCTCCATCGGGGGCCGGCCGCCCTCCCCACCACCGGGCAGATCCGCGACCACGACCCCGAGACCGAGACCCCGAGACCGCGACCCCGCGGGCACGACCGGCGCAGCCACGGTCACGCGCTGAAACGGTCCTGGATGACCCGCCCGGCGAACCCGATCGTCCATCGGCCTGCCACCGTGGCGACCAGCGCCGCGACGACCAGGAGCGCCACCCCCGCCCGCCACAGCGCCATCTCCTCGCTCTGCCAGCCCGGGTCGTACCGCCAGGCCGCCGTCGCCGCGTACCCCGTCCCGAGGGCGAGCCCGGCGAGCGGCCCCGCGGCCAGCCCCGTCCGCGCCCACAGCAGCCCGGTCGCCGCCCCCGCCACCACGACCCCGGCGAGGTTCCGCGACCAGAACTCCTCCACCCCGGTGACGGGTACCGCGAGCCACCCCGTCCATGCCACCGCGGCGACCCCCGCCACCAGCGCGAACCACGCCACCTCACGCCCCAGCCTGTGCACGCCCGCCCCTTTCCCGGATTTTCGCCCCATAGTCGTCTTCGAACCCCGCTCGTCGTCTTCGAACCCCGCCCCGCCCGCAGTGGTCAACGGCCGGGGCCGGCCGGATGAGCCCGGTTCCGGCGGTCGAGGACCTTCCGGACGGCCAGGGCGGTGGCCGCGACCGCCGGCAGCAGGAGCAGGCCCGGCAGGGAGAGCCCGGTGAGGGCAGTTCCGGCGAGCACGCCCGAGAGCGAGGGGGCGAGCCGGCCCGCCCGGACCGCCAGCGCCGCCGCGGCGGTTCCGGCGAGCACGCTTCCCAGAGCCTCCCACGCGAACGTCGCCCACGGGCCGTCGAACCAGACCAGGTGCCAGGAGAACCACAGCACGATCGAGCCCAGCAGCGCCGCGGTCACCTCGGCCGCCGTGCGCACCGGTGAGGCGGCCCGGGGCCGCGAGGCCCCTGCCGCACGGGCCTGCGGGCCGGTGCCCCGGGCCACGGCGCTCACCACGAGGGCGGCGAGACCGGAGACGGCGAGCGCCCCGACAGTGATCATCATCACGCCCACGATGAACAGGCCCGAGTCGTCGTCGGACCAGTCCCTGAAGGAGGCCACCGCGAGCCCGGTCGCCGTCCCCGCGACGGTCCCGGGACCGTGGAGCCGCCAGGACGACAGCACCACCACCACGCCGAGCGTCAGAACCAGGCCGACGACCTGCCACGGCTGGTAGGGACCCTCGGTCCCGCCGTCGGGCCGGACGTCGTACTCCTGGTCCCAGCCCAGCCATGCGGCCCAGCCCGCAGCCGAGAACAGGGCCGCCACCAGATACGCGAGCGCCGCGCGCTCCCCTTGCTTCATACCGCGATTCTGCGCCGCACGCCCTCCGAGCCAACACCGCGAAAGTACTCAAATCACCCCCGAGTACCCCGAATTGAGCGATTGCTCAATCTCGTACTAGAGTGCGCCTTGAGCGATCGCTCAAACCAGGAGGGGCGGCATGACGACCAAGGAGAAGCTCCTGGCCGGAGCGCTGGAGACGCTGCGGGAGCGGGGGATCGCGGGCGCTTCCGCACGCGCCATCGCCGGTGCCGCCGGAGTCAACCAGGCGCTGGTCTTCCACCATTTCGGGAGCGTCCACGGGCTGCTGACGGCGGCCTGCGAGCACGGCGCCCGTGAGCAGGTCGGCGCCTACCGCGAGCGGTTCGACCGGGTCCGCTCGCTGACCGGGCTCCTGGAGCTCGGCCGCCGGATCCGCGCCGACGAGCGCGCCGACCTCGCCATGCTCGCCCAGCTCCTGGCCGGCAGCCAGGTCAGCCCCGAGCTGGCCCCCGCGACGGCCACCGGCCTCGCCCTGTGGACGACGGAGATCGAGGCCGTCCTCACCCGGGTCCTGGCGTCGACGCCCCTCGCCGAGTTCGTCGACGTCGGAGGCCTCGCCCGGGCCGTCACCGCCGCCTTCGTCGGCCTCGACCTCTACGAGGGGGTCGACCGGGAGGGCGCCGACCGGGCCGTGGCCTCCCTCGAACAGCTCGGCCACCTCCTCACGGCCCTCGAGGATCTCGGCCCCGTCGCCCGCCTGGCCATCCGCGGCCGGCTCCGGAGGAAGACCCGATGACCGGCGAACCCGCCCCGGACGTCCTGCCCGTCCCGCCGGTCACGGCCGACCCGGTCTCCCGCTGCCCGGTCTCCCGCTGCCCGGTCTGCCTGACCTGGCACGGGAGCGACGAGCCGCACGAGCGGATGTCCCTGTTCAGCATGGTCGTCGGCTACTGGGCGGGCCTGGTCGCGCTGGCGTTCGTCACCCTGGTCCTCGCCTACGGCCTCTGGGCCCTGACGTTCGGCCTCCTGTGGGGCGAGGGCCCGGTGAGGCTCCTCGCCGTCCCCTGCGTCGCCGCGGTCGTCGCCCTGTTCGTCGGCTACGCCCGGATCGTGTCCGCCGGCACCGGTGCGGCCCGCCGGATCGACCGGCTCCCCCGAGGCCGTCTCCGCTGGATCCTCGCGGCCACGATCGCCTGCACGCTCCTGCCTCCCGTCCTCGCGGTCTGGACCCACACCCCGTGGGCCCTGCTCACCGTCTTCGCCCCCGGCCTGCTTCTGCGCGGCCCTCGCACCCTCCTCGCCGTCCCGGCCCTCTGCCTCCTCCTGGTCGCCACCGCCTACCTCCTCGAGTTCCTCGGCTGACGCGCTACGAGGGGGTGAAGGCCACCGGGAGCTCCTTGATGCCGTTGATGAAGTTGGAGCGGAGCCGGCGGGGCTCCGCGGTCGGGCGGAGGTCGGGGAGACGGTCGAGGAGGGCCTCGAACAGGACGCTCAGCTGGAGCCTGGCCAGGTGGGTGCCCAGGCAGAAGTGCGGGCCCCCGCCGCCGAAGCCCAGGTGGGGATTGGGCGAGCGGGTGATGTCGAAGGTGAACGGGTCGGCGAAGACCGCGGCGTCCCGGTTGGCTGAGGGGTAGAAGACCACGACCTTGTCGCCGGCCGCGATCGGCGTCCCGCCCAGGACGGTGTCGGCCATGGCGGTGCGCCGGAACAGGTTGACCGGCGACGACCAGCGGACGATCTCGTCGGGGGCGGTGCGGAGCAGCGAGCGGTCGCGCAGCAGCAGCTCCCACTGCCCGGGATGCTCGAAAAAGGCGATCATGCCTCCGGCGGCCGAGTTACGGGTCGTCTCGTTGCCCGCGAGCATCAGCACCAGGACGAAGAGCTGGAACTCCTCGTCGGTCAGATAGCGGCCCGACTCGTCCGGCCGAAGAAGCTGTGTGGCCAGGTCGGAGCCCGGACGCGCCCGGCGCAGATCGGCGAGTTCACCGGCGTAGGCGAGGATCTCCGCCGAGACGGCCGCGGCGTCCTCCATCGAGCTCGCGTACTCGGGGTCGTCGAAACCGATCAGGCGGTTCGACAGGTCGAAGACCAGCTCTCGGTCCTCGACCGGCGCCCCCAGCAGCTCACAGATCACGTAGGCGGGCAGCGGCGCCGCGATGTCGGCCACGAAGTCGGCCTCGCCGCGCCCCGCGACCTCGGCGACGAGCTGTCGCGAGATGTCGCGGACATGCCCGGTGAGCTGCCGGATCATCCGTGGAGTGAACCCCTTGTTGACCATCGCCCGGCGCTCGGTGTGCTCCGGCGGGTCCATGAACAGCATCATCAGCCGGTACATCTCGACGGTCTGGTCATCGACCTCCTCGAAGATCGAGAGCCGCTCCCGCGAGGAGAACAGATCGGCCCGCCGCGACACCTGCACGACCTCCTCGTGCCGGGTCACCGCCCAGAAGCCGGGACCACCGGCCGGATCGGCGTGCCGGTGCACCGGATCGTTCTCCCGCAGCCAGGTGAACTGCTCGTGCGGTATCCCGCCCCGCTCGTACACGTCCGGGCTGATGACGTCGATCTCCATGTGCGCACTCCTCCGATACGAGGTCCCGACCCCTGAAGCGCAACATGAGACTCAAGTCTAGACAAGAGTCTAGACTTGAGTATGGCAAGGGTCACAGGGCCGGGGCCGGCCCGAAAACCGTTTGCGGGAGGGGCTTCGAGGCCGTCAGCCTGACCGTGGTCCCGCCGCTCAGGGGCCCGTCCCGACCGCTGAGAAGGAGAGAGCGATGGCCACGTTCCGCGTGACCGCAGAACGCCTGACGATCCACCCGCACGGCAACGCCGACGCGCTGGAGCTCGCCCAGGTGGGCCTCTACCGCGCCGTCGTCGCGAAGGGCCGGTTCACGACGGGCGACTGGGCCCTCTACATCCCCGAGGGCGCCCTGCTCCCCGACGCCCTGATCGAGGAGCTCGGTCTCGTCGGACGGCTCGCGGGCTCCGCCGGGAACCGGGTCAAGGCCGTCCGGCTGCGCGGTGAGCTCTCCCAGGGGATCGTCTGCCTGCCGAAGGGCCTGCGGCGGGACCCGGCCACCGCCGGAGACCACGACTTCGGGCCCGAGCTGGGCATCGTCAAGTGGATCCCGCCGATCCCGGTGCACATGTCCGGCTCCGTGGAGTCCGCCCCCGAGCTGATCCGCTGGATCGAGATCGAGGACGTCAAGCGCTTCCCGGCCATGTTCACCCCGGGCGAGCCGGTCGTCGCCTCCGAGAAGCTGCACGGCAGCGCCACCCTGTACACCTTCTCGCCCGACGGCGACCAGGTCTCCTCCAAGGGGTTCGGCAGCCGCGACCAGGCCCTGGTCCGCGACCCGAAGAACCTCTACTGGCGCGCGGTCCTCGGCCACGAGGTCCCCGAGCGCGCCCGCGCCGTCGCCGGGCGCTTCGGCGCGGAGCGGGTCGGCGTGTTCGGCGAGGTCTTCGGCAAGGGCGTGCAGGACCTGTCCTACGGCCGCAGCGGCACGGAGGAGCTGCCCGGCTACGCGGTCTTCGACATCGCCGTGGTCGTCGGCGGGGTCAAGCGCTGGCTGGACCCGGCCGAGGTCGGAGACGTCACGGCGGAGCTCGGGCTTCCCGCGGTGCCGGTCCTCTACCGGGGCCCCTACGACGAGGAGGTGCTGTTCGGGCTCGCCTCGGGCCGCGAGACCCTGTCGGGGACCGGGGCGCACCTGCGCGAGGGCCTGGTGGTCAGGCCGGCACGCGAGCGCCACAGCGACCTGACGGGCGGCCGCGCCATCGCCAAGTTCGTCTCGCCGGCCTATCTCACCCGTAAGGGCGGCACCGAATACGAGTAGCGCGGCGATGGCGGTGGACGGGGGGCCGGAGATCCGGTGGGATATCGGTTATGACCGCACTGGTGCTCGGCCCCCTGCTCCGCCATGTCAGTGAGACGTCGGCCACCGTCTGGGTGGAGACGTCCGAGGCCTGCGAGGTGTCGGTGCTGGGGCGGATCGTCCCGACCTTCGCCCTCCACGGGCACCATTTCGCGCTGGTCGACGTGGACGGCCTGGAACCGGGGAGCGTCACCCCCTACGAGGTCGGCCTGGACGGCCGCAAGGCGTGGCCGGAACCCGGGAGCGAGTTCCCCGCCTCGGTGATCAGGACCCTCTCGCCCGAGCGCCCGGTGAGCGTGTCGTTCGGATCGTGCCGGATCGCCCCGGCGGCCCAGGAGACGCATGGGATCGACGCCCTGAGCGCGTTCGCCCACGCCCTGAAGGACGGGGCGGAGCCGCCCACCGTGCTGCTGATGATCGGCGACCAGGTCTACGCCGACGGCACCGGCGAGCGCATGCAGGCCTTCATCAAGGGCCGGCGCGACATCACGGCCGAGCCGTTCGAGGAGATCGCCGACTTCGAGGAGTACACCGAGCTGTACCGGCTGGCCTGGATGACCGATCCGGCCGTGCGGTGGCTGCTCTCGACCGTGCCGACCTTCAGCATCTTCGACGACCACGACGTGCGCGACGACTGGAACACCTCCTTCGCGTGGCGCGAGTGGATCTGGACGCAGCCCTGGTGGCGCCGGCGGATCGTCGGCGGCCTCGGCTCGTACTGGGTCTACCAGCACCTCGGGAACCTCTCGCCGCAGGAGCGGAGCACCGACGCGCTGTACGCGGCCGTGCTGGCGGCCAAGGACGGCGGCCAGGTGCTGGACGAGTTCGCCGAACGCGCCGACAAGGAGCCCTCGACGGCCCGCTGGTCGTTCACGCTCGACCTCGGTAAGACCCGGGTGGTGGTCGTCGACAGCCGGGCCTCACGCCTGCTGACCGCGGACCGGCGCGCGATGCTCGACGACGCCGAGCAGGAGTGGTTCGACTCCCAGCTCACCGGCGGGCTCGACCATCTGCTCATCGCCAGCTCCCTTCCCTACCTGCTGCCCCCGGCGATCCACCACGCCGAGGCGTGGAACGAACGTATCGCCGCCCGCCGACAGAACGGCTTCGGCGAGAAGCTCCGCCGCTTCGCCGACCTCGAGCACTGGGCGGCGTTCGACTCCTCCTTCCGCAGGGTCGCCGAGGCCGTCACGGAGGTGGCCGAGGGCAAGCGCGGCGACGCCCCCGCCTGCATCGCCTTCCTGTCGGGCGACATCCACTACAGCTACCTGGCCCGGGTGAAGGGCCTGCCGATCACCCAGATCGTCTGCTCCCCGTTCCGCAATCCGCTCAACGGCGTTTTCAAATGGGCCAACCGGCTGGCCTGCGTCCCCGGCATGAGCGGCCCCGCCCGTCTCGTCGCCATGACGGCCCGCGCGCCGAAGCCGCCGCTGAAGTGGTCGATCTCCGACGGGCCCTGGTTCGACAACGCCATCGCGACCGTCGCCACCCACGACCGCGCCGCCAAGGTCCTCTGGCGCACCCCGAGCTCCCCCACGGCCCTGCGCCCGCTGCACGAGCTCGATCTCTGACCGCGGCGGGCCCGGACGGCGGCGACCCCTGGACCTGGGCGGGTCAGGGGTCGCGGAGCGGTCCGGTCAGGCGTCGAGGAGGGCGTCGTACTCGTCTTCGGGGCGGCCGAGGTCCACACGGGCACGGAAGCGCATGCGCAGGAGGCCTTCGAGACTGTCGGCGGCGTCGCCCCTGCTGGCCTCGGGCTGGGCCAGGATGAGGTCGGCGCCTTCGGTGGACCAGGTGTGGGCACCCAGCAGGTCACCGTGTTCGTAGAGGACCTCCGCGACGACGCGGTAGACCTCCGGGTCGGTCGGCTTGCTCTCGCGGATCTGGGCGAGGAGGGAGAGGGACTCCTCGGTCTCACCGAGCTTGAGCAGGGCGTCGGCGAGATAGACGCGGGGGTCTCCGTAGACCTCGCCGCCGTCTTCGATGGCGAGGCGGTAGACCTCCGCGGCACGGACGTGGTCGCCCGCGTGCTGGAACTGCTCGCCCGCGCGGAGCAGGACCTTCGCCCTGGAGACACCGCCCTGCGAAGGCTCGGCCGTGTCGGCCATTTCGGTGAGCCGGACGGCGGCGGCGCGGTGTTCACCCGTCCGCAGCGTGTCGAACTCAAGGTCGTCGAGATCGGCTTCGGTCACGTGGGTCACGCCTATGACGTTACCTGCGCCCCTCGCAGGAAACCGGAGAAATACTCAAGATCGGACCAACCCGTTCGCACCGTGAGCGGCCGGACGCTCCCGAGCGCCTTGACCATGCCCTTGACGAACTTGTTCCTGACACCCTTGACCGGCTCCGGTCAGCGGCGTGAGCGTTCGAGGGCGTCCCAGAAGCCGCGGCGCAGAGCGTGCCTGACCTCGTCGTGCAGGAGGAAGTCGATCGGGAGCGCGGAGCCCTGGAGCAGGCGCGCCTCCAGGTCGGAGGGCATCCGGGGCTTGCGGGCGAGGACGGCCTCCAGCCACAGGGCGGGGGCGTCGCGGGCGACGGACTCGCCGAAGTCCTGGCCCTCGGTGTGGGCGGCCTTGACCGCGTCCGACAGGGACGGGCCCGGCGCGGGCGCCGACTGGGCGGGCAGCGGCTGCGGCCCGGTGTAGGGGCCGTGCTGCGGCTGCGCGGGCGGCGGGGTCGCGTACGACGACGGAAGCCCGCCCAGGCCGGGGGCGGGGTTGGAGACCGGCAGGCTCGAGGTCTGCGGGCTCGACGGGGGCGGGTTCAGCGCCGACGGCAGCCCGCTGGAGTAGGACGGCGACGATCCGGTCGAATACGGCGAGGAGGACGAGCCCGTCGAATACGACTGCGAGCCGGTCGAGTAGGAGGACGACGAAGGCGGCGGCGCCGGGGATCCGAGCGGCGGGTTCAGGTAGGACGGCGCGGCGGGCTGAGCCTGCGGCTGGGCCTGCGACTGCGTCCCGTAGGGGATGCCGCTGAGGATGTTGGCCGGCGAGTTGAGCGGTGCCGAGACGGGCGCGGCGAGCTGCGGCTGGGGCAGCGCGGGCGGCGGCGTCAGCGGGGAGGACGGCGGCGGCGAGGTGTGCGTGGGCGAGGAGTGGATGCTGCTCTGCAGGCTCGCGAGCGGTGAACCGTTCGAGCCGTGCCCGTTGGACAGCGGGGAGAGGCCGCTCTCGCCGCCCCGGTCGATGCCCGACAGGAGGTTCACGTACGGACGCAGATGGCCGGAGCTGATCTCGATGAGGTCGTCGCACTCCTGGCGCAGGACCCGGGAGATCGTCCAGTTGCCGTCGACCGCGACGTGCACGATGGTCACGCGCATCCCGAGGTCCTGGGCGTCGGCGATGACCGTCGCGAGGTCCTCGTCGCCGCTGACGATCACGGCGTCGGCGATGCCCTTGTTGCGGGCGAGCGTCATCAGGTCGCGGTTCAGCTCGGTGTCGACCCCGCCGCGCCCGCTGGAGCGGCTGCGGCCGAGCCGGAGTTTCAGCCCCGGAAGATCGGCGAGCGCCTCGTGCTCGGGACCGCGACGGCCCTCGACCGACGATTCGTACCAGTAGCAGCGCAACAGCGACATGCCCGACCGCTCACGCGCGAGATTGCCGAGGAGCTGCAGCAGCCCACCGAAATCCCACGAGACGGACTCGCGATGGCGGGTTCCGTGCACCGCCATCGCGCCGTCGGCCAGCAAGTAGCCGGCGTCTACGAACAGCGCACAGCGTTCCACGCGACACCGCACCTCTCCGACCCCACCTCTGGGATCACGACCCGAATCGACCCAGCTCAGATCCAGGCTTGTCTAGCCTAATGAAGTCCACTCGCGACGTACGCCGAACCGGCGATTCGCATCTTTCCCCGCTCACCCGCCGCACGCAAGGGTCTGGGAGAACGCCCGGGGTCTTCCGCGATTTCGTCTGCGCGGACGCTACCAGCGATTCCGGTCTGTCCGTAATGAGTTCACATGATCTTTACGGCGGATCTGCACAGCAGGTCAGCTGCGTAGCGGGGCCGTGACCGTGACGACACCGGCCACATAAGCATCGGTCTTTGTGGTCAAGGAAAGCAGGGGTTTACCGCGCAGCCGGGCCGTGTACGACACGACATCGACACCGTAGGTCATCCGCGGTCCGACGGCTCCGGCCGCCGAGCTGACGAAGGCGTTGGCCCCGCCGAGTGAGGTCGCGGCGGTCCTGCCGTCCCCGGAGAGCAGGACCCGGTCCTCGCCGAGCTGAGCGTCGCCCTCCCACGCGACGACGCCGATCCGGGCCGGGATCGCGGCGGGCAGCAGGCCGTCGACGGGCACATCGACCCGGTCGGCGCCGGTCGGGCCGAGCGCCTTCGGGCCGTCGAGGATCATGGTCCGGCTGAGCGGGGCGGCCGGGTCGGAGACGACCACGACGAGGCTCCAGCCCGCGTACTTCGCCACGCCCGTCCTGGTCGGCACGTCGGCGACCCAGTAGCGGCCGGACTCGGTGACCTTCGAGGTGACGTCGGCGAAGGCCTGGTAGGCGCCGTAGCCGGGCAGCTTCACGGCGTCGGCGTCCTGTGCCTTGACGGTCGTGTACGCGCCGCCCGGCACCCGCAGCCGCGCGGTCTTCTCCTCGCCCGACTCCACGCCCGACCAGTACAGACCGGCCCACAGCACCTTGCCGCCGAACGTGAGGTCGGCCGCGCTGGAGGAGGCGGTACCGGGGGCGTCGTCGAGGTCGATCGGCTTCATGGGCCAGAAGTCGTTGTCGAGCTCGGTGCCCTTGCGGTTCCTGGCCTCCTCGCAGCCCGGCTTCCCGGCGGGGCAGCTCATCAGCGCGTTGCCCGCCTGGACGATCCGGACGTTCCCGTCGGTGGCGAACCTGGCGGGCATCCCCGCCTCCTGGACGCCGCGGTCGGCCTCGGCCTTGAGCGCGGCCTTTCCGCCGTCCTGGCGGAGGGCGAGGGAGACCGGCGGGCCGAGCGGCGCGTCGTCGGCGACGAGGACGTGCAGGTAGGCGGAGGCGGTGGCGCGCGGCCGCAGCGGACCGTGGGCGCAGCGCAGGACCTCCTCCATCGGGCGGCACGACCAGCCGCCGCCGGGGGCGACGAGCGGTGCCCAGGCCGCGGCGGTCCTGCCGGTGGCGCCGCCGGTGAAGCCGACCCCCGGCGGGAGGGCGACGTCCGCGGCGATCGGCCGGGACGCCCCGCCGCCGGAGTTGCGGACCGTCATCGCGACGATGCCCGGCTTGCCGCGCAGCAGGACGCCGACCGTCCCGATCTCGGCGTCCAGCCGGGACGGCCGAGGGCTCGGCGTGGACGACACCGGCCTCGGCACGGGCGGCGGCACGACGGCGGGGTCGCCCGGCGCGGGCACGGGCTTCGGGACCGGCGCGGGGGCGGGGGCGGGCTTGACCGGCGCCGGACGCTGCGGCCGCGCGACGGCCGGCGGGCGAGGCTCGGCCTTCTTCGGCAGCGGCAGCTCGTTCCCGGCGGGCAGGGCGAGGAGCCCGGCCGCGACCGCGACGGCCACCGCGGTGCCGCCCGCGAGGGCCTGCTGCTGCCGCTTGGGCAGCGTCTTCCACCAGAACAGCGCGCCGCCGAAGATCCCGCCCTTGAGCAGGTAGGCGGCCCCGCCGACGCCGAGGATGAGCGGCCCCACGAGGGTGCGCAGCGACCGGTTGAGGTCCTTGAGCTCCAGGTAGATGGCGCGGCAGTCGGAGCAGTCGTCGAGATGGGCCTCGACCCTGGCCGTCTCCTTCTTCGCGAGCCCGCCGCGGACGTAGGCGCCGAGGATGTCGAGCGTCGGCCGGCACGCCTTCGGCGGGGTCGCGGCCAGGTGCATCTGCAGGTAGGCCTGCTTGAGGCCCTCGCGGGCCCGGTAGGCGAGCGCGGCGACGCCGTTGGCGCTCAGCCCGAGCAGCGGGGCGACGTCGGCGGGCTTCCTGCCCTCGATCTCGGTGTGCCACAGGACGGCCTGCCAGCGTTCGGGCAGCGACAGGTACGCCCGGACGATCATCTTCTGCTCGAGCCCCTCCAGCGCGGGGTCGACGAACGGCACCCCGGGGTCGTACAGCTCGATCTCGTCGGTGATGTTCTCGCGCCTGCCCGCCCGGTGCCGGTCGTAGACCGTCCGGCGGACGGAGGTCAGCAGGTAGGGCCGGAAGCTGTCGCCCGGGCCGCCGCCGCGCTGGATCACCGAGAGGACCTTGGTGAAGGTCTCCGAGACGGCGTCGTCGACCTCGGTGTCGCTGCTGATGAGGTGCCTGGCCAGGCCCCTGGCCGCCGCCTTGTGCCGCTCGTAGAGCAGGGCGTAGGCGTCGTTGTCGCCCGTCCGGATCCGGCTGATGAGCGCGGCGTCGCTCGGCTCGGCCACCGCTTGCTCCCCCATTGCCACCCCTTTTGGCTGTGTCTGACCGTAACCTATTGGCTACCGACAGTCGCTGGGGTTGATTCCGCAAATCGCGTCATGACTAAACGGATCCGTCGTCTTGGTTCTTGAGCGGGTTTACGACGGGAGGACCGGATGGCGTACGTGTGGCGCGACGTGGTCGGCGCCGAGCGGTTGTGCGAGGTGTGGCGGTCGCACAGCATGCGGACCTGGACCCTGCCCTGCGACTGGTGGACTCCGGCCGTCGAGGCGCTGGCCGAGGCCGTCGCCTCGGGGCGTCCGGCGATGCGGGACGCCTGCCGTCTGGGGATCTCCAGGGGACGGGCGGGGATCGGGATCGGCGAGACCCTCGACGACCTCGCGGCCCTCGCGACGGCCGTCGGCTGGCCCGATCCTCCGCTGCGGCTGGTGCGGGCCATCGCGGAGGGCTGGGCGGAGGCGGGCATCACCCACCTGGCGGGACCGGCCTGCGAGGATCCGCTCACCGGGCTGGCCACCCTGCCCTACCTGCGCAGCAGGCTCGCCGAGATCTACCGCGAGGCCATCGCGTCGGCGACCCCGGCCGACTCCACCCACACCCTGGTGATGATCGAGGTGAACGACGACTCCCCCTCCTGGCGCCGTCTGGCGAGGGCGGTGGTCGTCGGCCATGATCTGCGGGCCGTCTTCCCCGGCGGCGAGACCCTCACGCTGATCTCCTCCGGCCATGCGGCGGCGCTCGTCCCGCTCAGGCCGTCGCTGGGGCTGCAGACCGCCCGGCTCAGACGGGCGCTCAGGGAGACCGCGCTCGTCTGGGTGGAACGCCTCCCGCCGACGCACCGCGACGCCCTCGCCCTGCTCGAAGCCATCGCCCCCTGAAGCCCGTCGGCGCCGGCGACGTCCCGGAGAGGGGGCGGGACCCCGGCGCCGACGGCCCTCCCTGGCACTATGTCCGGATGAACGCGACGCGCCCGATCTGTCCCGACGACGCTCCGGCGCTGGCCGCGCTGCTGCGCGCGAACCGCGACTTCCTGGCGCCCTGGGAGCCGATCCGCCCCGACGTCTACTTCACGCCGGAGGGCCAGCGGGCCGTCATCGAGGACGACCTCTCCCGCCTGGCCCGCGGCGACGCCCTCCCGCACGTCATCCTCGACGCCGCCGGAGCCCCGATCGGCCGCATCACCCTGAGCGGCATCGTCCGCGGCGCCTTCCAGTCCGGCAGCCTCGGCTACTGGCTCAGCGCCCCCGCCAACGGCAAGGGCCACGCCACCCGCGCCGTCGAGCACATCATCGCCCTCGCCTTCTCGGCCCTGAACCTCCACCGCATCCAGGCCGAGACCCTCCCCCACAACACCCGCTCCCAGCGCGTCCTGGAACGCACCGGCTTCACCCCCTACGGCCGGGCCCCCGCCTACCTCAACATCGCCGGCACCTGGCAGGACCACACCCTCTACCAGCTCCTCAACCCCATTTGGCACCCCTGACCCCCGGTCACGCCCTCTAGCTGAACACGAGCTCCCACTGATGAGCGGGCGCGACGATCCGGTTCACCTCGACGACGCGCCCACCCTCCGCGACCGCGACCCGCGTGATCGCGAAGACCCGCTGATCCTCATCCATCCGCAACGCCACCACCTCGTCCTCGGCAGGCGTCCGCACCCGCACGGTCTCGGTGAACTCCACCGGCGCATATCCCAGCTCCCCGAGCCTCGAATACGTCCCGCCCGGCCCGGTGTCCACCTCCGCGATCCGCGTCCCCCCGACGATCCCCAACGGCAGATACGACGTCGCGAGCTGCACCGGCACCCCATCAGCCGACATCTCCCGCACCCGGGCGAGCACCGGCTCCCCAGCCTCCACCCCGAGCAAGAGCGCCACCTCGGCAGGCGCGGCGACTTCTGCCACCGAGACGACGGCCTCGGGCACCAGCCCCAGCCCCCTGATCTCGGCGTCGAACGCCCCCCGGCTCCCCTCCGCCTCCCGGACGCCCTGAGCCTGACGCCCCGCACTCTCCCGGCGAATGATCGGCAACTCGTTCACGGTCGTCCCTCTCCCTCTTTCCGGACGCACCAATCCCTCGGTCCGCAACATGGCCAGCGCCCGATTCACCGTCGCCCGGGTGACCCCGAACCGCTCGGCCAGCACCGGCTCGGCGGGCAGCAGCGCCCCCGGCGGAAACTCCCCGTCGGCGATCGCCGCCCGCAGCAACGCCACGACCTGCCGATACTCCGACCTGGGCTTCTCCACTGGCATGTGCGCTCCGAAAATCGCCGACTGCTGCTCGATCCAGCATAGAACGATCGCGCAACGTCGCGCGTTTGCCGAACTCCCTTGACAGTGCGCATCGGCGACCCCACGCTATGAAACGTGCAACGTTCTACCTATCTAGGGAGCCGCCTTGAACGTGAGTGAAACGCGCTTCGATCTCCTCGTGAGGCTGGCGTGGCAGATCAACGCGCTGCGGCGGGCCGTCATGGTGGTCATGCCGGTCAATGGGGAGCCGGTCGTCTGGGTCTCCATGTCCGACGGGCGGCGCTTCGCTGTGATGGCCGTTCAGCAGGGCGGCGGTTGGATCTTCGTCTGGGGCGTGCACTACGCGCCCACCGAGCCGATGGCCGATGCGGCGGCACTGATCGCGGCGGTCACCTCATGACCAGCGAGATCCTGGAGGTGGCCGCGGCCCCGGAGAAGGTCGGCGAAGTGCGGCGCTGGGCCCGCAAGGTCCTGGAAAGCCTGCCGGACGGGATCGTCGATGACCTCGTGCTCCTCCTGACCGAGGTCGTGACGAACTCGATCGAGCACTCGGCCTCGCGCCGAGGTGGTCTGGTCACCGTTCAGCTCACCGCGGCGAGAACGCATCTGCGATGCGAGGTGACCGACGGGGGTGGTGACACCTGCCCGCAGCTTCTGGAACTCGCCGATGCCGAGCACGGCCGGGGGCTGCTGATCGTCGATCGGATCTCCGCCCGATGGGGTTCGCGCGAGGTCACCGGTGGAGGGACGCTCACATGGTTCGAGCTCGGACGTGGAGCTGCCCGACTCTTACCTCTGCTCGATGGCTCGGGAATTCGGGGTTGGGGAGCTCGAGGGGGCGAAGTCCTTTCGGGTGGTCAGGGGAGGGGGCGGGTGTATTCGATCTGGGGGACGGGGGTGCCGTTGCCGTAGTCGTGGGTGCGGGGGGTGGGGGTGGGGGTGAAGCCGGACTTTTCGTAGAAGCGGCGAGATTGGGGGGTGTCGCGGAGGGTCCAGAGGTGGGCTCGGGGGTGGCCCTGGGTGTGGAGGGCGTGGAGGGTGGCGGTCATGAGGGCGGGGGCTATGCCGGTGCCCCAGGCGGCGGGGTGGGCGTAGAAGCCGTAGATCTCGGCTTCACCCGGGCGGGTGTGGGAGGGGCCGGAGTAGGAGAAGGCCAGGGGGCGGTCGTCCAGGGCGGCCAGGAGGGCGATGGTTCCGGGCGGGGCCTCGGCCAGGGTCTTCGTCCACTTGGTGCGGCGGCTCTCGACCGCTTCGGTGAAGAAGGGATCGGTGAAGAAGGAGGCGTAGGCGGCCTTCCAGGATTCGGCGTGGACCTCGCCGATCGCGGGGGCGTCCGACGGGGTGGCCTGGAAGATCCTGAAGGTGGGCGTCACAAGATCACGGTACTGGAGCTGGGGAAATCGGGCGGCGGGGGCGTTCTGTCAGAGGGGCGTGGCAGGGTCCGGGGTATGGATCGCGACACGTTCTGGAAGATCATCGAGGCCTCGGGGGCCGACCACGAGCGGCTGGCCGGGCTGCTGGCCGAGCGGCGGCCCGAGGAGATCCTCGACTTCCGCGGCCACTACGACGAGGTCCATCACGGCCTCTACCGCTGGGACGTGTGGGCCGCCGGGTACCTGATCGGCGGCGGGTGCAGCGACGACTCGTTCATGGACTTCCGGGCGGGCGTCATCGCCCAGGGCCGCGACTGGTACGACCGGGCGTCCGCGAGCCCCGACTCCCTGGCCGAGCATCCCTCCGTCCGCGAGTCCGCGGCCGAGGGCGGCGACGAGGCCCTGTTCTACGAGGACTTCACCTACGCGCCCGGCGAGGCCTACGTCCGGGCCACCGGCACCGACGACACCGCCTTCTACGAGGCACTGGAGCGGCGCCATCCCGGCGGGCGCCCGGACACCGACATGGGGGAGGACTTCGACTTCGACGACAGCGCCGAGATGCACCGCCGGCTGCCCCTGCTGGCCTCGCTCTTCCTGCCCTGACCGCCACCGGCGACCCGAGACCGGCGGCCGAGCGGGATCAGAGGGCGGTGATCAGGGAGCGCAGTGCTTCGGCGAGGGTGCCGGGAGAGGCGTGGAAAACCGTCCAGGCGCGGAGGGAGGCCTGGTGGGCGCGCGGATCGCCGGGATCGGCGGACAGGTAGGCGCAGGGGGCGTCCGGCCAGGTGTCGGCGGGGGCGGGCAGGTCGGCGTCCAGGAAGACGTACGCGCCGATCGTGCGCTTGGCGGCGCGCTGGGCGAGGGCCAGCGACGGGACCAGCGGGCCCGCGTCACCGCCGGCCACCAGGACCAGCGGCGAGGCGGGAGCCCCCGCCGCGATCTCCAGGGCGCAGCCGGCGACGTAGCGGTGGTTCCCCGACGGCGGATCGGACGGCCGCGGGGCGATGACGTGGTGCCCGCGGCCCCTCAGGTCACCGGCCAGGGAATCCGGAAGGTCATCACCGAGGAGGATGAGGGTGCCGGGCGTCATGAGGCCATCGTGACAGGTTCCCAGGGGTGGACGGGGCGGAGGGAGGGACCGCCGAGCCGGTCTAGGCTTGGAGGCGTGAGCGATCGTGATGAGCTGCTGAAAGAGATCAAGAGCAAGGCCGTGCAGCATGGGGACTTCACGTTGTCCTCGGGGCTGAAGGCGTCGTTCTACGTCGATCTGCGACGGGTGACCCTGGACGGGAAGGCCGCGCCGCTGGTGGGGCGGGTCATGCTCGACCTGACCACCGATCTCGGCTACACGGCCGTCGGCGGGCTGACGCTCGGCGCCGACCCCGTCGCTGCCGCGATGCTGCACGCGGCGGCGGCCAGGGGCCAGATCCTCGACTCGTTCGTCGTGCGGAAGGCGGCCAAGCAGCACGGCATGCAGCGCCGGATCGAGGGCCCCGACATCAGGGGCCGCCGGGTGCTGGTGGTGGAGGACACCTCCACCACCGGTGGATCCCCGCTGACGGCCGTCGAGGCGGCCCAGGAGGCCGGAGCGATCGTGGTGGGGGTGGCGACCGTGGTCGAGCGGAGCGCCGCGGAGGCCATCGTCAAGGCCGGCCACGAGTACCGGTACGCCTACACGCTCGACGACCTCGACCTGGACTGAAAAATCCCAGGAAACTCTTTGATAACGGACTACTTGGTGACGAGTTTTCCGCCACGGAAACGGAGGTTGGCCGGGGCCTGCTGCCCCAGGTCGACCTTCTTCCCGTCGACGATCAGCTCGACCGTCCCGGGCGTGTAGATCGTCAGGTCGATGTTGGGCCAGGTGAGCGGGCGGTTGTCGCCCCTGGTCAGATCGCCCTGGATGTAGACCTCGTCGCCGCCCGGCGACTGCGCGAGCACGCGGGCCTTGCCGATGGGCTTGAGCTCGCCGTACACGGCCCTGGCCTGGGCGCTCTGCTTCTGGGTGCCGGTCGTCTGCGCCCCCGAGCCCGGCTTGCCCGACTTGGAGGAGAGGGAGCTGACCAGCGCGATGCCACCGACCACGACCAAGGCCACGGCGAGTGCCACGGCCAAGCCGATGATCAGTAGTCGCGCAAGACCACGAGGGTCATTCCGGTGTCGTCCCACAGGGGGAGGGTAGCGACAGGTTGGGAGTGCGGCGACCAGAGTGACTGATCAGTGACCGATGCGACGGCGGCTGTTTTACCGGCCGGACCGGCTATTTCACGGCTTTCCGGCCCTTCCGCATCTCCAGGATGATCGGGACGACCGAGATGATGAGAATCACCACGACGCCCGGAATGATGTACTTGTCGATGTTGGGCACCTTGTTGCCCAGCCAGTGGCCGAGCAGGAACAGGCTGTCGGTCCAGATGATGCCGCCGATGGTGTTCCAGATGAGGAAGCGCTTGGCGTCCATGCCGAGCATGCCCGCCAGCGGGTTCAGGAACGTCCGGACGATCGGCACGAACCTGGCGATCACGACCGCCTTCTCGGGCCCGAACCTGTTGAAGTAGTGCTCGGCCTTCTCGACCCACTCCTTCTTGAAGATCCGCGAATCGGGCCGGTCGAACAGTTTCCGCCCGTACTTCGCCCCGATCCAGTGCCCGAGCTGCGCCCCGGCGATCGCCGCGATGGGCCCGCCGATCAGCAGGACGGGCAGCGAGATCTTCTCGAACTCGGTGTCGCCGATCTGGTTCACCGAGGTCAGGATCCCCGCGGTGAACAACAGCGAGTCCCCGGGGAGGATGCAGCCGAACAGCAGGCCCGTCTCCGCGAAGATGATCACAAGGACGCCGATGGCGGCGAAGGCGCCGAACAGGCCCAGCCAGTATTCAGGGTGCAGGAAATCCACGCACGCAGCCTATCCAGGCCGGGACGTTCTGGACTCCCTCCCTGGTGCGATCCCCCGAAGGGGGGTAGCAAGGAGAAAGAGCCGGTGCGAGATAGTAGGCGTGAGGCAGACCATTGCCGCACCCTCCTGCGGCGACACCGGGTCCGTCCTCCCTCTGAGGGGGGACGCGTCGGTGGTTGACCTGCCCCGAAATGAGAGGACACGCGCATGCCCATCGCCACTCCCGAGGTCTACGCCGAGATGCTCGACCGCGCCAAGCGGGAAGGGTTCGCCTACCCGGCGATCAACGTGACGTCGAGCCAGACGCTCAACGCGGCGCTGAAGGGCTTCGCGGACGCGGAGAGCGACGGCATCATCCAGGTATCGACGGGCGGCGCCGAATATCTTTCAGGCTCGCTCAAGAGCATGGTCACCGGCTCCGCGGCCTTCGCCGAGTACGCCAGGGTCGTCGCGGCCGAGTACCCGGTCAACATCGCCCTGCACACCGACCACTGCCCGAAGGACAAGCTGGACGGCTTCATGCGTCCGCTGATCAAGATCTCTCAGGAGCGGGTGGCGCGCGGCCAGGAGCCGCTGTTCCAGTCGCACATGTGGGACGGCTCCGCGGTGCCGCTCAAGGAGAACCTCGAGATCGCGGTGGAACTGCTGGCCGAATCGGTCAAGGCCAAGACGATCATGGAGATGGAGATCGGCGTCGTCGGCGGCGAGGAGGACGGCGTCTCCCACGAGATCAACGAGAAGCTGTACACGACCGTCCAGGACGCCCTCGACACCGCGGCCGCGGTCGGCGTCGGCGACAAGGGCCGGTACATCCTGGCCGCGACCTTCGGCAACGTCCACGGCGTCTACAAGCCGGGCGCGGTCAAGCTGCGTCCCGAGGTCCTCAAGGGCCTTCAGGAGGCCGTCGGCGCCGAGTACGGCAAGGACAAGCCGTTCGACCTGGTCTTCCACGGCGGCTCCGGCTCCTCTCTCGAGGAGATCCGCGAGGCGCTGGGCTACGGCGTCGTCAAGATGAACATCGACACCGACACCCAGTACACCTTCACCCGCCCGGTCGCCGACCACATGCTCCGCAACTACGACGCGGTGCTGAAGGTCGACGGCGAGGTCGGCAACAAGAAGCTCTACGACCCGCGTTCGTGGGGCAAGGCCGCGGAGGCCGCCATGGCCGCCCGGATCGTCACGGCCTGCGAGGATCTGCTGTCCGCGGGCAAGCGGCTGAAGTAACAGCCCCGGAAGATCGATGTGAGACCCGGTATCGCCGGGCGGGGGTCGGGTTGCTTAAGGTGCTGGCATGAGCCAGAACCTGCTGGGCGGCCCGGCCCCGACCCTTCTGCCCGACCTTCCCGAGGCCACGCGGTTGCTGGCGGACGGAACGGATCCGTACGAGGTAGCCGCGAAGTTCCCCGCCCACCCCGCGGCCTGGGGCGTGCTCGCCGAGCGCGCCTTCGCCAAGGGCAGCGTGATCGACTGTTACGCCTATGCCCGCACCGGCTACCACCGCGGCCTGGACGCCCTGCGCCGCAACGGCTGGAAGGGCCACGGCCCGATCCCCTGGGAGCACGAGCCGAACCGCGGCTTCCTGCGCTGCCTGAACGCCCTGGGCAAGGCCGCCGCCGCGATCGGCGAGGACGAGGAGGCGGAACGCTGCAAGACGTTCCTCAGCGACTCATCCGCAACCGCCGCAGAAGCCCTTTCCGGCCAGTAAAGATGGCTTTACGGGCCCCCACCGGGTTCCGTCGTTGCGCAGGTCGGGTAAGATCTGATCGCAAGAGGCCCCTTGTCGCGCTTGCGATCAGGGGCTTTTCTGTTTTCCGGGAGCAGAAGGAGAAAGTCTGATGCCGGCCATCGTGCTCGTCGGTGCTCAGTGGGGCGACGAAGGAAAGGGCAAGGCGACAGACCTGCTCGGCGGAAGGGTCGACTACGTCGTCCGATACCAGGGCGGCAACAACGCCGGCCACACCGTGGTGATCGGGGACAAGAGCTATGCCCTCCACCTGCTCCCGTCCGGGGTCCTGTCCCCCGACGTGGTGCCGGTGATCGGCAACGGCGTGGTCATCGACCCGGGCGTCCTGCTGCAGGAGATCGACGGGCTCAAGGCCCGCGGGATCACCTGTGAACGCCTGCTGATCTCCGCCAACGCTCACCTGATCATGCCCCAGCACCGCGCCCTCGACAAAGTGTCGGAGCGCTACCTGGGCAAGTCGCGGATCGGCACCACGGGACGGGGCATCGGCCCCGCCTACGGTGACAAGATCGCGCGTCTGGGGGTGCGGGTCCAGGACCTGTTCGACCCGGGCATCCTGCAGAAGAAGATCGAGCTCTCGCTGCGGGAGAAGAACCAGCTCCTGACCAAGGTCTACAACCGGCGGCCGATCCTGGTCGAGCCGATCGTCGAGGAGTACCTGGCCTACGGCGAGCGGCTCAAGCCGTACGTCGCCAACACCGAGCTGATCCTCAACCGGGCGCTCGACGAGGGCAAGGTCGTGCTGCTGGAAGGCGCCCAGGGAACGCTCCTGGACATCGACCACGGCACCTACCCGTTCGTCACGTCCTCCTCCCCGACCGCGGGCGGCGCGTGCGCCGGCTCCGGTGTCGGGCCGACCAAGGTCACCGGCGTCATCGGGATCCTCAAGGCCTACACGACGCGCGTCGGCTCGGGACCGTTCCCGACCGAGCTGCTCGACGACATGGGCGAGTACCTGCGGACCACCGGCCACGAGTACGGCGTGACCACCGGTCGCGACCGCCGCTGCGGCTGGTTCGACGCGGTCATCGCCCGCTACGCCACCCGCGTCAACGGCGTCACGGACTACTTCCTCACCAAGCTGGACGTCCTGTCCGGCCTGAAGGAGATCCCGGTCTGCGTCGCCTACGACGTCGAGGGCGTCCGCCACGACGAGCTGCCCTCGACCCAGACCGACTTCCACCACGCCACGCCGATCCTGGAGTACTTCCCCGGCTGGCAGGAGGACATCACCTCGGCGAAGACGTTCGAGGACCTGCCGCCGAACGCCCAGGCCTACGTCCGCAAGCTCGAGGAGCTGTCGGGCGCGCGGATCTCGGCGATCGGCGTCGGCCCCGGCCGTGACCAGACCCTCTCGCTCCACGACCTGGTCTAGGAAAGCATCACGGAGTGTGTTGCCTCACACCCTCCGGTCAAAGCGGTGAAGGCGGTGCTGCGGGCATACCTGGGAGCCCTACTGTGGTTACAGGTGTTGTTCGTGCAGCGTCCACCCATTGACCGGGGGGTGTTCGATTACTCCGCGTAGCTTGTCGCCCATGCGGCGACGCGTCGAGGTGCAAGGTCATCGGGGGGCTCGCGGGCTACGGCCGGAGAACACGCTTCCCGCCTTCGCCCACGCCCTCGAGCTCGGGGTGGACGGGGTCGAGTTCGACGTCGGGCTCACCTCCGACGGGGTGGTGGTCGTCCACCACGACCAGACGCTCTCGGCGCTCACGACCGTCGACGTGGCACCGCTGACCCCCGACGATCCGAAATATCCCTATGTGGGATGGCGGATCCGGGAGCTCACCCTCGCCCAGATCAAGACGGTCGACTCCGGGGTGCGCCGGTTCGAGCCGGGCGACCCGTTCTCGATGACCCAGCTTCCGCTGCCCGGCACGCCCGTGGCGACGCTCGCCGAGGTGTCCCGCCTGGTCGGCGGGGTGCCGGGGGTGAAGCTCGCGGTCGAGCTGAAGACCGATCCGTCCTGGCCGGACGCGGAGGTCGGCGAGTTCGTCGCCACCGTCTGCCGCGTCCTCGACTCCCAGAACCTGCTGCGCCGCACCCGGCTGCTCGGCTTCGACTGGCGCTTCCTCAAGCACGCCCGCCGCCTGGCGCCCAAGGCCGGCCGGGTCGCGCTGGCCGAGCCGCCCACGCTCGACCCGTCCTGGCTGGCGGGGGGCGATCCCGCCGATCCGGCCGCCGCCGCGTTCGCCGCGGGCGCCACCCACTTCTCGCCCCAGTACACGATCCTGACGCCGGCCCTCCACGAGGCCTCCCTCGCCCTGGGGATGCCCGTCACGGTCTGGACGGTCAACGACCCGTCCGCGATGGAGCACTTCGTCGACATGGGTGTGGCCGCGATCGTCTCGGACTACCCCGACCGGCTCCGGGTGGTCCTCCACGACCTGGGCCTGCCCCTGCCGCGCCGCCAGAGGATCCGCCGCACCGCTCCCGCGTCCTGAGCCGCCCGGGTTTTCCACAGGCTGTGGACAACCTGGGGGCGGGAGCACGGAAAGAGCCCCGGCCGACCGGCCGGGACCCCTCGTGGCCCGCTTCAGGAGACGCGGTTCTCCGTGGCCTTGAGCGCGATGTCCGTCCGGTACCGGGCACCGCGCAGCCGGATCCTGCCGGTGGCGGCGTAGGCGACGGCGCGGGCCTCGGCCAGGTCGGCGCCCGTCCCGACGACCGACAGGACCCGGCCGCCGTTCGAGACGATCAGCCCGTCCTCGTCGAGCGCGGTACCGGCGTGCAGGACGTAGGCGCCGATCACGGCGTCGGCCTCGTCCAGGCCCGCGATGACGTCGCCCTTCACCGGGGTGCCCGGGTAGTTCTCGGCGGCGACCACGACGGTCACGGCGGAGCCGGGCTTCCAGTCGAGCTTGGTGCCGGGCGCGAGGTTCCCGACGGCGCAGGCCTGGAGGAGCGTCGCCAGCGGGGTCGACAGCCGGTCCAGGACGACCTGGGTCTCCGGGTCGCCGAAGCGGGCGTTGAACTCGATGACCCGGACGCCGCGCGACGTCAGCGCCAGCCCCGCGTACAGGACGCCCACGTAGGGGCTGTTGCGGCGGCGGAGCTCGTCGATCGTCGGCTGGACGACCGTCCGCATGACCTCCTCGACCAGGCCGTGCGGAGCCCAGCCGAGCGGCGTGTAGGCACCCATGCCGCCGGTGTTCGGGCCCTCGTCGCCGTCGAGGGCGCGCTTGAAGTCCTGGGCGGGCGACAGGGCCACGGCGTGCTCGCCGTCGCACAGGGCGAACAGCGAGACCTCGGGGCCGTCGAGGTACTCCTCGATCACGACCCGGTCGCACTGCGCGGCGTGCTCGGCGGCCTCGGCGCGGTCGAGGGTGACGACGACGCCCTTGCCGGCGGCGAGACCGTCGTCCTTGACCACGTACGGCGGGCCGAACGCGTCGAGCGCGGCGGAGACCTGGTCGGCGGAGTCGCACACGTGGGCGCGGGCCGTCGGAACGCCCGCCGCCTCCATGATCTCCTTCGCGAAGGCCTTGGAGCCCTCGATCCGGGCGGGTCCGGCGTCGGGGCCGAAGCACGGGATGCCCTCGCGGCGCACCGCGTCGCCGACGCCCGCCACCAGCGGGGCCTCCGGGCCGATGACCACCAGAGTGATCTTGAGCCGGACGGCCAGCTCGACGACGGCCTGCGGATCGGTCGGATCCAGGACGTGGTTCTCGGCCAGGGACGCGGTCCCCGGGTTGCCGGGAGCGCAGAAGAGCGCGCTCACCGCAGGGTCTTGGGCGAGGGAACGGACCAGGGCGTGCTCGCGGCCGCCGGATCCCAGTACAAGGACGCGCACGTTGGGCGAGCCTATCGGCTAAGTCACGGCCGCAGTGCGGTGGGGATGCGTCGGACGTCACAGTGTCCCCCGGTGAACCTGCGCGTTGACCGGTACGTCTTATGTGTCGGGTGATAACCTGGCGCAGGTTTGTGACCCGTCCCCCAGAGACGAAGGGAGGTGGCCGGAAATGAGTACTGGTGATCCTTGCAGTACCAGCGAAATGCCTCATCATCCGCAGTCCACCTCTTCACGGGGGCCGGTAACGCCTGCGCGCTCGCTGCACTAGCCGAGCGCCCTCACGCGTGTCCGGGCTCCGGATCTGTGCGTGAAAAGGAGCCCCCCATGGCCATGACCAGGGTGCGCCCGTCCCGTTCGCTGTTCTTCCGCAGCCCGCGTCCCGCGGCCTGCGAAGCCGTTCCGTGCAAGGACAGCGCGGTCAAGGACTGGGCCGTTTACATCGACGGGCACCGTGTGGTGACCGAGAGCGTCGCCGACGCCGTCCGCCTCGTCAGGGACGGCCGGCTGGAGCCCTACGCCGACCCCGCCGGATTCGTCTGGGTCGGCCTGCACGACCCGGAGTCCGCCGAGCTGGAGAAGCTCGCGGAGCTCTTCGGGCTGCCGCCGCTGGCCGTCGAGGACGCGATCAAGGCCCACCAGCGGCCGAAGCTCGAACGCTACGACGACATGCAGTTCTTCGTGCTGAAGACCGTCGGCTACACCGACCGGCCGACCGGCATCGAGGTCGAGACCGGCGAGATCATGATCTTCTGCGGGCCCGACTTCGTGGTGACGGTCCGGTACGGCGACTACGTCGAGCTCGGGAGCGTCCGGCGCAGGCTGGAGGCCAACCCCGAGCGGCTCGACCTGGGGCCGACCAGCGTCCTGCACGCGGTGGCCGACCGGGTCGTCGACGAGTACCTGCGGGTGGCCGAGGCCGTCCAGGAGGACGTCGACGAGGTCGAGGAGTCGGTGTTCTCCTCCGAGCGGACCGACGACGCCAGCCGCATCTACCGGCTCAAGCGCGAGACGATCCAGCTCAAGCGGGCCGTCGGGCCGCTGTCGGGGCCGCTGCGCACCCTGTGCAACCGGCGGATGGTGCCGACCGAGATCCGCGAGTACCTGCGGGACGTCGAGGACCACCTGACGCGCGTCCGCGAGCAGGTCGACGCCTGCGACGAGCTCCTCAACCCGATCCTCCAGGCGCACATGACGCAGGTGACGGTCGGCGACAACAAGGACATGCGCAAGATCTCCGCCTGGGGCGCCATCCTGATGCTCCCGACGGCGATCGCGGGCATCTACGGCATGAACTTCGACTACATGCCCGAGCTGCGCTGGACCGGCAGCTACTACGTGGTGCTCGGCGTGATCGCGATCGGCTGCACCATGCTGTACCGGGGCTTCCGGCGCAACGGCTGGCTGTGACGGCTGCGACAATCGGACGATGACCACGGTTACCGGGCTGAACGTCTACCCGATCAAGAGCGGGTCGGGGACGGCGCTGTCCTCGGCCGAGGTGACCCCGCTGGGCTTCCGGCACGACCGGGAGTTCATGCTGATCGACTCCGACGGGACCATGCTGACCCAGCGGGCCCATCCCCGGATGGCCCTGCTGGACGTCGGCTACGACGGCCGTCTCCTGACGGTCGGCGACCTCGTCCACAGGCCTGTGGACGACGGACCGCTGATCGAGACCAGTGTGTGGAAGGACCCGGTCACGGCCATCGACCAGGGCGAGGAGGCCGCGACCTGGTTCTCCGCCTTCCTCGACCTCAAGTGCCGCCTGGTCCGCTTCACCGGCCACCGCCCCACCGGCTCGGGCGGCCAGACGGCCTTCGCCGACGGCTACCCCGTCCTGGTGATCTCCCAGGAGTCCCTGGACGATCTCAACGACCGGCTGGCCGAACGCGGTGAGGACGCCCTGCCGATGAACCGTTTCCGGCCGAACCTCGTGCTCAGCGGGCTCGGCCCGTTCGGCGAGGACGGCGTGCGGCGGATCCGGATCGGCGAGGTCGAGCTGGACGTCGTCAAGCCCTGCGGACGCTGTGTGCTGACCACCGTCGACCAGGCCACGGGCGTCAAGGGCCGGGAGCCGCTGCGGACCCTCGCCGGCTACCGCGCCCAGGTCTACGAGGGCGACCGGCAGATCATGTTCGGCCAGAACGCCGTCCCGCGCACGACCGGTACCCTTCACCTGGGCGAATCCGTGACGGTCCTGGCCTGACGGCCCCTGTCGATCGAGCATCCTGGAGTGGCGGCGTGAAGCACCTGCACAGCGGCAAGGTTCGCGATCTGTACGAACTGCCGGGAGGCGAGCTGCTGCTCGTCGCGCGGGACACCATGTCGGCCTACGACTATGTGCTCGACACCCCGATCCCGGACAAGGGCGCCATCCTCACCCAGCTCTCGCTGTGGTGGTTCGACAAGCTCGCCGACGTGGCCCCCAACCACGTGATCGGCACCGCGCTGCCCGACGGGGCGCCGGCCGGGTGGGCCGGGCGGTCCGTGGTCGCGAAGAAGCTCGACATGGTCCCGGTGGAGTGCGTGGCGCGCGGCTACCTGACCGGCGGCGGGCTCGCCGAGTACCGCAGGACCGGCTCGGTGTGCGGGGTCGAGCTGCCCGAGGGCCTCGTGGACGGCTCCCGCCTGCCCGAGCCGATCTTCACCCCGACGACCAAGGCCGCCGTCGGCGACCACGACGAGCCGATGACCTTCGCCGAGGTCGAGAAGGCCGTGGGCGCCGAGACCGCGGCCCGCCTGCGCGACCTGACCCTCGAGGTCTACCGGCGCGGCGCCGAGCTCGCCCTGGAACGCGGTGTGATCGTCGCCGACACCAAGATCGAGGTCGGGTTCGCCGACGGGGTCCTGACCCTCGGCGACGAGATCCTCACCCCCGACTCCTCCCGGTTCTGGCCCGCCGACCTCTGGGAACCGGGCCACGGCCAGCCGTCCTTCGACAAGCAGTACGTCCGCGACTGGCTGGTCTCCGCCGAGTCCGGCTGGGACCGTTCGTCCGGCGAGGCCCCTCCCGGCCTCCCCGCGGACGTCATCGAGCGGACCCGCGCCAAGTACGTCGAGGCCTACGAGCGCATCACCGGCCGTACCTGGCTGTAGCGGCCACCGGCCCGGCCGGACGGGATAGGTTCAGTGCCATGTCAGTGCCCAGGGTCGCCCTCACCGTCGACCTCGTCGTCCTCACCGTGCGCGAACAGCGGCTCTGCGCCCTGACCTGGAAGCGCGACCGTGATCCCTACCTCGGCTGCTGGTCGCTGCCGGGCGGGTTCATCCAGCTCGACGAGGACCTGCCGGTGGCGGCCGTCCGGCTGATGGACGAGCGGGCGGGGCTCGCGGACGTCCGGATCCATCTCGAACAGCTCTCGACGTTCGGGTATCCCGACCGCGACCCGCGGCAGCGCGTCGTCAGCGTCACCTATCTGGGGCTGGCGCCGAACCTGCCGGCGTCGTCGCGTGCGCAGGTGCTGTGGAAGCCCGTGGACGTCCTTTTCGAGCGGGAGGAGAACGCCTTCGACCACCGGCGGATCCTGCGCGAGGGGGTCGAGCGGGCGCGGGCCAAGCTGGAGTACACCTCGCTGGCGGCCGCGTTCTGCCCGCCCGCGTTCACCGTCGCGGAGCTGCGGCGGGTCTATGAGATCGTCTGGGGCACCGCGCTGGACCCGCGGAACTTCCACCGCAAGGTCACCGGCGCCGACCGGTTCCTGGTGCCGACCGGCGACACCACCACCCGGGACGGGGGGCGTCCGGCCCAGCTCTTCCGGCGGGGGAGCGCCGAGCAGCTGCATCCTCCGATGCTGCGACCCAACACATAAGGTGTGTTCGCGACACTCGATGAGGAGGCAGTGAATGAGCGTGCGATTCCGTTCGGTCCTGGAGCGGTTCGAGGCCTACAAGCCCGGTAAGACCGTGCTCTCGCCCGACGGACGGTCGTTCAAGCTCTCCTCCAACGAGTCCCCCGGCGCGCCGCTGCCGTCCGTGATCGAGGCGATCGGCGAGGCCGCGCTGACGATCAACCGCTACCCCGACAACGGCTGCACCGAGCTCATCGCCGAGCTGTCGCTGCGGCACGGGGTGCCCGAGGACCACATCGCCGTCGGCTGCGGCTCGGTCGTGCTCACCCAGCACCTGTTCGCGGCGGTGTCCGAGCCCGGCGTCGAGATCATCTTCGCCTGGCGCTCGTTCGAGGCCTACCCGCAGTTCGCCGACCTGTGCGGGGCGACGGCCGTGCCCGTCCCGCTGAAGGACGACGAGACCCACGATCTCGACGCGATGCTCGCCGCGATCACCCCGGCCACCCGGATGGTGATCGTCTGCAACCCGAACAACCCGACCGGCGAGGTCGTCCGGCGCGACGAGCTGACGGCCTTCCTCGACGCGGTGCCGCCGCACGTCCTGGTCGTGCTCGACGAGGCCTACCGCGAGTACATCCGCGACGAGGACGTCCCGGACGGCCTGACGCTCTACGGCGACCGGCCGAACGTGTGCGTCCTGCGGACCTTCTCCAAGGCCTACGGGCTCGCCGGGCTGCGCGTGGGCTTCCTGGTCGGGCATCCGGCCGTCGCGCAGGCCATGCGCAAGGTCTACCTGCCCTTCAGCGTGAACAGCCTCGCCCAGGCCGCGGCCGTCGCCTCGCTGCGCCACGAGGACGAGCTTCTGGAGCGCGTCGCGGTGATCGTCGCGGAGCGGGGCCGGGTCGTCGAGGAGCTGCGCGGCCAGGGCTGGACCGTCCCGGACACCCAGGCGAACTTCGTGTGGATCCGGCTCGGCGACCGCTCGGCCGACTTCGCCGCCCACTGCGCCGCCGCCGGGGTCTCGGTCCGCCCCTTCGCCACCGACGGGGTCCGCGTCTCCATCGCCGACCCCGCCGACAACGACGTCTTCCTCCAGGTGGCCGCCGCCTACCCGCACCGCTCCTGACGGGAACCATCGGCCCTTCGGGCGCATCTCACCCGATATGAAGCACCGCAGCAGGAAGCACCGGAAGAACCGCCGCCGCGCCGAGTTCGCCGCCGACGTCGCCGTCGACGCCGTCGAGACCGCCGAGGCGTCCTGGAGCGTCCTCCAGATCCTCGGCTTCCCCTTCCGCGTCCTCGCCCGGGTCGTCCTCGATTAGGGAACGGTCAGGACGATCTTGCCGGTGACGTGGTCGGTGTCGCCGAGCTCGTGACCCTTGGCGGCGTCGGCCAGGGGGAGGACGGTCTCGATGACCGGGCGGAGCGCGCCGGAGGCCACGAGGCCGGCGACCGCGCGCATGCCCTCCTGGTCGTGCTCGACGAGGAGGGCGTGGGCGATGACGTCCCTGGCGGCGGCCCTGCCCGGAAGATCCTTGGGAAAGGTGCCGAGGGCGATGCTGATGAGCCGCCCGCCGGGCTTCAGGACGTCCAGGGAGCGGACCGCGGTGTCCCCGCCCTGGGTGTCGAAGACCAGGTCGACAGGGTCGATCTTCGTGAAGTCCCCGGTCCGGTAGTCGATCGTCTCGTCGGCGCCGAGCTCGCGCAGCAGGGCGTGCTTGGGCGCGCTGGCGGTGCCGATCACGTGGGCGCCGCGGTGCTTGGCGATCTGGACGGCCAGATGCCCGACCCCGCCCGCCGCAGCGTGGATCAGGACCCGCTGGCCGGGCCGGACCCCGGCGGCGTCCACGAGGACCTGCCAAGCCGTCAGGGCGGCCAGCGGGACGGCCGCCGCCTGCGTGTGGTCGACGTTCTCCGGCTTGGCGACCAGCGCGCGGGCCGGGGCGACCACGAACTCGGCGAACGCGCCTGAGCCGTGCGGATAGGGCAGCATCCCGAAGACCTCGTCGCCGGGCGCGTGGAGCGTCACCCCGATCCCGACCGCCTCGACGACGCCGGAGACGTCCCAGCCGAGGACCAGCGGAAGCCGGTCGAGGAACCCCGCGAACCGCCGGTGCTTCCAGTCCGTCGGGTTCATTCCCGCGGCGCGGACCCGCACCAGGACCTCGGACGGCCCGGGCACCGGCCGGTCCAGCTCGACCTCCTCCAGCACCTCGGGGCCGCCGTAGACGTTCTGGCTGATCGCTCTCATCTTCGTCATGTACCCAGCCTGACGCCCTCCGACCTGGGATGACAGTGACCCGAAGGCCAAGCTGTGCAACAATCGGGCCATGCACAGGGTCGTGGTCCTCGCCCTCGACGGCGTGATCCCGTTCGAGCTCAGCCTGGCGTCCCGGCTGTTCGGAGCCGCCACGGACGCCGCCGACCGTCCGCTGTACGAGGTGATCACGTGCTCTCCCGGCGGCCGTCCGGTGCGGACCACCGCCGACTTCGCGGTCCTTCCCGACCACGATCTGGCGGTCCTGGCGACCGCCGACACCGTGGTGATCCCGGCCGCGGAGGAGTACACGGAGATCACCGACGCGGAGCGCATGCCCGCCGACCTGCGCCGCGCCCTGGCCCTGATCCGCCCGGAGACGAGGATCGTCTCGATCTGCATCGCCTCCTACGTCCTGGCCGCCGCCGGCCTCCTCGACGGCCGCGAGGCGACGACCCACTGGCGGCACGCCGCCCGCTTCCAGCGCCTGTATCCCCGGATCAGGGTCGACGCCGAGGTGCTCTTCGTCGACGCCGGACGGGTCCTCACCTCGGCCGGGGCCGCGGCGGGCGTGGACCTCTGCCTCCATCTGGTCCGCCGCGACCACGGCAGCGCCGTCGCCAACCAGGTGGCCCGCCGGTGCGTCGTCCCGCCCTGGCGGGAGGGCGGCCAGGCGCAGTACGTGGAGCGTCCCGTGCCCGCCCCGGCCGACACCGGGACGGCCCCCACCCGGGCCTGGGCCCTGACCCGTCTGCACGAGCCCCTCCAGCTCGACGACCTGGCCGGGCACGCGGGCATGAGCCGCCGCACGTTCACCCGCCGCTTCCGCGCGGAGACGGGCGTCAGCCCCGGCCGGTGGCTCGCCGCCCAGCGCATGGACCTCGCCCGCCATCTCCTCGAGACCACCGACCACCCCGTCGACCGCGTCGCCCGCACCGCGGGCTTCGGCACGGCCGCCAGCCTCCGCCAGCACCTCCACACCGCCCTGGGCGTCTCCCCCCACGCCTACCGCCGCACCTTCGCCCACACCCCGTGATCCGCGCCGGGCGCCTCCGGAACCCGGAGCTCCTCAGAGAACGGCGCGGGCCAGGGTCCTGAGGGACTCGACGATGTCGGCGTCGGTGAGGCCCTGGGAGCGCTGGAAGGTGTAGACGTCCGGGGCCAGGGGGGCGAGGAGGACGTCGAGGCGGGCGGGGGTCACGCCGAGGGTCGCGAGGTGGACGCGCCAGAAGGAGTAGGCGCCCGTGGTGAAGCGGGAGTGGCCCGTCTCGGTGGCGAGGACCAGATGGGCGTGGGCGGACAGCAGGCCGATCATCGCCTCGTAGAAGGCCGCCAGGCGGTCGGCGGGCGGCGCTCCGGGGCCCAGCGGCGGGGGGCCGCTCATGAGGGCCGACTGGAGGACGCGCTCGTGCTCGTCGAGGAGCGCGGTGGCGATGGCGGCGCGGTCGGGGTAGCGGCGGTAGAGGGTGCCGCGGCCGACGCCCGCGGCCTTGGCGATGTCGTCCATGGTGACGTCGGGGGCGCCGTGGTCGGCGAACAGCCGTGCGGCCGCCTCGAGGATGCGGGCGCGGTTGCGTTCGGCGTCGGCTCTCACCGTCCCCACGGTAGCGGAATATGTGGACGCACTGTCCGGTTAGCCCTGTCGTCTCAAGTGGACACGATGTCCGCTTATTGAGGAGGGTTCTTCCATGCGGCTTCTGCATCTCGACTCCGGGGCCCGTCGCGGCTCGTTCTCCCGAAGGCTCTCGGCGGCCTTCGCCGAGACCTGGCGGGCCACCGCCCCGGACGCGGGCTACACCTACCGGGACCTCGCGGCGCAACCGGTTCCGCACATCGGCGAGGACTGGACGCGGATCTGCGACACCGTCCTCAGGCTGGGGATCACCGAGCCGGAACGGCTGGCGGAGGCCGTCACGACCGACGCCGAGCGGGCCGCCTGGAACGTCGTCGAGCCGCTGCTGAACGAGTTGATCTCCGCCGACGTCCTCCTGATCGGGACGCCCATGTACAACTACTCGGTCCCCTCGGCCCTGAAGGCCTGGCTCGACCAGGTGACCTTCCCCAAGGTCTCCCTCGCCGGACGCTCCATCGTGGTCGCGAGCGCCCGCGGCGGCTCCTATCTGCCGGGCGCCCCCAAGGCCCCGTTCGACCACCAGGAGAGCTACCTGCGGGACTTCTTCGCCGGTCACTTCTTCATCGAGGACGTCACGTTCGTCCACGCGGAGTGGAGCAACGCGCTGGTCGATCCCCTGCTCGGACGGCACGTCGCCGACCAGGAGGCGTCGTTCGCCGGAGCGCTCGCCCGGATCCGGGCCCTGGCGGAGGAGAAGGCGTGAACTGGCTGCTGCTGGCCCTCGCCGGGCTCGTGGAGATCGGCTTCTCTCAGTCGATCAAGCCGACCGAGGGCTTCACCCGCCCGCTGCCCACGCTGGTCTGCTTCGTGCTGGCCGCCGTCTCGGTCTGGCTGCTGTCGCTGGCGATGCGCTCCCTGCCGGTCGGCACCGCCTACGCGGTCTTCACCGGCATCGGCGCCGTCGGGGCGATCGCCCTCGGCGCCGCCGTCCAGAAGGACCCGCTGACCACCGGGCGCCTCGCCGCCCTCGCCCTCCTCGTGGGCGGCATCCTCCTGGCCCGCGTGACCACCCCCGACTGACTCAGATCGCGGTGACTCGGACAGAGCCCGAACGGCTCAGATCCCGGCCGCCTTGCGCGTGTGGGCCAGGAAGGCGCGGGCGGCCGGGCTGACGGGCACGTCGGAGCGCCAGGCCATGGCGACCCGGCTGTACAGCGGCGGATCGAAGGAGGTGTGGCCCGGGACCGCCGAGGAGGGCAGGACGGCCACCCCGTCGGCCCGGGCCGCGAGGTCGACGAGGATCGGCGGGGCGGTGGTCTCGAAGGCCACGCGCGGATGGAAGGCGGCCCGTTCGCAGGCCTCGTCGAAGGCGATCCGGATGCTGGTCCAGGTCGGGAAGGTGTAGACGGCACGATCGGCGAGACCCGCGACGGTGATCCTCTCCGGGAGGCCGGGGCCCGCGGCGACGACCTCGTCGGTCCAGAGGACCTCGGTCGACAGGCCGTGCGGCGGGACGGTCCGCAGGCCCAGGAAGGCGACGTCGACGCGGCCCGACCGCAGGGCGTCCAGGAGGGGGTCGGTGGGGGACTCGGTGAGGGTCAGGTCGATGCCGGGATGGTCGAGGTGGAAGTCGGCGATCAGGCGCGGCAGGCCGAAGGCGGGGGAGGAGAAGGAGGCCACGGTGCCGATCGCCAGCTGGCCGGTCATGAGCCCCGTCAGCTCGTCGATCGCCTCCCGGACGCCCGCCGCGGCGGCCAGGGCGGCGCGGGCGTAGGGCAGGACGGCCTCGCCCGCGGCCGTCAGGGTGACGCTGCCTCCCGAACGGTCGAGCAGCGGCTGGCCGAGCTCCCGCTCCAGCTGCCTGAGCTGGGAGCTGATCCCCGGCTGGGCGACATGAAGGGCCTCGGCGGCCCGGGTGAACCCGCCCTCGTCGACGACCGCGACCAGGTAGCGCAGATGCCGTAGCTCCATAACCACGGATTCTAGCCCTCAGAAGATCCAGCTCTTGGACGTATGGAGCACGGGCGACGAGGCTGGAGGCATGGAGAACCTGACGAAGATCCTTCCGACCGACGACGGATACGACGAGGCCCGGATCGGCTTCCAGCTCTCGCACGGGCACAGGCCCGGCCTCATCGTCGACGCCGCGAGCATCCGGGACGTCCGGGAGGCCGTCCGCCATGCCGCCGCCCACGGTCACGGCGTCGCCGTTCAGAACACCGGGCACGGGATGCCGATCGGCTCCGACGGCGGCGTGCTGATCCTGACCCGCCGCATGGACGGGGTCCGGATCGACCCGGTGGCGCGGACCGCCCGGATCGAGGCGGGCACCCGCTGGGGCGCGGTCGTCGAGGCGGCCGGCGAGCACGGTCTCGCACCGCTCAGCGGCAGCACCCCGCACGTCGGCGCGGTCTCCTACACCCTCGGCGGCGGCATCGGCCTGCTGGCCCGTGCCTACGGCTTCGCCGCCGATCATCTGCGCTCCGTCGAGGTCGTGACGGCCGACGGCGCGCTCCGCACGGTCCGCCCCGGCGACGACCTGTTCTGGGCCCTGTCCGGCGGTCGCGGCGCGTTCGGCGTGGCCACCGCGATCGAGGTGGGGCTGGTCCCGGTGGCGGAGCTGTTCGGCGGCGCCCTCTACTACGACGCCGGGGACGTCCCCGAGGTCCTGGGGACCTACCTGGAGTGGAGCCGCGCCCTGCCGGACGCGATGACCTCGTCCGTCGCGCTGGTCCCGTTCCCGGACGTTCCGGGCGTCCCGGAGCCCCTGCGCGGCCGTCATGCCGCCCATGTCCGCATCGCGTTCACCGGCCCGGCGGAGGAGGGGGAGGAGCTCGTCGCCCCGCTGCGCGCCCTGCCGCGCCTGGTGGACACCCTGCGGGTGCTCCCCTACACCGATTCGGCCACCATCCACAACGATCCGCCGTTCCCGATGGCCTACCACGGCAGCCACGCCGTCCTCCGCGATCTGACGCCCACGATGATCCGTGACGTCCTGGCGCTGATCGGCCCCGGCTCCCCCGATCCGGCCGTGATGGAGATCCGCCATCTCGGCGGGGCGCTGAGCGTCCCTGCGGACAATCCGGTCGGCCACCGCGACGCCGCCTACTTCTTCTCGATGATCTCGCAGGCCCGCCTCGGGCCCGTCCACGCCCGCTTCCTGGACGTGCTGGCCCCGGAGACGGTGGGCGTCCACCTGAACTTCCTCTACGGGGAGAACGCGACCGAGCGGAACGTCGAGCGGGCCTTCTCCCCCGCCGACTTCGCCCGGCTGCGGGAGCTGAAGGCCGTCCACGATCCGGACGACCTCTTCCGGTACACCCACCGGATCCGGCCCGCGCGGGGTCAGGAGCAGGAGTAGCGGAAGGTCGCGTGGCTGCGCAGGGTGCCGGGGGACAGGACCTCGAACGTCGCGGTGCGCTCGGCCCGGCCGGCTCCGGAGACGGTCCAGTCCAGCGGCAGGTCACGGGATTTCTCGCCGCGGGCGATCCGCACCTGGACGGGCTCCTGCGGCCTGGAGTCACTCTGGGTCCAGCGGTAGGTCAGCAGCCCCGGCCTGCCGTTGAGCGTGACCGTCGCGACGACCCTGATCTTGCGCGAGGAGGTCTTGCCGTCGCAGCGCAGCACCCCCGCGGGCGCCTGCACCCGGACGGCCGACACGGCGAGGTCGCCGCGGGTGCCGAGGAGGTACCAGGCCACCCCGCCGATGATCGCGGCGGAGACGGCGATGCTCACGAACGGCATCACCCGGGACCTGCGCCGGCGCGGCCGCGGTGTGGGCTGCCAGACCTTCGGCGCGGCGGGTCCGGCGCCGAAGCGGAGCCTGATCTCCTCGTCGGCGGCCTCCGGCGGCGGGAACGCGGCGTTGCCGTAGGAGGCGGCGCGCGGCTCGTGCCGGGTGGCGTCGGCGGGGACGTCCCGGAAGGTCTCCCCCGCGTCGAGGTGGGTCTCACCCGGCCCGGGGTCCCGGTGGGTGCGGTCCTCCGGCGAGGTCACCGGACGCAGGATCCGGTGACCGTGCCGCTGGCGGCGCTGACCCCGTCTCCGTTGGCCGACGCGCTGCCCTTGTCGCAGTTGCCCGTGCCGAAGATCCCGGCGAAGGAGACCGTGTAGGTGCCGCTGGCCTTGATGTTGCCGATGACCCGGCTGCCGACGCGGCGGCCGTTCCGCAGCCCGTAGACCGTGACGGAGGTGGTGCCGCTGTCGCCGGTGACCCGCACGGTGACGGTGACGGTGAGGTTCGCCCCGGCGTCCGAGACGCTGACGCCGAGCCCGGCGACCTGGACCGGGACGGGCTCGGGCTCCGGTTCGGGCTCGGGCTCCTCGGTCACCGTCGGGGTGGGGGTCGGCGTCGGGGTCGGCTTGGGAGTGGTCGGCTTGGGCGTCGGGCCGGGGGTCGGGGTCATCGTCCCGTCCTCGTCCGGCCCCGGGGTGGCCGACTCCGACGGGCTCGCGGAGGTCGACGGGCTCGCCGACGGAAGCGGCGTGGTCGACGGGTCGGTGACCGGGACGGCCGGATCCGGGTCGTCACCGGGCTTGGCCGGAGTCGTCGGGGTGCCGGTCGGGGTCTCGCCGCCGACCGTGCTGTCCGGCTTGGGGGTCGTCAGCGGCGCTGCCTGCGGGATCGCCTTGCTGTCGGAGGTGTTGACCAGGACGAACGCGCCGCTGCCGAACAGCGCGACGACCGCGGCACCGGCCGCGAGCAGCAGCCCGAGCTTCGGCGCCGCCTTGGCGGCCTGCGGGGCCTTCGGCACGGACGGCTGCAGGACCGTCGAGGCGACATCGCTCACGGCGTCGGCCAGCGGCGCTCCCAGCGGGAACAGCAGCAGCAGCGCGAGGGCCCGCTCCTTCAGGTGCGACCGGCCGCGCTCCTCCCAGCCCTCTCCGTAGACGGCACCGGCGATGGTCTCGAGCTCCCACAGCAGCGCGTCGGCGGTCTGCGGGCGCTCGGACAGGTCCTTGGCGAGCCCGGCGGCGATCAGCGGCCGGATCGGCTCGGGCACGTTCTCGATCGGGACGGGCTGCGACTGGTGCGCGGCCGCGAGCTCCGGCAGCGTCTTGGCCGCGTAGGGCCGGGCCCCGGTCATGCACTCGTAGGCGACCGCGGTCGCGGCGTACACGTCGGCTGCGGGGGTGACCGGGGATCCCGACCACTGCTCCGGCGGCATGTAGGCGGGCGTCCCGGCGGCCTGGACGTCCATCCCCGCCCGCACGGCGATGCCGAAGTCGGCGAGCATGCTGTTGCCCTCGCCGTCGACGAGGACGTTGCCCGGCTTGTAGTCGCGATGGACGATCCGGTTGGCGTGCGCGGCGGCGAGTCCGAGCAGCGAGCCCTTCAGGACGGCCAGCGAGGCCTCGGGGCTCAGCGCTCCGGCGTCGGCGAGCATCTGCGAGAGGCTGACGCCGTTGATGAGCTCCATGACGATCGCGGCGTCGGCGCCCGTCTCGACGTACTCGAAGAACTGCACGAGGTTCGGGTCCTCGAGCGCGGCGAGCAGCCTGGCCTCTTCACGGAAACGGCCGACGAACTCGGGATCCATGAACAGGTCGGCGGAAAGGTACTTGATCGCGACCTGGATTCCCGAGTCGACGTGCTCGGCCATCACCACGCGCCCCGACGCGCCCGCGCCCAGGTCCCTTACATGGCGGTAGCCGGGTACCGTCCAAGTGCTGTCCACGCCAAGTCCTTCCAGCCACGCTGTTTCTCAGCCATGAGACGCACGCCGTTGTGCGGTGGTTGGCGGAACATTACCGCTTTATTGTTACGATTCCCGGCTTCTGGGATTCAGCCGGTCTTGGCCGGTCCGAGCTTCTCGACGATCAGCCGGTAGAGCTGGCGAGGACGCCCAGGCTGGGGGGTGCGGTTGGGCGGAAGCGGCCACGCGAGACCCTCCTCGACGAGGGTGCGGAGCAGCCTGCGCGCTGTGCGCGGAGTCACACCCAGCATGCGCCCGGCGTTCTCCGCGTCGACGATGAGCGGAGCCCCGGACTCGCTCTGGTCGCCCAGCCGGTCGGCCAGCCTGGCGAGGATCTCCAGCCCCTTCGGCTTGACCGGCTGCGAACCCCGCGGCGGGGTGCGCGGCGCGGGCACCAGCGCCCGGCCGTCCCGGTCGAGCGCGAAGCCCTGGGCCCGCTGCGAGGTCTGCGAACGGGCGAGCGCGGCCCGCGCGTGCGTCTCGGCCTCCTGCGCGGTGCGGCCCATCCCGATCCCGACCTCGACGGCGAGACCGAGCTCCTCACGGACCCGCTCGACGAACGGCGGGGTCCTGAACCCCTCCGTGCCGGACGCGACCGAACCGCGCGTGGCCGTCACCAGATAGCTGTGGTCGTCGAGCGGCCAGACGCTGGCGTTCATCCGGTGCGCCTCCTGCAGGAGGACCCGGTGCAGCGCCAGCTTCAGCTCCTCGCGCCAGTACCGGGGGGTGACCCGGCGCGGCGACTCCCGCAGCGTCGGAACGTCCACCAGCACCACCACCAGCTGCGACTCCTCCAGCCGGTGGTGCGCCCCGAGCAGCGCCGCGGTCTGCAGCGCGCTCCGGATCGCCGCCCCGGTCGGCCGGATCCGCAGCGTCGGGACGCCCGCGAGCTCCATCCGCTCGGCGGTGGCGTGCACGCACGTCAGCGCGACGGTCGTCAGACCGCGCCGCCACAGCCGCTCGTGGAAGGCCGCGAGAGTACCCGGGCCCGCCACTTCCTCTCGTAGATGTACCTGGTCAGTGCTCATGCCGATCTCGGCGTAGGCCTCCTCGACCTCGCCCCGCGCCAGCACGTCGATGCTGACCCGCGCCGGGTCGAACCGCTCGTCGAGCGCGGCGCGCAGCAGTGCCCCCTGCAGCGCGGCCCCGTTCAGCGGCACATAGGTGGCCGGCATCGTCAGGACGCCGGCCTTCCGTGCGAAGTCATAGGGGACAGGACTGGCGAACAGGCAGACATCCACGCCCGAACCCAGCCTGACCACCTTGTCCGCGGCCTCTTGCTCGTCCCGGTACGCCGCCGCCACCAGGCGGCTCGGCACCGGAGTGGGCCCATGGCCCATCAGCATGACCCGTTCGACGAGATCGTGCGGCCCGACGACGCCGATCGTCAGGTCCGGTGTCACCGACCCCGTCCGTGGTCCAGTCATGGCTTTTCCGCCCCTGCCTTTCGGCCCGCCCGCGTTGCCCTTGTCGAGTCATCCTCAACACGCGATCGCGCCTATGCCGGTGAATGTGACTCTCTGACGCGAAACCGAATCAAGAGTGCGGCGAAAAAGTAACCTAAGGACAGGGTTGGACAGAAAATCCTCACCATCAGGCCACGTTCCGGTCAGCACTCACAGCCCATGAACTCGCACCCTAAAGGGCCGGATCATGGGCTGTGAAGGACTTCTATGGGTTTGTAACCTGGATCTGCGGTGACCGAAAGTGGCCGGGCATGTACAGGTTTACGGAAGGCCCCGAAGGGGCGCCTCCCAGGTCAGCTCTCGTCGCGCTCGACCTCGGCACCCAGCGCGTTGAGACGCTCGGCGAAGTTCGAGTGGCCGCGGTCGATGAAGTAGGCCGAGCTGATCTCGGTCTCCCCCTCGGCGACCAGCCCGGCGAGCACGAGGGCCGCACCGGAACGCAGGTCGTGGGCGACGGTCTTGGCTCCGCGCAGCTTGGTCGGGCCGTGCACCAGCGCTCGCTGGCTGCCGGTCAGCTCGATGGACGCGCCCATGCTCTCGAGCTCCCCCGCCAGCTGGAACCTGGCGTCGAAGATGCGCTCGTAGATGTAGGACTCGCCCTCGGCCTGGGTGGCCAGCGCCATGATCGGCGACTGGAGGTCGGTCGCGAAGCCGGGGTACTCGTCGGTGATGATGTTGATCGGCCGCAGCGGCTTCTCGCGCTTCACCTGGAGGACCGCGCCCTGCTGGTGGAACTCCACGCCCATCTGCTCGAGCTTGTCGACCGCGACGCCCAGGTGCTCGACGTCCGCGCCGACCAGGCTGACCTCGCCACCGGTGATCGCCGCGGCCATCACCAGGACGCCGGCGTCGATCCGGTCCGGCATGACGGTGTGCTCGATGCCGCACAGCTCCTCGACGCCGTCGACGCGGATGAAGCCGGTGCCGCCGCCGGTGATCCGGGCGCCCATGCGCTGGAGGAAGTCGATGTTGTCGAGGACCTCGGGCTCCAGCGCGGCGTTCTTGATCAGGGTCTGGCCGTGGGCCAGCGCACCCGCCATGACCAGGTTCTCGGTGCCCGTGTGCGACGGGGTGTCACAGTAGAGGGTGCCGCCCTGGAGCTGGCCGACCTTGACGTGGATGTAGCCGTCGTCGGCCTCCATCCCGTGCTCGGTGACCGTCGCGCCCATGCGCTTGAAGCCGTTGTAGTGGAAGTCGAGGTTGCGGCTGCCGAGGTTGCAGCCGCCGACGCCCTCGATCACGGCCTCGCCGAGCCGGTGCAGCAGCGCCGGGACGAAGAGGAACGAGCCGCGGAACCGGGCGGCGATCTCGGCCGGGAGGACCGGGCTGGTGAGCTGGGAGGCGTCGATCACCAGGGTGCGCTCGGCCTCGTGGAGCTCGGCCTTGGCGCCGATGGCCTGGGCGAGCTCGACGGCGCGCTTGACGTCCTCGATGATCGGGACGTTGCGCAGCACGGTGCGGCCCTTGGCCGCCATCAGCGCGGCGCCGATCATCGGCAGTGCCGAGTTCTTGGCGCCCTGGATGAACACGGTGCCGTGCAGCTGCCGTCCCCCACGTACGCGGTAGGTCACGCTCATTCCCCGGTAATCCCTCCTGCTTGGTTACAACCCGTCCGTCCACCGTGGGGCGGCTCTTGTTTGGACGCTCGCCGACCGTGGAAGTTCGGCTACTTCGGCAGAATTCGTTCCGCCTGATCGTACGCGCTGCGGGCGATGCTTTCAGCCTCCGCGCGGGTGGCCGTCGGACCGTAAACGCTGATCGTCGCCAGGTATCCCCTGGATCGGAACACGACGAACCACATCGCGACCTTTTCCGGTCGGCGCTGTCCGCGCGGAGGCTCGGCACCCATCGTGACCAGGCCCACAGTCCTGGAGCCGTCCGCGATCAGGTGGCGGTCCGGGGTGTTCTCCACGACCTGGTGGGTCGACCACTGGTCGCCGACCTTGGTCCGGAAGACCCGGCACAGGGAGCCCACCCGGCGGGCGACCTCCTCCTTGGCGACGTCGTCGGGGACGGCCACGAGCGTCTCGGTGACGGTCTGCCCGGTGGCCCTGGCGAAGGTGGTGAGCGCGGCGGGCGCGGCGGTCGTCCCGTTCTGGTCGCCGAAGGCCTGGTTCACCTGGGCGCACTTCGGCTTGTCGAGGACGACCTGCTGCTGGAGCTGGGCGAAGTTACGGATGGCCTTGAGGCCGTTGTAGGGACCGGAGTCGGGCTCGCCGGCCCGGACGTAGGTGGCGATGGCGGGCAGGAGCGCCTGGCGGAGCTGGTCGGAGGTGTAGGCGGAGGCGGCCGTTCCGGTCGGCAGCGGGGTGGAGTCGGCCTGCGACGGGGAGTTACCCGCACAACCCGCGACAAAGACCCCCAAGACCGGAAGAGCAAGCCACCTGAGCGCCATGAAAAACGACCTTACTGCGGCTTTCGCTGGTGATCAGGGCGACGCGGCGGGGTAAGGGGATGATCAACTGCTTTTCTCGGGGGGGAATTCGGAATGCTCAGGAAAATGCTGGTGGTACCGCTGCTCGCGGTGTCGCTCGTCGGCTGCGGCAGCAGCGACAAGGTCGTCTCGACCGGAAGCCAGGCCTCGGCGACCGCGTCCGGGGTCGTCGCGACGGGGTCCGCCTCGGCGTCGCCCTCCACGTGCCCGACCAAGGCGACCAAGTCGTTCGCCAAGACCCGCTTCGCCGCGGACATGGGCCTCGCGTTCGGCACGTTCTACCGGTGGATCTACAAGCCCTTCCAGGCGGGCACCTTCAAGGCCGGCGCGGACGGCCGCAAGACCGCCATCGCCAAGGGCGCCGCCGCGGGCCTGTTCACCGTGAACCGGCTCAACGCCGCGCGCAAGCTCGTCAGCGCCGACCCGACGCTCTGCAAGTACCTGAAGGCGCCGTTCGACAAGGTGACGGAGTCGATCCAGAGCGCCGTCAACGGCCTCAAGAGCGGTGACACCTCGGCCATCGCCGGTGCGGGCGCCGCCATCGAGCAGGCCAGGAAGGCCGCCCAGGACTCGGGCGTCAACATCACCGACCGGTCGACCGGTTTCTGACCGCCGCGCCGGCCGGCCCGGAGCGGGGAGACGGGCTCCGGGCGGGCCGGCCGCGGGTTACTTCGCTTCGGCCTTGGGCTCGTTGTACTCGCCCGCGTAGTCCTGGCCGGTGAGCTTCTGGATCGCGCCGATGATCTCGTCGGTGATGGCGCGGCGGGCCTTGCCGGGCGGGTCCTCGGCGTACTGGCCGAACTCCAGCGGCGCGCCGATCCGCACGACGACCCGCTGGCCGATCTTGGGCAGCCGGGAGCCGACGGGCTGGAGGTCGGGGGTGCCGATGAGCCCGACGGGCAGGACGCGCGCTCCGGTCTTGAGGACGACCCAGCCGGCGCCGGTGCGGCCCCGGTAGAGCCTGCCGTCCAGCGAGCGCGTGCCCTCGGGGTAGATCCCGAAGACGTGCCCCTCCTGGACGATCCGCGCCGACTGCTCCAGCGAGCCCATCGCCGACGCCCCGTCTCCGCGCTCCACCGGGATCATCCCCATGGAGGTGAAGAACCAGCGGCTCAGCGCTCCCTTGACGCCCTTGGTGTCGAAGTACTCGGCCTTGGCGAGGAAGACGACCTTCAACGGAAGCAGTGTGATGGGGATCACGTAACTGTCGATGAAGGACAGGTGGTTGCTGGCCACGATCAGGGGGCCCGTGGCCGGGATGTTCTCTCGTCCTTCGATCTTTACTCTGAACAGCACTCTGAACACGACAGGTACCACGAGTCGCATGAAGCGATAGAGCAAGGGTTCTCCTGGGACGCCCGGATTCTGCTACTCCACCCTAACTGCCCTGCGTTACCCCACGGTGACCGGGTCGCTACCCCTCAGTAATTCTTGAGCGGCCGAACTGGTTACCGTGAGGCTTTTGTCAGTCAGGTGAGTGGACCATCTCACAGTCCGGGGCTACTTTCCGCAGATGCGCAGGCTACTTCTCGCTCCCTTTCTCTCACTCGGCGTGATCGCGTCGGTTCTCTCGGCTCCGGCCGTCGCCGCGGCGCCACCCGTCCCGGGGTCGGCCGAGTACCAGAAGCGGGACGAGACCAATCAGGCGGACGCCTGGGGGCGGACCGTCGGGCAGCTCACCGACCCGCTCTACCTGATGGCGGCGCTGGCGCGGCTCGGGCCCGTGACCTTCACCACGTGGATGGAGCAGGCGTCCCGGCCGAACCGGCCCGCGATCACGCTCCAGACGCTCCTGCCGCCCGCCGCGATGGGCGACCCGCTGCGCGCGGACTGGGCGGGCAGGCGCGGCCAGTCGGCCGAGGTCGCCTTCAAGAACCGGTACGGGGCGCTGCTGCGCGGCACGGTCTACGCCCCGCTGCCCGGCGCGCGCGACCCCTACACCGGCGAACGGCTCGAGGGGCCGTTCCCCTCGGTCGTCATCACGCCCGGGTCGATCCAGGGGATGCGGCCGATGTACACCTGGCTGGCCCAGGACCTGGCCGAGCGCGGCTACGTGGTGCTGACCTTCGACGTGCAGGGCCAGGGCCAGAGCGAGACCTTCCCGCACATCGGCGACCTGCTCCTGCCCTCCTGCGGCACCGGGCCGAAGCCGCCGAACGAGGCGGGGGACTGCCCCGGGGTGCCGTCGCAGCAGGCCGCCAATTTCGTCTACGGCACGTCGGACGCGATCGATTTCTTCTACGCGACACCTTCCTCACCCGTGCGTGAGGCCTTCAACCCCCTGTGGAAACTGGTCGACCGCTCGCCCGACCCCCATCCCGCGACGCCCGGCCGGACGACCCGGCTGGCGCTGGCCGGGCATTCGCTGGGCGCGATGGCCATCAGCCATCTCCAGGGTGTGGACGACCGGGTGCAGACGATCATCGCGCTGGACAAGCTGTCGTCCGGCAGCGAGGCCTGGCCGGTCCGCCCGGTCGTGCCCGCGCTCGGGCTCCAGGCCGACTACTCCTTCTTCCCCGAGGCCCACGAGCAGGCCCCCGACCCCGCCCGCGAGCTCAACAGGGGATACCGGGCCTGGCGGACCGCGGACGTGGACGCCGCCGTCTTCGTGCAGCGTGCGGCCACCCACCTCGACTACACCGACTTCCCGATCCTCCTGCCCGCCTCGCGGAACGGCGGCAAGGTCGCCAGCGCCTACGCCCAGGCGTGGCTGGCCAAGTACCTGAAGCACGATCCGTCCGCCGACGCCCTCCTGACCGGGTCGTCCTTCCGGTACTTCGAGTCCGGGCGGTGGCGCGAGCTGACCGTCCAGCGGAACCTGTCCTTCTACTTCTGCTCGGCGTACCACTTCGCGCTGGCTTCGGGAAGCGGGACGGCCCACAGCGACGATGTGACGAATGTCGGGTGCGGCTGAGCCCCTCCCCGCGGTAGAACCGGTTACCGTTACCAGTAGGTAACGAGCGGGTATCACACCAGGGAACCGAGGGAGGACGTCATGGCCCTGACGGATCGCATGCCCGACCGGCTCCGGTTGCCGCGGCTCTCCAGAACCAGGCACCGGGTGTCCCACATCAAGGACGTTCCCGTCGAGATGCTCGACGGGGTCGTGCTCCTGACCGACCGGTACGTGCCCGTGGGGGTGGAGAGCCCCCCGACGATCCTCGTGCGGACCCCCTACGGCCGCCGGGGCGTGACGGGGGCGATCAACGGGCTTCCGTTCGCCTACTTCGGCTACCAGGTCGTGGTGCAGAGCGTCCGGGGGACCTTCGGGTCGGGCGGGGAGTTCAACCCGCTGTACGAGCAGGCCGACGGGCTCACGACCGTCGAGTGGATGAAGAGGCAGCCGTGGTTCCACGGCACCTTCGCGACCTACGGGCCCTCCTACCTGGGGCACACGCAGTGGGCGATCGCCGCGGAGTCCGGGCCCGAGCACAGGGCGATGGCGCTGAGCGTCACGGCCTCGCAGTTCCGGGACGCGATCTACATCGGCGGATCGTTCGCGCTGGAGTCGACGCTCGGCTGGGTGTCGGTCACCTCCAAGATCGAGCAGCCGATCGAGCTGATCCGGATGCGGCGGCGCACGGCCCGCGCGGTCCGGGCGGGGCTGCCGCTGGGCGAGCTCGACGCGTTCACGACCGGCAGCTCCGTGCCGTTCTTCCAGCGGCTCCTGACCGGGCACGGACATCCCGAGGACCCCTTCTGGGACGGGCGGCTGCACAGCTCGGCGATCACCCCGTCGCTTCCCCCGGCGACCATGGTCGGCGGCTGGTACGACGTGTTCCTGCCCTGGCTGGTCAAGGACTACATGGCGATGCGGGAGCAGGGGCATCACCCCCAGCTCACGATCGGCCCCTGGTGGCACGCCGATCCGCGGCACGGGCTGGTGGCCGTCCGGGAGGCGCTGGCGTTCTTCCGGGCCCACCTGCGCGACGACTACTCGGGCCTGCGGGCCAATCCCGTCCGGGTGTACGTGACGGGCGCCGGCGAGTGGCGCGAGTACGGCGACTGGCCGATTCCCGGGGCGACGCCGCAGCGCTGGCACCTCCAGCCCGGTTACGGGCTCGACCAGGCGAACCCGCCCCGGTCGGCGCCCGGTTCCTACCGGTACGACCCGGCCGATCCGACGCCCGCGTTCGGCGGCCCGACCCTCCTCGGGATCGGGCGCCCGGTCGACCAGAGGCCCGCCGAGCGACGTCCCGACGTGCTGGTGTTCAGCTCCCCGGTGCTCAAGGACGATCTGGACGTCATCGGGCCTGTCGCGGCCGAGCTGTTCGTGCGCTCCTCACGGACCCACACCGACTTCGTGGTCCGGCTGTGCGACGTGGCGCCGGACGGGACGTCCAAGAACGTCTGCGAGGGCGGGCTGCGGCTCACCGAGGAGAACTGCCCGCCGGACGCCGACGGGGTCCGCCAGGTCGTGCTCGACATGTGGCCGGTCGGCCACCGCTTCAAGAAGGGCCACCGGCTGCGCGTCCATGTCGCCAGCGGCGCCTATCCCAAGATCGCCAGCAATCCGGGCACGGGCGAGCCGATCGGCACCGCCCGGGAGTTCGTGGCCGCCGACCAGGAGGTCTTCCACGATCCGGCCCGTCCGTCGGCGCTTCTCCTTCCCGTGGTCTAGATACCGCGCGAGGAGTTCATCTCGTGGCATGACGCGCCCGCGCCGCGCGTCATGCCACGATGCATGTCGTGAAGATCCTCATAAAGGTCGCGATCACCGCCGTCGCCCTCGGCGCGGCCGCGTGGTTCCTCGACGGCATCACCCTGACCGGCGACGACGGCGGCAAGAAGGCGCTGACGCTGGTGGCCGTCGCGGTCATCTTCGGCGTCGTCAACGCCGTCCTGAAGCCCATCATCAAGACCTTCGGATGCGCGTTCTACGTCCTCACCCTGGGCCTGTTCGGCCTGGTCGTGAACGCCGCCCTCCTCCTCCTGACCAGCCGCATCGCCGAAGAACTCGACATCCCCTTCCACGTCGACGACTTCTGGCCCACGGCGGTCGTCGGTGCCGTCATCATCGCCGTGGTCGCCTTCACCCTGGACATGCTCTTCGGCGACGACTGACCCCATCCCCCGCGCAGGACATGCCACAGGCGTGACCCCGGCCGGTGGGGTCACGCCTGTGGGAGGTCACGCCTGTGGGTGGAACACGGGTCAGTGGCGGCCGAGGGCCCGGTACTCCCAGCCGGCGGAGCGCCAGGTCTCGGCGTTGAGGGCGTGGCGGCCGTCGACGATCCGCTTGTGGGTGACGACCTCGGACATGGCGGCCGGGTCGATGGCCTTGAACTCCGACCACTCGGTCAGGAGGACGACGACGTCGGCGTCCTGGGCGACGTCGAGGGCGCTGGTGCCGTAGCGGAGTTCGGGGTAGGCGCGGCGGGCGTTGGGCATGGCCTCCGGGTCGTAGACGCGGACGTGGGCGCCCAGGCCGTGCATCGTGCGGGCCACGTCGAGAGCCGGGGCGTCGCGGATGTCGTCGCTGTTGGGCTTGAACGCGGCACCCAGGCAGGCGACCTTGGCCCCGTCGAGACGGCCTCCGAGCAGGCCCCGGACGAGGTCGACGGTGCGGGAACGGCGGCGGCGGTTGATCGCGTCGACCTCGCGCAGGAAACTCACCGCCTGGCCGACACCGATCTCCTCGGCCCGGTGGGCGAAGGCCCGGATGTCCTTCGGCAGGCAGCCGCCACCGAAACCCAGACCCGGCTGGAGGAACTTCCCGCCGATAC
>NZ_BAAAUV010000030.1:0-85679 GCF_039534125.1 Actinocorallia longicatena | reverse complement strand
TCGGTGTGGCGACGACCGAGCTGACCGGCGGCACCGTGACGATCGGCCGCCCGGTGGACAACACCCGCCTCTACGTGCTCGATGACGGGCTGCTTCCGGTGGCGCCGGGCGTGGTCGGTGAGCTCTATGTCGCGGGCGCGCAGCTCGCCCGGGGCTATGTGGGCCGGGCCGCCTTGACCGCTCAGCGCTTCGTGGCCTGCCCGTTCGAGACGAACGAGCGGATGTACCGCACCGGTGACCTGGCCAGATGGACCGCCGATGGCCAGATCGTCTTCGCCGGTCGCGCCGACGACCAGGTGAAGGTGCGCGGCTACCGGATCGAGCCCGGTGAGATCGCGTCGGTCCTGGCCGGGCATCCGTCGGTGGCGCAGGCCGCGGTGATCGCCCTGGACGAGCGCCTGGTCGCCTACGTGGTGCCCGCGGAGAGCGCGGCACCCGTCGCGGACCTGCGCTCCCACCTGGCCGGGAGCCTGCCGGACTACATGGTCCCCGCCGCGATCGTCACCCTGGACGCCCTGCCCCTGACGGCCAACGGCAAGCTCGACCGGGCGGCGCTGCCCGATCCCGGCGAGCCCGCCACCACCAAGGCCGCGGACGAGCCCGCCAACGAGACCGAGACGGCCCTCGCGGCGATCTTCGCCGAGGTCCTCGGCCGCGACTCCGTCGGCAGGGACGACGACTTCTTCGACCTCGGCGGCCACTCGCTGCTGGCGATCCGGCTCCTGTCGCGGATCCGGGCGAGGCTCGGCGCCGACGTCCGGATCCGGATGCTGTTCGAGAGCCCGACCGTCTCCGCGCTGGCGGCCCGCCTGACGGGCACCGGCACGAACCCGTCCAGGATCGCCCTGCGCGCGGGGGTCAGGCCGGACCGGGTGCCGCTCTCCTCCGAGCAGCGGCGGATGTGGTTCCTGTCCCAGATGGACGGCCCGGACCCGACCTACAACGTGTCCCTGCTGATGCGCCTCACCGGCGACCTGGACGCCGACGCGCTCCGCGCCGCGGTCCGCGACCTGCTCGTCAGGCACGAGCCGCTCAGGACCGTGTTCGAGGTCGCCGACGACGGCGAGCCCTGCCAGCGTGTCCTCGACCCGGAAGGCCTGGACTGGGACGTCGAGTACACCGACGTCGCCACCGAGGACCTGACCGCAGCGGTCCGGCGGGCCGGCGGGCACGCCTTCGACCTGTCCGCGGAGATCCCGATCCGCGCGTCCCTGTTCCGGGTCGACCCGGAGACGCACGCGCTGCTGCTGGTCCTGCACCACATCGCCAGCGACGGCTGGTCGCGCGGCCCGCTGACCCGCGACCTGTCCGCCGCCTACACCGCCCGCAGGCAGGGCGGGGCTCCGGAATGGGCGCCGCTCCCGGTCCAGTACGCCGACTACGCACTGTGGCAGCGCGACCTGCTGGGCGACGAGAGCGATCCCGGCAGCGTCCTGGCGAAGCAGGTCCGCCACTGGCTCACGACGCTCGCCGGGGCTCCGGAGGAACTGAGCCTGCCCGTGGACCGGCCGCGCCCCGCGGTGTCGGCCCACCGCGGCCACCGGGTGCCGCTGCGGATCCCGGCCGAGGCGCACCGGCGGCTGCGGGACGTCTCCCGCGCAGAGGGCGTGACCGTCTTCATGACGTTGCAGGCCGCGCTCGCGGTCACCCTGTCGCGGCTCGGCGCCGGGACCGACATCCCGATCGGGACCGCGGTGGCAGGGCGCACCGACGAGGCGCTCAACGACCTCATCGGCTTCTTCATCAACACCCTGGTCATCCGCACCGACCTGTCCGGCGACCCGGAGTTCCGGGAGGTGCTCGAGCGGGTCAGGGAGGCCAGCCTCGGCGCCATGGCCCACCAGGACGTGCCGTTCGAGCGGCTGGTGGAGGAGCTGGCGCCGTCCCGTTCACTGGCCCGCCACCCGCTCTACCAGGTCATGCTGACCCTGCACGACGCCGAGCGCGGCACCCCGGAACTGCCCGGGCTGACCGTCACCGGCGAGTCGGTCACCGGCGACGGCACCGCCATCCCGGCCCGCTTCGACCTGGATGTCGCCCTCATCGAGACGTTCGACGACCAGGGCGACCCGGCCGGGCTCCAGGGCAGCGTCACCGCCGACGCGGGCCTGTTCGACGAGGCGACCGCGGAACGGATCGCGGACTGGTACGGCCGGGTACTGGAGACGGCCCTGGCGGCCGTCGAGATCAGGCTGCACGCCATCGATCTGCTCGACGCTCCGCGGCGCCGTCAGGTGCTGGAGGAGTGGAACGACACGGCCGCCGAGCTTCCGCCGGGGAACGCGGTGGAGCTGTTCGCGGCGCGTGCGGTGGAGGTTCCGGACGCGGTCGCGGTGGCCGCCGAGGGTGTCGAGGTGTCGTATCGGGAGCTGGATGAGGCCTCTGCCCGGCTGGCCCGTTTCCTGGTGGGTCAGGGTGTGGGTGCTGAGTCGGTTGTCGGGCTCTGTTTGCCTGCGGGTCGGGATCTGGTGACGGCGCTCCTCGCGGTCTGGAAGGCGGGTGCTGGTTATGTGCCGATCGATCCGCAGTATCCGGTGGAGCGGATCTCGTTCATGCTGGCCGACAGCGGTGCGGTCCTGCTGCTGACCGATGAGGAGACATCGGGGGATCTTCCCGTTTCGGGAGCGGCCCGGATGGTGTTGCTGGATGATCCGCTGACTGTGATGCAGGTGGGCGCGGAGCCGGTGACGGCTCCCGAGATCGAGGTGTGTCCGGACGGTCTGGCGTATGTGATCTACACGTCGGGTTCGACGGGGATGCCGAAGGGCGTCGCGGTCACGCATGGAGGTCTGGCGAACTACGTCTCTTGGGCTGCTGACGCCTACGGCATGGCGGCAGGCGGTGGATCTCCGCTGCACTCCTCGATCGCGTTCGACCTGACGGTGACCAGTGTCGTGGTGCCGCTGATCTCGGGTGCGGCGGTCGTGGTCGGTGCCTCCGGCGACGTCGAGGGCCTGGCGGATGTCCTGCGGGACGGCGGCGGGTTCGGCCTGGTGAAGGCGGTCCCCGCGCATCTGGCGCTGCTGTCGGAGTCGCTTTCCGATGACGAGGTGGCGAGTGCCGCCCGGACGTGGGTCGTGGGTGGTGAGGCGTTGCCGGGTTCGCTCGTGGCCTCGTGGTTGGGGCGGGCGCCGGGTTCGACGATTGTAAACGAGTACGGTCCGACCGAGACCGTGGTCGGTTGTTGTGTGTTCGAGGTGGTGGCGGGTCAGGAGCTGGGTGCTTCGGTGCCGATAGGCCGTCCGATCGCCAACACGCGTCTGTTCGTGCTGGACGAGGGCTTGAACCCTGTTCCTCCGGGTGTGGCGGGGGAGCTGTACATCGCGGGTGCTCAGCTGGCCCGGGGCTATGTCGGCCGTCCTGGTCTGACGGGTGAGCGGTTCGTGGCGAATCCGTTCGGCCCGGGTGAGCGGATGTACCGCACCGGGGACCTGGCGAAGTGGACCGCCGAGGGGGTGCTGGAGTTCCTGGGGCGTGCGGACGAGCAGGTGAAGGTCCGTGGATACCGGATCGAACCCGGCGAGATCGAAGCCGTCCTGACCGCGCATCCGGCCGTGGCACAAGCCGCTGTGATCGTCCGTGAGGAGAGGCTGATCGCCTACGCCGTCCCCGTCGACGGCGAGGACCTCTCCCTGGAGCAGGTGCGGGAGCAGACCGCCGCCCGGCTGCCCGAATACATGCGGCCATCGGCGTTCGTCGCACTGCCCGCCCTGCCGCTGACCTCCAACGGCAAGCTCGACCGGGCCGCGCTGCCCGCACCCGAGGCCGCCGCCGGGCAGGGCCGCGGACCGGCGACGGTGCTGGAAGAGCTGCTGTGCGGGCTCTGCGCCCAGATCCTCGGCGTGGAGTCGGTCGGCGTCGACGACAGCTTCTTCGACCTCGGCGGGCACTCCCTGCTCGCGGTGCGGCTGATCTCCAGGATCCGGGCCGTGCTGGGCGTCGAACTGCCGCTGCGGGCGCTGTTCGAGGCGCCGACCGTCGAGCAGATGGCCGCCCGGCTGAACGAGACCGGCGGGACCACGGCCAGGCCGGCCGTCCGGGCCGTGCCGCGCCCCGAGCGGGTGCCCCTGTCGTTCGCGCAGCTCCGGCTGTGGTTCCTGTCCCGGCTCGAGGAGTCGGGCACCACTTACAACCAGCCGACCGCGGTGCGGCTCGGCGGCGACCTCGACGAGGCCGCACTGAACGCCGCCCTGCGCGACGTCCTCGACCGGCACGAATCCCTCCGCACGATCTTCCCGTCCGCCGACGGCATGCCCTACCAGCGGATCCTCGCTCCCGAGGAGCTGGACTGGGCGGTCGAGACCGTCGAGGTGGAACCCGATGACCTGGCGGACGCGGTCGCCGCGGCCTCGGCGCACGTCTTCGACCTCGAACGCGAGGTGCCGATCCGCTCCTGGCTGTTCCGCGCCGGCGCCGGCGACGCCGTCCTGGTGGTGCTGCTCCACCACATCGCGACCGACGGCTGGTCAGCGGGCCCGCTCGCCCGCGACCTCTCCGCCGCCTACGCGGCGCGCTCGGAAGGCGCGGCCCCGGCGTGGGAGCCGCTGCCGGTGCAGTACGCCGACTACGCGCTCTGGCAGCGCGACCTGCTCGGCGACGAGGACGACCCGGACAGCCCGCTGTCCCGGCAGACGGCCTACTGGCGGGAGACGCTGGCGGGCGCGCCGGAGGAACTGAGCCTCCCGGTCAGCCGTCCCCGCCCCGCCACCGCGGGCAACCGCGGTCACCGGGTGCCGCTCGACCTGCCGGTCGAGGTCCACCAGCGGCTCGTGGACCTGGCCCGCGCCGAGGGCGTCACGACGTTCATGGTGGTGCAGGCCGCGGTCGCCGTGCTGCTGTCGAGGCTCGGCGCCGGCACGGACATCCCGATCGGCTCCGCCGTCGCCGGCCGCTCCGACGAGGCACTGAACGACCTCGTCGGGTTCTTCGTCAACACCCTGGTCATCCGCACCGACCTGGCCGGGGATCCGGAGTTCCGTGAGGTGCTGTCCCGGGTGCGGGAGACCACGCTGGGGGCGCTGGCCCATCAGGACGTGCCGTTCGAGCGCCTGGTCGAGGAGCTGGCGCCCTCGCGGTCGCTGTCCCGCCACCCGCTGTTCCAGGTCATGCTCACGGTGCAGAACAACGAGCGTCCCGTCGCCGGGCTGCCGGGCGTGCGGACCGATGAGGTCCCCTCCACCGGGGACGGCACGGTCGCCGCCCGCTTCGACCTCGAGGTGACGGTCGGCGAGACCTTCGACGAGCACGGCGGCCCCGCGGGGCTGCGGGGCTCGGTGACGGCCGGCGCCGACCTGTTCGACCTCGCCTCGGTGGGCGTGCTCGCCGAACGGCTGGAACGCGTGCTGGCCGCGGTCACCGCCGACCCCTCCGCCCGAGTGCGGGCGGTCCCCGTCCTGGACGGCGACGAGCGTGATCTTCTCCTGCACGGCTGGAACGACACCGCGGCCGACGTTCCGGCCGGGAGCGTCGCGGAGTCGTTCGAGCGTCAGGTGGCGTCCCGGCCGGACGCGGTCGCCGTCGTCGCCGACGGCGTGTCGCTGACGTACGCGGAGCTGGCGGGCCGGTCGGACCGGATCGCCGGACGGCTGCGGGCAGCGGGCGTCGGCGCCGAGACGATCGTGGGCCTGTGCCTGCCCCGTGGCGTTCGGATGGTCGCGGCGATCCTGGGCGTGTGGAAGGCGGGAGCGGCCTACGTGCCGCTGGACCCGCAGCTTCCGACGGAGCGCCTCGACTTCCTGGTCGCCGACAGCGGCGCCCGGCTCGTCCTCGCCGAGGAGGCCGAGCCGGTTCCGGTGACGGTTCCGGTCATCACCGTCGACGAGGCACTGACAGCAGATCCGGTGGCGCCCGTTCCGGTGCTGCCCGGCCAGCTCGCGTACGTGATCTACACGTCGGGGTCGACGGGTCTGCCCAAGGGCGTCGCGATCTCGCATGGTTCGCTGGCCAACCTCGCGTCCGTCTTCGCGGTGGAGCCTGGCGTGGGCGTGCTGCAGTTCGCGTCGTTCAGTTTCGACGCCTCGGTGCTGGACGTCGCGGTGGCGCTGAGCTCCGGTGCGTCCCTGGTCGTGGCGGGGGACCGGGAGCGTCAGGAACCGGGCCTGCTGGCGGAGCTCCCGGTGCAGGCGGCGAGCGTCGTGCCGTCGCTGCTGCGGGTGCTGGACGCCGCGACGCTGCCCGAGGTGTCGCGGCTGCTGGTGGGTGCCGAGGCCATCGACGAGGCGACGGCGCGGGAGTGGGCGCGGGGCCGTGAGCTGGTCAACACCTACGGGCCGACCGAGACCACGGTGATGGTGGCCTCCGGAGCGGTGGACGTGGACCGTCCGGGCACGGTGCCGTTCGGCCGCCCGATCGCCAACACCCGGCTGTACGTGCTGGACGAGGCGTTGCAGCCGGTCCCGGCGGGCGTGGCCGGTGCGCTGTACGTGGCCGGAGTCCAGGTGGCGCGCGGGTACGCGGGCCGTCCGGGGCTGACGGGCGAGCGGTTCGTCGCCTGCCCGTACGGGGCGGGGGAGCGGATGTACCGCACCGGCGACCTGGCCCGATGGACCTCCGACGGCCAGCTCGTCTTCGCCGGGCGCTCCGACGAACAGGTCAAGATCCGCGGCTTCCGGGTGGAGCCCGGCGAGATCGAGGCCGTGCTCACGGGCCATCCGTCGGTGGACCAGGCCGCGGTGATCGTCCGGGAGGACCGGCTGGTCGCCTACGTCGTCGGCGACGTGTCCGAGCTCCGCTCCTACGCGGCTCAGCGGCTGCCGGAGTACATGATCCCGGCCGCGTTCGTGGAGCTGGCGGTGCTGCCGCTGACCGTGAACGGCAAGCTCGACCGCAGGGCCCTGCCCGCCCCCGAGTACGACCGGCCCGAGAGCCGCGGTCCGGTGACGGTGCAGGAGGAGATCCTCTGCCAGGTGTTCGCCGAGGTCCTCGGCATCGATGCGGTGGGCGTCGACGACAATTTCTTCGAGCTGGGCGGGCATTCGCTGCTGGCGGTGTCGCTGGTGGAGCGGCTGCGGGTCGCGGGTGTGCCGGTGTCGGTGCGGGCGCTGTTCGAGGCTCCGACGCCCGCGGGTCTGGCGGGGGCGGCTGCTCCGGAGGCGGTGCCGGTTCCGGAGAACCTGATCCCGGACGGTGCCGGGCGGATCACGCCGGAGATGCTGCCGCTGGTGGCCCTGTCCCAGCCCGAGATCGACCGGGTCGTGGCCTCCGTGGAGGGCGGCGCGCCGAACGTCGCGGACGTCTACCCGCTGGCGCCCATGCAGGAGGGCCTGCTCTTCCACCACCTGCTGGCCGACGGCGGCGACGACGCCTACGTGACCGTGCGCGTCCTGGAGTTCGACTCCCCGGCCAGGCTGGACCGGTTCGCGGCCGGCCTCCAGCAGATGGTCGACCGGCACGACATCTACCGCACCGGTGTGGTGTGGGAAGGGGTGTCCGAACCGGTCCAGGTCGTCTGGCGCAGGGCCCTCCTGCCGGTGCGGACGGTCGAGCTGTCCGGCCCCGCCGAGGACAGGGCCGCCGCCCTGACGGCGGCCGCCGGAACGGTGATGGACCTGAGCCGTGCTCCGCTGATGGACCTGCACGTCGCGCCGCTTGGTGACGGCCGCGTCCTGGCCCTCCTGCGGATGCACCACATGACCCAGGACCACCTCGGCATGGACGTGCTCCTCGGCGAGCTGCACAAGGTCCTGTCCGGTCGCGGCTCCGAGCTCGCTCCGGCACGGCCGTTCCGGAACTTCATCGCCCAGGCGCGTGGCGGGGTGACCCGCGAGGAGCACGAACGTCACTTCAGCGCGCTGCTGGGGGACGTGACCGAGACGACCGCCCCGTTCGGCCTCGTCGACGTGCGCGGCGACGGCTCGGGCGTCGTGTCGGCGACCGCGCCCCTGCCCGAACGGGTCGAGGCGGACCTCCTGCGGGTGGCGCGGTCCCTGGGCGTCAGCCCGGCGACGGTGATGCACGTGGTGTGGGCGCGGGTGCTGGGATCGCTCTCCGCCCGCGACGACGTGGTCTTCGGGACCGTCCTGTTCGGCCGGATGAACGCCGGAGCGGGCGCCGACCAGGTGCTCGGCCCGTTCATCAACACCCTGCCGGTGCGGATGAGCACCCGGATCAGCGTCCGCACCGCGGTGGAGCGGATGCGCGACCAGCTCGCCGCGCTGCTGGAGCACGAGCACGCGCCGCTCGCGGTGGCGCAGCGGGCCTCCGGGCTCGTCGGCGACGCCCCCCTGTTCACCTCGCTGTTCAACTACCGGCGCGGCGACCGGCGCCGGGCGGAGGAGACCGGGCGCGAGAGCGTCGAGGGCATCCGCAGCGTGCTCACCGAGGACCGCACGAACTATCCGCTGGTCGTGTCGGTGAACGACGGCGGCGAGGGCATGAGCTTCACCGTCCAGGTGGCCGGCTCGATCGACGCCTCCGCGATCTGCCGGATGCTGTGCGCCGCGACCGAGCGGATCGTCTCCCTCGCCGAGCTCGCCCCGGACGGCGACCTGGACGGCGTGCCCGTGCTGGACGACGCCGACCGCGAGCTGCTGCTCCACGGCTGGAACGAGCGTGCGGCAGAGGCCCCCGGCGACGGCGTCGTCGAGCTTTTCGAGCGGCAGGCCGCGGCCCGTCCCGAAGCGGTCGCGGTGACCTCGGGCGAGGAATCGCTGACCTACGGCGAGCTGGACGGCCGGGCGAACCGGCTGGCCCGGCACCTGCGCGGGTCCGGCGTCGTCACCGGGTCACTGGTCGGCGTGGTGCTCGAACGCGGCCTCGACGTCGTCGTGTCGCTGCTGGCGGTGCTGAAGGCCGGCGCCGGGTACGTCCCGCTCGATCCGCGTTCGCCCGCGGGGCGGATCGCGACGGTCCTGGCGGACGCCGAGGTCACCGCGGTGATCACCCAGGAGAGCGGCGGGCAGGCGATCGAGGGCCCGGCGCCCGTGGTGGTCCTCGACGGCGAGGGGACCGCGGAGCTGCTCGCGGGGCTGCCGGACGGTCCGCTGTCCCTGCCCGTCGCACCGGAGCAGACCGCCTACGTGCTGTACACCTCGGGTTCGACCGGCACCCCGAAGGGGGTCATGGTCACCCACCGGAACGTGGTGGCGCTGCTGGCCGCGACGGAGGACACCTTCGCCCTGGACGCCGAAGACGTGTGGAGCTGCTTCCACTCCTTCGCGTTCGACTACTCGGTGTGGGAACTGTGGGTGCCGCTGATGCGGGGCGCCCGGGTGGTGGTCGTCTCCTACGAGGTGTCCCGCAACCCGGAGGAGTTCGCCCGGCTCGTGGAACGCGAGGGCGTGACGGTCCTGAGCCAGACGCCGTCGGGCTTCTCCCAGCTCCAGGCCGTCCAGGCGGGGCCGCCGCCGTCGGTGCGGCTCGTGGTGTTCGGCGGCGAGGCGCTGGAGCCGTCGCGGGTGGCCGGCTGGCGGACCGGAGCGGGTCCCCGGCTGGTCAACATGTACGGGATCACCGAGACGACCGTGCACTCGACCCACCGGGAACTGACCGGCACCGAGTCCGGCAGCGTCATCGGACGCGGGCTGCCGGGCACCGCGCTGTACGTGCTGGACGACCGGCTGCAGCCCGTCACGCCGGGCGTGGTCGGGCAGGTGTACGTCGCGGGAGCGCAGGTCACCCGCGGGTACATGGGCGAGGCGGGGCTGACGGGCGGGCGGTTCGTGGCCTGCCCGTTCGGCAGCGGGCAGCGGATGTACCGCACCGGTGACCTCGCAAAGTGGACCGCGGACGGGCAGCTCGTCTTCGCCGGCCGCGCCGACGACCAGGTGAAGATCCGCGGCTTCCGGATCGAGCCGGGCGAGATCGAGGCGGTGCTGGCCGGGCATCCGTCGGTGGAGCAGGCCGCGGTGATCGCGCGGGAGGACCGGCTGGTCGCCTACCTCGTTCCGGCCAGGGAGACGGTCTCCGTCGCCGACCTGTGGGAGCACGCCAGGCTGAGCCTGCCCGAATACATGATCCCGGTGGCCGCTGTGACGCTGCCGGAGCTGCCGCTCACCGTCAACGGAAAGCTCGCCAAAGCGCTGCTGCCCGCACCGGAGTTCCACCGGGCCGCGAGCCGGGGCCCGGTCACGGTGCGGGAGGAGATCCTCTGCCGGATCTTCGCCGACGTGCTGGGCCTCGACTCCGTCGGCATGGACGACAACTTCTTCGAGCTGGGCGGCCACTCGCTGCTGGCGGTGTCGCTGGTGCAGCGGCTGCGCGCCGCGGGCGTCCCGGTGTCGGTGCGCGCGCTGTTCGACGCCCCGACCCCGTCCGGGCTGGCCGACGCGGCCGCACCCGAGGCCGTGCCGGTCCCGGCGAACCTGATCCCCGAGGGCGCCGAGCGGATCACGCCGGAGATGCTGCCGCTGGTGTCGCTGTCCCAGCCGGAGATCGACCGCCTGGTGGGACTGGTCGAGGGCGGCGCCCCGAACGTGGCGGACGTCTACCCGATGGCGCCGCTCCAGGAGGGCCTGCTCTTCCACCACCTGCTCGCCGACGGCGGCGTCGACGCCTATCTGACCGCCCGGGTGATCGAGTTCGATTCCCGGACGCTGCTGGACGCGTTCGTGGCGGCGTTGCAGCAGGTCATGGACCGGCACGACATCTACCGCACCGGCGTGGTGTGGGAGGGGGTGTCCGAGCCGGTCCAGGTGGTCTGGCGCCGCGCCCGGCTGTCCGTGGACCTGGTCGAACTCGCCGATCCCGGCACCGACCCGGCCGAGGCGCTGAACAGGGCGGTCGGCTCGGCGATGGACCTGAGCCGGGCCCCGCTGATGGACATGCACATCACCGAGGCCGGCGACGGCCGGTGGCTGGGCCTGCTGCGGATGCACCACATGACCCAGGACCACCTGGGCATGGACGTGCTCCTCGAGGAACTGCGCGAGGTGATGCTCGGGCGCGGTTCCGAGCTGGCGCCCGCACGGCCGTTCCGGAACTTCATCGCTCAGGTCCGCGGCGGTGCGCCGGACGCGGAGCACGAGCGGTACTTCACCGGCCTGCTGGGCGACGTGACCGAGACGACCGCGCCGTACGGCCTGGTCGACGTGCGCGGCGACGGCTCCGGCGTCGTGTCGCTGACCGAGCCCCTGCCCGAGCAGGTCGAGACCGGTCTCCTGAGGGTGGCGCGGTCGCTGGGCGTCAGCCCGGCGACGGTGATGCACGTGGTGTGGGCGCGGGTGCTGGGCGCGCTGTCCGGCCGGGACGACGTGGTGTTCGGGACGGTGCTGTTCGGCCGGATGAACGCCGGTGAGAACGCCGACCAGGTCCTCGGCCCGTTCTTCAACACGCTGCCCGTGCGGATGGGGACCCGGCTCGGCGCCCGCGCCGCCGTGGAAGCGATGCAGGCCCAGCTCGCGGCCCTGCTGGAGCACGAGCACGCCCCCCTCGCCACGGCGCAGCGGGCCTCGGCCCTGCCCGCGAACGCCCCGCTGTTCAGCTCGATGTTCAACTACCGGCACGGCAGCCGGCGGCAGAGCGAGAACACCGGGCGCGAGAGCGTGGAGGGCATCAGGATGGTGCTCTTCCGGGAGCGCACGAACTACCCGCTGACCGTGGCGGTGAACGACGAGGGCGACAGCCTGAGCATCACCGTCCAGGTGGTGGACTCGATCGATCCCCACGCCCTGTGCCGGATGCTGTGCACGGCGACCGAGCGGATCGTGTCCCTGCTGGAGAACGAGCCGGACGGGCCCCTGCACACGGTCAGCGTGCTGGACGACGCGGAACGCGATCTGCTGGTGCATGGCTGGAATGACACGGCGTCCGGGGCTCCGGCCGAGAGCGTCGTGGAGGCGTTCGGGCGTCATGTGGTGGAGCGGCCGGATGCGGTGGCGGTGGTCGCTGATGGGGTGTCGGTGACGTATGCGGAGCTTGCCGATCAGGCGGATCGGATCGCCGGGTGGTTGGGTGCGGCGGGGGTGGGTGCGGAGTCGGTCGTCGGGTTGTGTCTGCCGCGTGGTGTGGGGATGGTCGCGGCGATTCTGGGTGTGTGGAGGGTGGGGGCGGCGTATGTGCCGTTGGATCCGCAGCTTCCTGCCGAGCGTTTCGACTTCCTGGTGGCCGACAGCGGGGCCGGTCTGGTCCTGACCGATCTTGATGAGGCGTTGGCGTCCGATCCTGCGGCGCCCGTTGCGGTGTTGCCTGGTCGGCTGGCGTATGTGATCTATACGTCGGGGTCGACGGGTGTGCCGAAGGGTGTCGGGGTGTCGCATGGTTCGCTGGCGAACCTGGCGGCGGTGTTCGCGGTGGAGCCCGGGGTGGGTGTGCTGCAGTTCGCGTCGTTCAGTTTCGACGCCTCGGTGCTGGACGTCGCGGTGGCGCTGAGCAGCGGTGCGTCGCTGGTGATCGCGGGGGACAGGGAGCGTCAGGAACCTGGTCTGCTGGCCGGGCTCCCGGTGCAGGCGGCCAGCGTCGTGCCTTCGCTGCTGAGGGTGCTCGACCCGTCCGCGCTGCCCGAGGTGTCGCGTCTCCTGGTGGGTGCCGAGGCGATCGACGAGGCGACCGCGCGGACCTGGGGTGAGGGCCGTGAGCTGGTCAACACCTATGGGCCGACCGAGGCGACGGTGATGGTGGCCTCGGGCGCGGTGGACGTGGACCGTCCCGGTGTGGTGCCGTTCGGGCGTCCGATCGCCAACACCCGGCTCTACGTGCTGGACGAGGCGCTCCTGCCCGTTCCGGCCGGTGTCGCGGGTGAGCTGTACGTGGCCGGTGTGCAGGTGGCGCGCGGCTATGTGGGCCGGGCCGCCCTGACGGGTGAGCGGTTCGTGGCCTGCCCGTTCGGTTCCGGTGAGCGGATGTACCGCACGGGTGACCTGGCGAAGTGGACGGCCGACGGGCAGCTCGTGTTCGCGGGACGGTCGGACCAGCAGGTCAAGATCAGAGGGTTCCGGGTGGAGCCGGGCGAGATCGAGGCCGTCCTGGCGGGGCACCCGGCGGTCGATCAGGTCGCGGTGATCGCACGTGAGGACCGGCTGGTCGCCTACGTCGTCGGCGAGGCAGCCGACCTGCGCGCCCACGCGGCGCTGCATCTGCCCGAGTACATGGTCCCGTCCGCGTTCGTGACGCTGGACGCCCTCCCGCTGACCGTCAACGGCAAGCTCGACCGGGCCGCCCTGCCCGCCCCCGAGCGCATCGGAGGCGGCGGCCGGGGACCGGAGACCGTCCAGGAGGAACTGCTGTGCGGCGCGTTCGCGCAGATCCTCGGCGTGGAGTCGGTCGGCGTCGACGACGGCTTCTTCGACCTCGGCGGCCACTCCCTGCTCGCCGTCCGGCTGATCTCGCGGGTGCGCGCGGTGCTGGGCGTGGAACTGCCGCTGCGCGTGCTGTTCGAGGCGCCGACCCCGGCCCTGCTGGCGGCGCGCCTCGCCGCGACCGCGGACGGCGGGCCCAGGGCCGCTCTGCGGGCGGCCCCTCGACCCGAGCGGATCCCGCTGTCGTTCGCGCAGCGCCGCCTGTGGTTCCTGGCCCAGCTCGAAGGGCCGAACGCCAGCTACAACAACCCGATGATGCTGCGACTGCCCGCCGACGTGGACGTCGCGGTGCTCGAGGCGGCCCTCCGGGACGTCCTCGGCCGCCACGAGGCACTACGGACGGTGTTCCCGCAGGTCGACGGCGAGCCGTACCAGCGGATCCTCGACCTGGACGAGCTCGACTGGGGCATCGAGCAGGTCGACATCGCCGCCGGTGAACTGGCCGGAGCGGTCGCGGAGGCGTCCCGGTACGCCTTCGACTTCGCGGTGCAGGTGCCGGTCAGGGCCTGGCTGTTCCGGCCGGGAACGGAGGACCCGACCCTGGTGCTGCTGCTGCACCACATCGCGACCGACGGCTGGTCCATGGCCCCCCTGGGCCGGGACGTGTCGGCGGCGTACGAGGCGCGCGGGCGCGGCGAGGCTCCGGTGTGGGAGCCGCTGCCCGTCCAGTACGCCGACTACGCGCTCTGGCAGCGCGACCTGCTCGGAGCGGAGGACGATCCGGACAGCCTGATCGCGGGTCAGCTCGGCTACTGGCGCGGCGTGCTCGCCGGGGTGCCGGAGGAGCTGAGCCTGCCTGCGGACCGGCCGCGGCCCGCGGTGGCGAGCCACCTCGGGCACAAGGTGCCGTTGCGGGTCCCGGCCGAGGTGCATCGCCGGATCGCCGACCTCGCTCGCGAGGAGGGCGTCACCGTCTTCATGGTGCTCCAGACGGCCCTCACCGTGATGCTGTCGCGGCTCGGCGCCGGCACGGACATCCCGATCGGCTCGCCTGTGGCGGGCCGTACCGACGAGGCGCTGGACGATCTGATCGGCTGTTTCGTCAACATGCTCGTGATCCGTGCCGATCTGTCGGGTGATCCGGACTTCCGGCAGGCGCTCGCCGTCGTGCGGGAGGCGAGCCTGGGTGCGATGGCCCATCAGGACGTTCCGTTCGAACGTCTGGTGGAGGAGCTGGCGCCGTCCCGCTCGATGGCCCGCCACCCGCTCGTCCAGGTCGTCATGACCTCCGCGGACACCGGTGTCCGGCGGGTCGAGTCGGAGCTGCGGGACGACCCCTCCGGTCTGGACGGCGCCGCGCAGACGATGGTGAAGTTCGACTTCTACGTGTCGGTCGCCGAGACCTTCGACGAGGACGGCCGTCCGGCGGGAGTCCGCGGCGCGGTCACGGTCGCAGCCGACCTGTTCGACGAGTCCACGGCCCGCCGCGCGACCGCCTGGTTCGTTCGGGTGCTGGAGGCGGTGGCCGCGGAGCCGGGGCTGCCGCTGCACCGGGTGCCGGTGGTCGACGAGGCCGAACGCGACCTGGTCGTGCGGGCCTGGAACGACACGGCCGCGCCGAGGCCGGACGCGAGCGTGGTGGAGCTGTTCGAGCGCCAGGCCGGGCTGCGTCCGGACGCGGTGGCGCTGGTGGCCGAGGGGCTGCCGGTCACGTACGCGGAACTGGACGTCCAGGCGAGCCGGCTGGCCCGGTACCTGACCGGTTCCGGGGTGGGCGCGGAGTCGGTGGTCGGGCTGTGCCTGCCGTCGGGCGCGGCGATGGTCGCGGCGATCCTGGGCGTGTGGAAGGCGGGCGCCGCCTATCTGCCGGTCGACGCGGAGCTTCCGGTGGAGCGGCTGGCGTTCCTGCTGGCCGACAGCGGAGCGTCGGTGCTCGTGGGGGCGGAGGAGGTCCTGGACGACCTGCCCGCAGGACGGATCCCGATGGTCGCCATCGACGATCCGATGATCCTGGCCGGTGGGGACTCCCGGCTCGCGGCGCCCGCGCTCGTGGCGGACGGCTTGGCGTATGTGATCTACACGTCGGGTTCGACGGGCGTGCCCAAGGGCGTCGCGGTGTCGCAGGGTTCGCTGGCGAACTATGTGACGTCGGTGTCGCAGCGGTTGGAGTGGACCGGATCGCGGATGCGGTACGGGCTGTTGCAGCCGCAGGTGACGGACCTGGGGAACACGGTGCTGTTCTCCGCGCTGGCGACGGGCGCTCAGGTGCACATCCTGGATCCCGGTGCGGTCGTGGACGCGGAGGCCGTCGCCGAGTACGTGCGGCGGGAGCGGATCGACGCGGTGAAGCTGGTGCCGTCGCATGCGATGGCGATCGGTGCCGAGCGGCTTCCGCTGGGGCATTCGCTGGTGCTGGGCGGTGAGGCCGCGCGTCCGGAGTGGGTGGAGGAGCTGGTCTCTGCCGGTTTCCGGGTGTTCAACCACTACGGCCCGACCGAGACGACCGTCGGTGTCGCGACGACGGAACTCACCGGCGGCACCGTGGCGATCGGCCGCCCCCTCGACAACACCCGTCTCTACGTGCTGGATGAGGGGCTGCTCCCGGTCGCGCCGGGCGTCACCGGTGAGCTTTACGTCGCGGGCGCCCAGCTCGCGCGGGGTTACGTCGGCCGGGCCGCGCTGACGGGTGAGCGCTTCGCCGCCTGCCCGTTCGGCTCCGGTGAGCGGATGTACCGCACGGGCGACCTGGCGAAGTGGACCTCCGACGGCCGGATCGTCTTCGCCGGTCGTGCCGACGACCAGGTGAAGGTGCGCGGCTACCGGATCGAGCCCGGAGAGGTCGCCTCGGTCCTGACAAGCCATCCCTCGGTGGCGCAGGCCGCCGTGGTCGCGCTCGACGAGCGGCTGGTCGCCTATGTGGTGGCGGCGGATGAGCTGTCGGCCGAGGCGGTCCGTGCCCATGTCGCGGAGCGGCTGCCGGAGTACATGGTCCCGGCCACGGTCGTCGAGCTGGAGGCGCTGCCGCTGACCGGCAACGGCAAGCTCGATCGCAAGGCCCTGCCCGCCCCCGACTACGCCGACCGGGGCGCCGTGGTGAAGCGGCCGCCGACCACTCCCGAGGAGACCGCCCTCTGCGAGGCCTTCGCCCTCGTCCTCGGCATCGAGGAGATCGGCCTCGACGACGACTTCTTCGACCTCGGCGGGCACTCCCTGCTCGCCGTGCGGCTGGTGTCGCGGATCCGGGCCACGCTCGGCCTCGAGATCGAGATCCGGCTGCTGTTCGAGGCGCCGACGGTGGCGCAGCTCGCCGTCCGGCTGACGGACGCCACGGAGCGGGCCCGGGTCGCGTTGCGCGCCATGGAACGTCCGGAGCGGATCCCGTTGTCGTTCGCCCAGCGCCGCCTCTGGTTCCTGACCCAGCTCGAAGGCCCCAACGCGACCTACAACAGCCCGATCCCGATGCGGCTGCCCGGTGACGTCGACACCGCCGTGCTCAACGCGGCCCTGCGCGACGTGATCGGCCGCCACGAGACCCTGCGGACGATCTTCCCGGCGGTCGACGGCGAGCCTTACCAGCACATCCTCGGGATGGACGAGCTCGACTGGGCCGTCGAGCAGGTCGAGGTGCCCGCGGAGGAACTGCACGAGGCAGCGGCCGAGGTGTCGCGGTACGCCTTCGACTTCTCCGTCGAGGTGCCGATCCGGGCATGGTTGTTCCGCTCGGGCGCCGAGGACCCGACGCTCGTGCTTCTCCTGCACCACATCGCCACGGACGGCTGGTCGATGGCGCCCCTGGCCCGCGACCTGTCCGTGGCGTTCGCGGCCCGTTCCCGGGGCGAGGCCCCGGTGTGGGAGCCGCTGCCCGTCCAGTACGCCGACTACGCGATCTGGCAGCAGGAACTGCTGGGCGAGGCGGACGACCCGGAGAGTCTCCTGTCGCGGCAGGTCGCCTACTGGCGTGAGGCGCTGGCGGGCTCGCCCGAGGAACTGAACCTTCCCGCGGACCGGCCGCGCCCGGCGGTGGCCGGCCGCCGAGGCCACCTGGCTCCGTTGCAGGTGCCCGCCGAAGTGCATCAGCGGCTGGCCGAGCTGGCCCGTGCCGAGGGTGTCACGATGTTCATGGTGGTGCAGGCTGCTCTGGCGGTGACGCTGTCGAGGCTTGGCGCGGGCACGGATGTTCCGATCGGTTCGGGTGTGGCGGGGCGTTCGGACGAGGCGTTGAACGATCTGGTCGGGTTCTTTGTGAACTCGCTGGTGGTCCGGACCGATCTGTCGGGTGATCCGGACTTCCGTGAGGTGTTGTCGCGGGTCCGTGAGACGACGCTCGGCGCCCTCGCCCATCAGGACGTGCCGTTCGAGCGCCTGGTCGAGGAGCTCACCCCGGTGCGGTCGCTGTCGCGGCACCCGCTGTTCCAGGTCGTCCTCACCCTGCAGAACGTCGACCGGGCCGTTCTCGACCTGCCCGGAGCGCGGGCCAGTGACGCGGCGGTCCTCGAAGCCGCGGTCCGCTGCGACGTGGACGTGATGGTCGGAGAGGTCTTCGACGCTCAGGGACGTCCGGCCGGGCTCCGGGGAAAGCTGACGGTGGCGGCCGACCTGTTCGAGCCGTCGATGGCGCAGCGGTTCTCGGACTGGCTCGTCCGCGTGCTGGCCACCGTGGCCGCGGAGCCCGAGACGCCGGTCCGTACGGTGCCGATGCTGGAGACCGCCGAACGCGACGTGCTGCTGCGGGACTGGAACGACACGGCCGCCGACGTCGCGGCGGGCACCGTGCTGGAGCTGTTCGACCGTCAGGTCGCGGCGAACCCGGAAGCCACGGCCGTGCTCTCCGACGGCGCGACGCTGACCTTCGGTGAACTGGACGCCCGGGCGAACCGGCTCGCCGGATACCTGCATCGTCTGGGTGTGGGCGCGGAGTCGCTGGTCGCGGTGGTCCTGCCGCGTGGTGTGGATCTGGCGGTGGCGCTGCTGGGCGTGCTCAAGGCGGGTGCCGCTTATCTGCCGATCGATGTGACGCTGCCCGCCGAACGGGTCGGGTTCATGATCGCTGATAGCCGGGCGATCGTGGTGGTGAGCACCGGTGATCTGCTGGACGATCTGCCGTCGGCCGGTGTGCTGATGGTCGACGTCGAGGATGTCTCCGGATCGGCGGAGGCTCTTGAGGTTTCCGTTCGCCCTGATGCCCTGGCGTATGTGATCTACACGTCGGGTTCGACGGGTGTGCCGAAGGGCGTTGCGGTTTCTCATCGCAGTGCGGTGAACCTCGTGACGGCTCAGACTGATCGTTTCGCGGTCGGTGTGGGGGATCGGGTGTTGCAGTTCGCCTCACCCAGCTTCGACGCCGCCGTCTCCGAAGTTCTGGTCACCTGGTGTTCTGGTGCTTCGCTGGTGGTCGCGGACGCCGATCGGTTGCTTCCGGGTAATGGTCTGGTCGAGGTGCTCGCCGGTTTCGGTGTCTCGCATGTGACGTTGCCGCCTGCTGCTTTGGCCGTGCTCGACCCGGCGGATCTAAGTTCGGTGCGGACCCTGGTGTCTGCTGGTGAAGCTCTTGATCCCGCTCTGGTGGGGCCGTGGTCTGAGGGCAGGCGTCTGATCAACGCCTACGGTCCGACGGAGACGACGGTCTGCGCGACCATGTCGCTGCCGCTGACAGCGGGCAACGCCCCCGTGATCGGCCACCCGATCGCCAACGGCCGGGTGTTCGTGCTGGATGAGGCGTTGCAGCCGGTTCCGGTCGGGGTGCCGGGTGACCTGTACATCTCCGGAGTCCTTCTGGCCCGTGGCTATGTGGGTCGTGCGGGTCTGACCGGTGAGCGTTTCGTGGCGTCTCCGTTCAATGCCGGTGAGCGGATGTACCGGACCGGCGACCTGGTGAAGTGGACCGCCGACGGGCAGTTGATGTTCGCCGGTCGCGTGGACGACCAGGTGAAGGTCCGTGGGTTCCGGATCGAGCCGGGTGAGATCGAGTCGGTCCTGTCGGCTTACCCGGGTGTGGTCCAGGCGGCTGTGGTCGTCCGTGACGAGCGGCTGGTCGCCTATCTGGTCGGCGAGGATCTTCCGGTCGATCTGGTGCGGGAGCACGTCGGCCGGCGGCTGCCGGAGTACATGATTCCGTCGGTGTTCGTCGTTCTCTCGGCGCTGCCGCTGACGAGTAGCGGGAAGATCGATCGTAAGGCGCTGCCCGCCCCTGACTACGTGGGTGCCGGTAGCGCGGGCGAGGGCAGGGCTCCTGCCACGGTGCAGGAAGAGCTGCTCTGCGACGCGTTCGCCCAGGTTCTCGGTCTGGAGTCCGTCGGTGTGGACGATGGTTTCTTCGACTTGGGTGGTCACTCTCTGCTGGCGGCGCGTCTGGTGTCGAGGATTCGTGCGGCGCTCGGTGTCGAGGTGGAGATCCGGACTCTGTTCGAGGCTCCGACGGTCGCTCAGCTCGCCGCGAGGATCGCGGAGAGCACGGCGCAGGCTCGGGTGGCGTTGAGCGCGGTGGAGCGTCCGGAGCGGATTCCGCTGTCGTTCGCCCAGCGCCGCCTGTGGTTCCTCGACCAGCTCGAAGGCCCCAACCCGACCTACAACAGCCCGATCCCGATGCGGCTGCCCGCCGACATGGACGTCACGGTGCTCAACGCCGTCCTGCGGGACGTGATCGGCCGCCACGAGTCCCTGCGGACGATCTTCCCCTCGGTCGACGGCGAGCCCTACCAGCGCATCCTCGGGATGGACGAGCTGGACTGGGCCGTCGACGAGGTCGAGGTGACCGAGGCGGACCTGCCGGCGGCGGTCGCCGAGGTGTCGCAGTACGCCTTCGACTTCTCCAGCGAGGTGCCGATCCGGGCATGGTTGTTCCGCTCGGGCGCCGAGGACCCGACGCTCGTGCTTCTCCTGCACCACATCGCGACCGACGGCTGGTCGATGGCGCCCCTGGCCCGTGATCTCTCGGTGGCGTTCGCGGCCCGTTCCCGGGGCGAGGCCCCGGTGTGGGAGCCGCTGCCCGTCCAGTACGCCGACTACGCCATCTGGCAGCGCGAGCTCCTCGGCGAGGAGTCCGACCCGGAGAGCCTGCTGTCGCGTCAGGTCGCCTACTGGCGGGAGGCGCTGGCGGGAGCCCCTGAGGAGCTGGTGTTCCCGGCCGACCGGCCGCGCCCGGCGGTGGCGAGCCACCGCGGCCATGCCGCACCGCTGCGGATATCGGCGGAGGTCCATCAGCACCTGGTGGACCTGGCCCGCGCGGAGGGCGTCACCACCTTCATGGTGATCCAGGCCGCCCTGGCGGTGACGCTGTCGAGGCTCGGCGCGGGCACCGACATCCCGATCGGCTCCGGTGTGGCGGGACGCTCGGACGAGGCGCTCAACGACCTGATCGGGTTCTTCGTGAACTCGCTGGTCATCCGCACCGACCTGTCGGGAGAGCCCGACTTCCGCGAGGTGCTGTCCCGGGTGCGGGAGACCACGCTGGGGGCGATGGCCCACCAGGACGTGCCGTTCGAGCGTCTGGTGGAGGAACTCACTCCTTCACGGTCCCTGTCGCGGCACCCGCTGTTCCAGGTCGTCCTCACCCTGCAGAACGTCGACCGGGCCGTCCTCGATCTGCCGGGCGCACGGGCCGGCGACGTCACGGCCCCCGACGCGGCGGTCCGCTGCGACCTCGACCTGATGGTCGGCGAGCTGTTCGACGCCGACGGCCGTCCCGCGGGCCTTCGAGGAAAACTCACCGTGGCGGCCGACCTGTTCGAGCCGATCATGGCTCAGCGGTTCTCGGACTGGCTGTCGCGCGTGCTGGCCCTGCTCGTCGCCCGGCCGGAGGCCCCGGTCCACACGGTGCCCGTGCTCGAGGCCGCCGAACGCGACGTGCTGCTGCGGGACTGGAACGACACGGCGGCGGCGCTCCCGGCCGCGACCGTGCTGGACCTCTTCGACGCACAGGTCACGGCCGCTCCGGACGCCCCGGCCGTGCTCTCCGACGGCGCGACGCTGACCTTCGGTGAACTGGACGCCCGCGCGAACCGGCTCGCCGGATACCTGCATCGCCTGGGTGTCGGCACGGAGTCGCTGGTCGCGGTCGTCCTGCCGCGTGGCGTCGACCTCGCGGTGGCGCTGCTGGGCGTGCTGAAGACGGGCGCCGCTTATCTGCCGATCGATGTGACGCTGCCCGCGGAACGCGTCGGCTTCATGATCGCTGACAGTCGGGCGATCGTCGTGCTGGGCTCTGCGGACGTCCTCGACGATCTGCCGTCGACCGGTGTGCTGACCGTGGACATCGCGGATGTCTCCGGCCCCTCGGATGCCCTCGAAGTGACCGTTCGCCCGGACGCCTTGGCGTATGTGATTTACACGTCGGGTTCGACGGGTGTGCCGAAGGGTGTGGCGGTTTCTCATCGCAGTGCGGTGAATCTGGTGGTGGCTCAGGCTGATCGTTTCGCGGTTGGTGTGGGGGATCGGGTGTTGCAGTTCGCGTCTCCGAGCTTCGATGCCGCCGTGTCCGAGGTTCTGGTGACGTGGTGTTCGGGTGCTTCGCTGGTGGTCGCGGATGCGGACAGGTTGTTGCCGGGCAATGGTCTGGTCGGGGTGTTGTCCGGGTTCGGTGTCTCGCATGTGACGTTGCCGCCTGCGGCTTTGGCGGTGTTGGATCCGGCGGATCTTAGTTCGGTGCGGACCCTGGTGTCCGCCGGTGAGGCCCTGGATCCGGGTCTGGTGGGTCCGTGGTCCGCAGGCAGGCGCCTGATCAACGCCTATGGTCCGACGGAGACGACGGTCTGCGCGACCATGTCGCTGCCGCTGACGGAGGGCGACGCCCCCGTGATCGGCCACCCGATCGGCAACGGCCGGGTGTTCGTGCTGGACGGGGCGCTACAGCCGGTCCCGGTCGGCGTGCCCGGCGACCTGTACGTCTCCGGAGTCCTTCTGGCTCGCGGTTACGTGGGCCGTGCCGGGCTGACCGCCGAACGTTTCGTGGCGTCCCCGTTCAACGCCGGTGAGCGGATGTACCGGACCGGCGACCTGGTGAAGTGGACCGCCGACGGGCAGTTGGTGTTCGCCGGTCGCGTGGACGACCAGGTGAAGGTCCGTGGTTTCCGGATCGAGCTGGGAGAGGTCGAGACGGTCCTGTCGGCTTACCCGGGCGTGGTCCAGGCGGCCGCGGTCGTCCGTGACGAGCGGCTGATCGCCTACCTCGTCGGCGAGGACCTTCCGATCGATCTGGTGCGGGAGCACAGCGGACGACGGCTGCCCGAATACATGATCCCGTCCGCGTTCGTCGTCCTGCCCGCCCTGCCCCTGACGAGCAGCGGAAAGATCGACCGCAAGGCCCTCCCCGCCCCGGACCACTCCGGGACCGGCCTGAACGCGAGCCGCGGCCCGATCACCGTGCAGGAAGAACTGCTCTGCGACGCCTTCGCCCACGTCCTCGGCCTGGACTCCATCGGCGTCGACGACGGCTTCTTCGACCTCGGCGGCCACTCCCTGCTGGCCGCCCGTCTCGTGTCGCGGATCCGGGCCACGCTCGGCGTCGAGGTCGAGATCCGGACCCTGTTCGAGGCCCCGACCGTCGCCCGGCTCGCCGCCAAGATCACCGAAGGCACGGAACGGGCACGGGTCGCGCTCACCGCGGTCGAACGCCCGGAACGGATCCCGCTGTCCTTCGCCCAGCGCCGCCTGTGGTTCCTCGCCCAGCTCGAAGGCCCCAACCCGACCTACAACAACCCGATCACCCTGCGCCTGGACGGCGACGCCGACATCCCCGCGCTGAACGCGGCCCTGCGTGACGTGATCGGCCGCCACGAGTCCCTGCGGACGATCTTCCCCTCGGTGGACGGCGAGCCCCACCAGCACATCCTCGGGATGGACGAGCTGGACTGGGCCGTCGACGAGGTCGAGGTGACCGAGGCGGACCTCCCGGCGGCCCTGGCCGAGGCGTCCGGGTACGGCTTCGACTTCGCGGCGCGGGTGCCGATCCGGGCCTGGCTGTTCCGCCCGGGCCCGGACGAGTGCGTCCTGTTGCTGCTGCTGCACCACATCGCGACCGACGGCTGGTCGATGGCGCCTCTGGCCCGCGACCTGTCGACGGCGTACGAGGCGCGCAGGCGCGGCGAGGCTCCCGTGTGGGAGCCGCTGCCCGTCCAGTACGCCGACTACGCCATCTGGCAGCGCGACCTGCTCGGCGACCCGGACGACCCGGAGAGCCCGCTGTCCCGGCAGACGGCCTACTGGCGGGAGACGCTGGCGGGAGCGCCGGAGGAGCTGACCCTTCCCGCGGACCGGCCGCGCCCGGCCGTGGCGAGCCACCGCGGCTACGTGGCCCCGCTGCGGGTGCCGGCCGACGTGCACGAACGGCTGGCGGACCTGGCCAGGGCCGAAGGCGTCACCATGTTCATGGTCGTGCAGGCCGCCCTGGCGGTCACCCTGTCCCGGCTGGGAGCGGGCACCGACATCCCGATCGGCTCCGGCGCCGCGGGACGCTCCGACGAGGCCCTGAACGATCTCGTCGGGTTCTTCGTCAACACCCTGGTCGTGCGCACGGACCTGTCGGGCGATCCGGAGTTCCGGCAGGTCCTGTCCCGCGTCAGGGAGGCGACCCTGGGGGCCCTCGCCCACCAGGACGTGCCGTTCGAGCGGCTGGTGGAGGAGCTGGCGCCGTCCCGGTCGCTGGCCCGGCACCCCCTGTTCCAGGTGATGCTGACCTTGCAGAACGTCGAACGGTCCGGAGTCGGCCTGGCGGGCGTCCGAGGCGCGGGAGCGCCGCGGGAGACCGGTACGGACGCCTCCACCTCGGTGAAGTTCGACCTCGAGGTGACCGCCGGCGAGGTGTTCGGCGACGACGGCCGTCCGGCGGGCCTGCGCGGATCGCTGACCGTGTCGGTGGATCTGTTCGACCGCCCGGCCGCCGAGGCGCTGACGCACCGTCTGGTGCGGGTGCTGGAAGCGGTCGCGGAGACCCCGGACACGCGCCTGACCGGCATCGAGATCGTCGACACCGACGAGCGCGCCCGGCTCCTCCACGCCTGGAACACCCCCGCCGCCGTCCCGGAGGCCACGCTCACCGAGCTGTTCGCCCGCCGGGTGGCGGCCGATCCGGGCGCGGTCGCGGTGACCGCCGACGGGACGTCACTGACCTACGCCGAGCTGGACGACCGGGCCGGCCGCCTCGCCGCGCACCTGCGTGACCTGGGCGTGGGCACCGGTTCCATGGTGGGCGTGGTGCTCGAACGCGGCGCGGACACGGTGGTGTCGCTGCTCGCGGTGGTGAAGGCGGGCGCGGCCTATGTGCCGGTCGATCCGCGGCTGCCGGTGGAGCGGGTCGGCGTGGTGCTGTCGGACGCCCGGGTCGCCGCGGTGCTGACCTCCCGGGCCTGCGCCGCGCTGGTGCCCGAGCACGTCCTGGCACCGATCGTGGTGCTGGACGGCGCGGCCCTGCCCGAGACGCCGCTGACGGTTCCGGTGCCGCCGGACGCGGCCGCCTATGTGATCTACACGTCGGGTTCGACGGGGACGCCGAAGGGCGTGGTGGTCACGCACCGCAACGTGGTCGGCCTGCTGGAGGCCGCCGGTGATCTGCTGTCGCTGGATTCTGCGGACGTGTGGAGCTGCTTCCACTCGTTCGGGTTCGACGTGTCGGTGTGGGAGATGTGGGGGGCGCTGCTGCACGGTGCCCGTCTCGTGGTGGTGCCCTACGAGGTCTCGCGCAGCCCGCGAGAGTTCGCGGATCTGATCGAACACGAGGGCGTGACGGTCCTCAGCCAGACGCCGTCGGCCTTCTACCAGCTACCGGCGGTGCCCGGGTCGGTGCGTCTCGTCGTGTTCGCGGGCGAGGCACTGGAGCCGTCACGCGTCTACGAGTGGCTGGACGGCCCTCGCCTGGTCAACATGTACGGGATCACCGAGACCACGGTCCACTCCACCCATTGGAGCCTGACCGGCGACGAGTCCGGAAGTGTGGTGGGGCGCGGACTGCCCGGCACGTCGATGCTCGTGCTCGACGAGCGGCTGCAGCCCGTCCCGCCCGGTGTGATCGGCGAACTCTACGTGGCGGGCGTGCAGGTGTCGCGGGGCTACCTGGGGCGTCCGGGCCTGACGGGTGAGCGGTTCGTGGCCCACCCGTTCGGCTCGGCCGGGGAGCGGATGTACCGTTCGGGCGACCTCGCGAAGTGGTCGGCCGACGGTCAGCTCGTGTTCGTGGGGCGTGCCGACGCGCAGGTGAAGCTGCGCGGCTTCCGGATCGAGCCCGGTGAGGTCGAGGCGGTCCTGGCCGCGCTTCCCGGGGTGGCGCAGGCCGCGGTGATCGTCCGTGAGGACGCGCCGGGGGACAGGCGCCTGGTCGGCTACGTCGCCGGCGAGGTCTCCGGCGAGCATGCACGGGCCGCCGTCGCCCAGGCGCTGCCGGAGTACATGGTGCCCTCGGCGGTCGTCGTGGTGCCGGTGCTGCCGCTGACCGTCAACGGGAAGCTCGACCGGCGGGCCCTCCCCGCCCCCGAATACGCAGGGGGCGGCGGCCGGCCGCCCGCGACCGTCCAGGAGGAACTGCTGTGCGACGTGTTCGCGCAGATCCTCGGCGTGGAGTCGGTGGGCGTCGACGACGGCTTCTTCACCCTCGGCGGACACTCGCTGCTCGCCGTCCGGCTGATCTCCCGGATCCGCGTCGTGTTCGGTGTGGACCTGCCGCTGCGGACCCTGTTCGAGGCGCCGACCGTCGCCCAGCTCGCCGCCCGGCTCGCCGGACCGGACGCCGTGGTGGCGCGGCGGGCCCTGCGCGCCGGGGCACGGCCGCGGCAGGTGCCGCTGTCGTTCGCCCAACGGCGCCTGTGGTTCCTCACCCAGCTCGAGGGACCGAACGCCAACTACAACAGCCCCATCACGATGCGGCTCCCCGGAGACGTCGACACCGCCGTGCTCAACGCCGCCCTCCGCGACGTGCTCGGCCGCCACGAGTCCCTGCGGACGATCTTCCCCTCGGTGGACGGCGAGCCCTACCAGCGCGTTCTCGGCCTGGACGAGCTCGACTGGGCCGTCGACGAGATCGAGGTGACCGGGGCGGAACTGCGTCCGGCGGTGGCCTCGGCCTCGCGCCACACCTTCGACTTCGCCGTCGAGGTGCCGGTTCGGGCGTGGCTGTTCCGGACCGGCGCCGAGGACCCGACCCTGGTGCTCCTGCTGCACCACATCGCGACGGACGGCTGGTCGATGGCGCCCCTGGCCCGCGACCTGTCCGTGGCCTACGCGGCGCGGTCGCGGGGTGAGGCCCCGGTGTGGGAGCCGCTGCCCGTCCAGTACGCGGACTACGCGATCTGGCAGCGTGAGCTGCTCGGCGAGGAGTCCGACCCCGGCAGCCTGCTGTCGCGGCAGGTCGGCTACTGGCGGGAGACGCTCGCGGGTGCGCCCGAGGAGCTGAGCCTTCCGGTGGACCGGCCGCGCCCGGCGGTGGCGGGCCACCGAGGCCATGTGGCACAGGTCCGGGTGCCGGCCGAGGCGCATCAGAGCCTGGTGGAGCTGGCCCGGGCCGAGGGCGTCACGATGTTCATGGTCGTGCAGGCCGCGCTGGCGGTGACGCTGTCGAGGCTCGGTGCGGGCACGGACGTTCCGATCGGAGCGGCCGTCGCCGGCCGTTCGGACGAGGCGCTCAACGACCTGGTCGGGTTCTTCGTGAACTCGCTGGTCATCCGCACCGACCTGTCCGGTGATCCGGACTTCCGTGAGGTGCTGGCCCGGGTCCGTGAGGCCAGCTTGGGGGCGATGGCCCACCAGGACGTGCCGTTCGAGCGGCTCGTCGAGGAGCTGGCGCCGTCGCGGTCGCTGGCCCGGCATCCGCTGTTCCAGGTGGTCCTGACGTTGCAGAACGTCGGCCGGGCCGTCCTGGAGCTGCCGGGAGCGCGGCCGAGCGACGCCTCGGTGGTCGAGGCGACCGTCCGGTGCGACGTGGACGTGATGGTCGGCGAGGTCTTCGACGCCGAAGGCCGTCCGGCCGGGCTGCGCGGCTCGATCACCGTCGCGGCGGACCTGTTCGACGCGACGAAGGCCCAGCGGTTCTCGGACTGGCTGGCGCTGGTCCTGACCGCCGTGGCCGCCGAGCCGGAGACACGCGTCCGTGCGGTGCCGGTCCTCGCAGCCGCGGAACGCGACCTGCTGGTGGAGGAGTGGAACGACACGGCGGCCGAGGTCGCGGCCGGAAACGTCCTGGAGCTGTTCGACGCCCGGGTCGCGGTCGCGCCTGAGGCGACGGCCCTGCTCGCGGACGGGGTGTCGCTGTCCTTCGGCGAGCTGGACGCCCGCGCGAACCGGCTCGCCGGGTACTTGGGGCGTCTGGGCGTGGGCGCCGAGTCGCTGGTGGCGGTGCTGCTGCCGCGTGGTGTGGATCTGGCGGTGGCGCTGCTGGGCGTGCTGAAGACGGGTGCCGCTTATCTGCCGATCGATGTGACGCTGCCCGCTGAGCGGGTCGGGTTCATGATCGCCGACAGTGGGGCGATCGTGGTGCTGAGCTGCGGAGACGTGCTGGACGATCTGCCGTCGGCCGGTGTGCTGACGGTCGATGTCGCCGATGTGTCCGGCCCGTCGGAGCCCGTCGCGGTGTCCGTTCGCCCTGACGCCTTGGCGTATGTGATTTATACGTCGGGTTCGACGGGTGTGCCGAAGGGTGTGGCGGTTTCTCATCGCAGTGCGGTGAACCTGGTGGTGGCTCAGGCTGATCGTTTCGCGGTCGGTGTGGGGGACAGGGTGCTGCAGTTCGCCTCACCCAGCTTCGACGCCGCCGTCTCCGAGGTCCTGGTCACCTGGTGTTCCGGTGCTTCGCTGGTGGTCGCGGATGCGGACAGGTTGTTGCCGGGCAATGGTCTGGTCGAGGTGCTGTCCGGTTTCGAGGTCTCGCATGTGACGTTGCCGCCCGCAGCGCTGGCGGTGTTGGATCCGGCGGATCTGGGTTCGGTGCGGACCCTGGTGTCTGCTGGTGAGGCCCTTGATCCGGGTCTGGTGGGGCCGTGGTCTCAGGGCAGGCGTCTGATCAACGCCTATGGTCCGACGGAGACGACGGTGTGCGCGACCATGTCGCTGCCGCTTGCCGCCGGTGATGCTCCGGTGATCGGTCAGCCGATCGCGAACGGTCGGGTGTTCGTGCTGGATGAGGCGTTGCAGCCGGTTCCGGTTGGGGTGCCGGGTGATCTGTACGTCTCCGGTGTTCTGCTGGCTCGTGGCTATGTGGGCCGTGCGGGTCTGACCGGTGAGCGTTTCGTGGCGTCTCCGTTCGGCACGGGTGAGCGGATGTACCGGACCGGTGACCTGGTGAAGTGGACCCCCGAGGGCCAGCTGGTGTTCGCCGGTCGGGTGGATGACCAGGTGAAGGTCCGTGGTTTCCGGATCGAGCTGGGTGAGGTCGAGTCGACCCTGTCGGCTTACCCGGGCGTGGTTCAGGCCGCGGCCGTCGTCCGTGACGACAGGCTGGTCGCCTACCTCGTCGGCGAGGAACTCTCCCTCGAAGCGGTACGCGAGCGCGCCGCCCGCCGCCTGCCCGAGTACATGATCCCGTCGGCGTTCGTCGTCCTGCCCGCCCTGCCCCTGACGAGCAGCGGGAAGATCGACCGCAAGGCCCTGCCCGCCCCGGACTACGCGGGCACGGGAGGTGCCGGTGCGCGCCGGGGCCCGATCACCGTCCAGGAAGAGCTGCTCTGCGACGCCTTCGCCCAGGTCCTCGGCCTGAACTCCGTCGGCGTCGACGACGACTTCTTCGACCTCGGCGGCCACTCCCTCCTGGCGGCCCGCCTGGTGTCGCGGATCCGTGCCGCCCTCGGTGTGGAGGTGGAGATCCGGACTCTGTTCGAGGCCCCGACGGTCGCTCAGCTCGCCGCGAGGATCGCGGAGAGCACGGCGCAGGCTCGGGTCGCCCTGGCGGCGGTGGAGCGTCCGGAGCGGATCCCCCTGTCGTTCGCCCAGCGCCGCCTGTGGTTCCTCGACCAGCTCGAAGGCCCCAACCCGACCTACAACAGCCCGGTCCCGATGCGGCTGCCCGCCGACGTCGACATCGCCGCGCTGAACGCGGCCCTGCGTGACGTGATCGGCCGCCACGAGTCCCTGCGGACGATCTTCCCCTCGGTCGACGGCGAGCCCCACCAGCACATCCTCGGGATGGACGAGCTGAACTGGGCCGTCGACGAGGTCGAGGTGACCGAGGCGGACCTCCCGGCGGCCCTGGCCGAGGCGTCGAGGCACGCCTTCGACTTCTCCGCCGAAGCGCCGATCCGGGCCTGGCTGTTCCGCACCGGCGCCGACGACCTGACACTGATGCTCCTGCTGCACCACATCGCGACGGACGGCTGGTCGATGGCGCCCCTGGCCCGCGACCTGTCCGTGGCGTTCGCGGCCCGTTCGCGGGGCGAAGTCCCGGTGTGGGAGCCGCTGCCCGTCCAGTACGCCGACTACGCGATCTGGCAGCGGGAACTCCTCGGCGAGGAGTCCGACCCCGGCAGCCTCCTGTCGCGGCAGGTCGCCTACTGGCGGGAGGCGCTCGCGGGGACCCCCGAGGAGCTGGTCTTCCCGGCCGACCGGCCGCGCCCGGCGGTGGCGAGCCACCGCGGCCATGCCGCGCCGCTGCGGGTCCCGGCCGACGTGCACCGGCAGCTCACCGAGCTGGCCAGGGCCGAGGGCGTCACCACCTTCATGGTGATCCAGGCCGCCCTCGCGGTCACCCTGTCCCGCCTCGGCGCGGGCGACGACATCCCCGTCGGCTCCGGTGTGGCCGGCCGTTCGGACGAGGCGCTCAACGACCTCGTCGGGTTCTTCGTGAACTCGCTGGTCATCCGCACCGACCTCGCGGGGGATCCCGACTTCCGTGAGGTGCTCTCGCGGGTCCGTGAGACGACCCTCGGCGCCCTCGCCCACCAGGACGTGCCGTTCGAGCGCCTCGTCGAGGAGCTCACCCCGGAGCGTTCGCTGTCCCGGCACCCGCTGTTCCAGGTCGTCCTCACCCTGCAGAACGTCGACCGGGCCGTCCTTGATCTGCCGGGCGCACGGCCCAGCGACGCGGCGACGCCCGAAGCGGCGGTCCGCTGCGACCTGGACGTGATGGTCGGCGAGGTCTTCGACGCCGAAGGCCGTCCGGCCGGGCTGCGCGGCTCGATCACCGTCGCCGCGGACCTGTTCGAACCGTCGATGGCCCAGCGGTTCTCCGGCTGGCTGACCCGGGTCCTGTCCACCGTCGTCGTGGAGCCCGAGACGCCGGTCCACAGGGTGCCTGTGCTCGGCGCCGCCGAACGCGACGTGCTGCTGGGCGACTGGAACGACACGGCCACCGACGTCGCCGCCACCACCGTGCTGGACCTGTTCGACCGTCAGGTCGCGGCGGACCCCGGCGCCCCGGCCGTGCTCGCGGACGGCCTGTCGCTCTCCTTCGCCGAGCTGGACGCCCGCGCGAACCGGCTCGCCGGTCACCTCAGCCGCCTGGGCGTGGGCATCGAGTCGCTGGTCGCGGTCGTCCTGCCGCGCGGCGTGGATCTCGCGGTGGCGCTGCTGGGCGTGCTGAAGACGGGCGCCGCCTACCTGCCCATCGACGTCACCCTGCCGCCGGAACGCGTCGGATTCATGATCGCCGACAGCAAGGCCATCGTGCTGCTGAGCACGGGGGACCTCCTGGACGATCTGCCGCCGGCCGGTGTGCTGACGGTCGACGTCGAGGACGTCTCGGGCTCCTCGGACGCCCTGTCCCCGGTGGCGCGACCGGACGCACTGGCCTATGTGATCTACACGTCCGGGTCGACGGGCGTCCCCAAGGGCGTCGCGGTCTCCCACCGCAGCGCGGTCAACCTCGTCGCCGCACAGGCCGATCGGTTCGCGGTCGGCGCGGGGGACCGGGTGCTGCAGTTCGCCTCCCCGAGCTTCGACGCCGCCGTCTCCGAGGTCCTGGTCACCTGGTGCTCCGGAGCCGCCCTGGTCGTCGCCGACGCGGACCGGCTCCTGCCGGGCAACGGCCTCGTCGAGGTGCTCGCCGGTTTCGAGGTCTCCCACGTGACGCTGCCGCCCGCGGCGCTGGCCGTGCTCGACCCGACGGACCTGGGCACCGTGCGGACCCTCGTCTCCGCCGGAGAGGCCCTCGACCCCGGCCTGGTGGAGCCGTGGTCCGCCGGCAGGCGCCTGATCAACGCCTACGGCCCGACCGAGACCACCGTGTGCGCGTCGATGTCCCTGCCGCTCGCGGCGGGCGACGCCCCCGTGATCGGCCTCCCGATCGCCAACGGCCGGGTGTACGTGCTCGACGAGAGGTTGCAGCCGGTCCCGGCCGGAGTGCCGGGCGACCTGTACGTCTCCGGTGTCCTCCTGGCCCGCGGCTATGTCGGCCGGGCCGGGCTGACGGCCGAGCGGTTCGTGGCGTCCCCCTTCGGCGACGGCGAGCGCATGTACCGGACCGGCGACCTCGTGAAGTGGACCCCCGACGGGCAGCTGGCGTTCGCCGGCCGCGCCGACGACCAGGTCAAGGTGCGCGGCTTCCGGATCGAGCCGGGTGAGATCGAAGCGGTCCTGGCCGCCCACCCGGGCGTCGTCCAGGCCGTCGCGGTCGTCCGCGACGACAGGCTGGTCGCCTACCTCGTCGGCGAGGAACTCTCCCTCGAAGCGGTACGCGAGCACGCCGCCCGGCGCCTGCCGGAGTACATGATCCCGTCCGGGTTCGTCGTCCTGCCCGCCCTGCCGCTGACCAGCAGCGGAAAGATCGACCGCAAGGCCCTGCCCGCCCCCGACCCCGTGGGAGGCGGAAGCACGGGAGCGAGCCGCGGCCCGATCACCGTGCAGGAAGAACTGCTCTGCGACGCCTTCGCCCAGGTCCTCGGCCTGGACTCCGTCGGCGTCGACGACGGCTTCTTCGACCTGGGCGGCCACTCCCTGCTGGCGGCCCGTCTGGTGTCGCGGATCCGGGCCACGCTCGGTGTCGAGGTGGAGATCCGCACCCTGTTCGAGGCCCCGACCGTCGCCCGGCTCGCAGCCCGCATCGCGGACGGCACGGGCCGGGCCAGGACGGCGCTCCAGGCCCTGGAACGCCCGGAACGCATCCCCCTGTCCTACGCCCAGCGCCGCCTGTGGTTCCTCACCCAGCTCGAAGGCCCGAACGCCACCTACAACAACCCGATCACCCTGCGCCTGGACGGCGCCATCGACGTCACGGCCCTGAACACCGCCCTGCGCGACGTGATCGGACGCCACGAACCGCTCCGCACCGTCTTCCCCGCGGTCGACGGCGAGCCCCACCAGCACATCGTGGACCCGGACGACCTGGACTGGACGGTCGAGACCGTCGAGGTCGACGCCGCAGAGCTCACCGGAGCCGTGTCCGACGTCGCCGGATACGCCTTCGACCTGTCGCGGGAAGTGCCGATCAAGGCCTGGCTGTTCCGCACGGAACACGACGCATGCGTCCTCGTGCTGCTGGTCCACCACATCGCGACCGACGGCTGGTCGACCGGCCCCCTGAGCCGCGACATCTCGGCCGCCTACACCGCCCGCGCTCAGGGCGAGGCCCCCGTCTGGGAACCGCTGCCCGTCCAGTACGCCGACTACGCGATCTGGCAGCGGGAACTCCTCGGTGACGAGGACGACCCGGGCAGCCTGCTCTCCCAGCAGGTCGCGCACTGGCGGCGGACCCTGGCCGGAGCGCCCGAGGAACTGACCCTCCCGGCCGACCGGCCCCGCCCCGCCACCATGAGCCACCGCGGATTCGGGGTACCGCTCCAGATCCCGGCCGAGGTGCACCGGCGGCTCGCCGCCCTGGCCAGGGCCGAGGGCGTCACCACCTTCATGGTCGTCCAGGCCGCTCTCGCGGTGACCCTGTCGCGGCTCGGCGCCGGAACGGACGTCCCGATCGGCACCAGCGTCGCCGGACGCTCCGACGAGGCGCTCAACGACCTCGTCGGGTTCTTCGTCAACACCCTGGTCGTCCGCACGGACCTGTCGGGCGATCCGGAGTTCCGGCAGGTCCTGTCCCGCGTCCGGGAGACGACCCTCAGCGCGCTCGCCCACCAGGACGTGCCGTTCGAGCGGCTGGTCGAGGAGCTGGCGCCCTCCCGGTCGCTGGCCCGGCACCCGCTGTTCCAGGTGATGCTGACGTTCCAGAACATCGAACGGGCCGTCGTGCGAGAGGACACCGGGTCGAGTGACACCGGGTCGAGTGACACCGGGCCGAGGGAAACCGGACCCGTGCGGGCGCCCGCGAAGTTCGACCTGGACGTGTCGGTCGGCGAGGTCTTCGACGACCAGGGCCGCCCCGCCGGACTGCGCGGATCGCTGATCGCGGCCGAGGACCTGTTCGACGCGGAGACGGCCACCCTGCTGGCCACCCGGCTGGCCAGGGTCCTGGACGCGGTCACCGCCGAGCCGGACGTCCGCGTCCGCGAGGTCCGGGTGATCGACACGGCCGAGCGGAACCTCCTGCTGCGCGGCTGGAACGACACGGCCGCCGAGACCCCGGCCGCCGGGATGCTGGAGCTGTTCGACGCCCAGGTGGCGGCCTCCCCGGACGCCGTGGCCGTCGTCGCGGACGGAATCTCCGTCACCTATGCCGAGCTCTCGGCGCGGGCGGATCGGGTGGCCGGTTCCCTGGTCGCGTCGGGTGCGGGGGCCGAGTCGGTCGTCGGGCTGTGCCTGCCGCCGGGTGTGCCGACGGTCGCGGCGATCCTGGGGGTGTGGCGGGCCGGCGGCGCGTATCTGCCGCTGGACGCCAGGCTGCCGGCCGAGCGCCGCGAGTTCATGGTCGCCGACAGCGGAGCGCTGCTGGTGCTCACCGAGGAACCGTCGGCTGACAGCGGGCCCGTGCCCGTCCTCCCGGTGACGGGGGCGCGGCTCGCCTACGTCATCTACACCTCCGGCTCGACGGGCGTGCCGAAGGGTGTCGCGGTCACGCACGGGGCGCTGGCGAACTACGTGACCTCGGTGTCACGGCGTCTGGAGTGGACCGGGGCGCAGATGCGTTATGGCCTGCTCCAGCCGCAGGTCACCGACCTGGGGAACACGGTGCTGTTCTCCGCGCTGGCCACGGGTGCGCAGGTGCACATCCTTGATCCGGATGTCGTCGTCGATGCCGCGGCCGTGGCGGAGTACGTGCGGCGGGAGCGGATCGACGCGGTGAAGCTGGTGCCGTCGCACGCCATGGCGATCGAGGCCGAGCGGCTTCCGCTGGGTCACTCCCTGGTCCTCGGCGGCGAGGCCGCGCGCCCCGACTGGGTGCGGGAACTGGTCTCCGGAGGCTTCCGGGTGTTCAACCACTACGGCCCGACCGAGACGACCGTCGGTGTCGCGACCACGGAACTCACCGGCGGCACCGTGACGATCGGCCGCCCGGTCGGCAACACCCGCCTCTACGTGCTCGACGACGCCCTGCAGCCGGTCGCCCCGGGCGTCACCGGCGAGCTCTACGTCGCGGGCGCCCAGCTCGCGCGGGGCTACGTGGGCCGGACCGCCTTGACCGGTGAACGGTTCGTGGCCTGCCCGTTCGGCTCCGGGGAGCGGATGTACCGCACCGGCGACCTGGCGAAGTGGACCGCCGACGGCCAGATCGTCTTCGCCGGTCGTGCGGATGACCAGGTGAAGGTCCGCGGCTACCGGATCGAGCCCGGCGAGATCGCCTCGGCCCTGACCGGGCACCCCGCGATCTCCCAGGCGGCCGTCGTCGTCAAGGACGAACGCCTCGTCGCCTACGTCGTCGCCCTCGCCGAACCGTCCACCGCCGCCATCCTCGAGCACGCCGCCCGGCACCTGCCCGAGTACATGGTCCCCGCCGCGATCGTCCTGCTGGACGCCCTGCCCCTGACGGCCAACGGCAAGCTCGACCGGGCGGCCCTGCCCGACCCCGAGTACGCCGGAAGCGGCGGCCGGAGCCCGGTCTCCGTGCGCGAGGAACTCCTGTGCGGCCTGTTCGCCCAGGTCCTCGGCCTGGACGCGGTCGGCGTCGACGACGGATTCTTCGACCTGGGCGGCCACTCCCTCCTCGCGGTCAGGCTGGTCTCGCGGGTACGGACGGTGCTGGGCGTGGAACTGCCGTTGCGGACGCTGTTCGAAACGCCCACGGTCGCGGGCCTGGCCCGCCGCCTCGCCGAATCGAAGATCGCCCGGCGGCGGCCGCTGCGCCCGGCCGCCCGGCCCGAACGCATCGCCCTGTCCTTCGCCCAGCGCCGCCTGTGGTTCCTGGGCGAGCTGTCGGGCCCGAGCGCGACCTACAACAACCCGGTCGTGGCCAGGCTCGGCGCCGACCTGGACATCCCCGCCTTCGACGCCGCACTGCGCGACGTGATCGGACGCCACGAGTCCCTGCGCACCGTCTTCCCCGCGCTCGACGGCGAGCCCTACCAGCACATCGTGGACCCCGACGACCTGGACTGGGCCCTCGAAGTGCTCGAGGTCGACGCCGCGGACGTGCCGCGGAAGGTCGCCGAGGCGTCGGCGTACGCGTTCGACCTGGCGCGGGAGACACCGATCAAGGCCTGGCTGTTCCGCTCCGGAGCCGACGACCCGGTGCTGGTCCTGCTGATGCACCACATCGCGACCGACGGCTGGTCCACCGGCCCGCTCGCCCGCGACCTGTCCACCGCCTACGCCGCACGCGCACGCGGCACGGCCCCCGAATGGGCGCCGCTGCCCGTCCAGTACGCCGACTACGCGCTCTGGCAGCGCGAGCTGCTGGGCGAGGAGGCCGACCCCGACAGCCCGCTGGCCGAGCAGGTGGGCTACTGGCGGCGCGCCCTCGAAGGCGCCCCCGAGGAACTCGCGCTGCCGGCCGACCGGCCCCGCCCGGCGACCGCCGGCTACCGCGGCCACCGGGTGTCCCTGGACCTGCCGGCCGAGGTGCACCAGCGGCTCGTGGACCTGGCCCGCGCCGAGGGCGTCACGACGTTCATGGTCCTGCAGGCCGCCGTCGCGGTGCTGCTGTCCCGCCTGGGCGCCGGTACCGACATCCCCATCGGATCGGCCGTCGCCGGACGCTCCGACGAGGCGCTCAACGATCTCGTCGGCTTCTTCGTGAACTCCCTGGTGATCCGCACCGACCTGGCCGGGGATCCGGAGTTCCGTGAGGTGCTGTCCCGGGTGCGGGAGACCACGTTGGAGGCGCTGGCCCATCAGGACGTGCCGTTCGAGCGCCTGGTGGAGGAGCTGGCTCCGTCGCGGTCGCTGTCGCGGCATCCGCTGTTCCAGGTGATGCTGACGGTGCAGAACAACGAGCGCGCCGTCGCGGAGCTGCCGGGCGCACGGGCCGACGCCCTGACGGCCGGTGGCGACGGCACGGTCGCCGCCCGCTTCGACCTCGAGGTGACGGTCGGCGAGACCTTCGACGAGCGGGGCCGCGCCGCGGGACTGCGCGGTGCCGTGACGGCCAGCCTGGACCTGTTCGACCTCGCCTCGGTGAGCATGCTCGCCGAGCGGCTGGAGCGGGTGCTCACCGAGGTGACGGCTGCTCCGGAGCTGCGGGTGCTGGCGGTGCCGGTGCTGGAGGAGGCCGAGCGTGATCTTCTCCTGCGCGGGTGGAACGACACGGCGTCCGAGGTTCCGGACGAGAGTGTCGTGGAGGCGTTCGGGCGTCATGCGGTGGAGCGGCCGGATCAGGCCGCGGTGGTCGCCGACGGCGTGTCGGTGACGTACGCGGAGCTCGATGGTCAGGCGGCCCGGATCGCCGGGTGGCTCGCTGCGGCGGGCGCGGGCGCCGAGTCGGTGGTGGGTCTGCGTCTTCCCCGTGGCGCGGGGATGGTCGCGGCGATCCTGGGTGTATGGAAGGCGGGAGCGGCCTATGTGCCGCTGGACCCGCGGCTTCCGGCCGAGCGTCTCGACTTCCTGATCGCCGACAGCGGGACCCGGCTGGTCCTGACCGATCTCGACGAGGCCCTTTCCGCCGATCCGGTCGTGGCCGCTCCGGTGTCGCCCGGTCAGCTGGCGTATGTGATCTACACGTCGGGGTCGACGGGTGTGCCGAAGGGCGTCGCGGTCTCGCATGGTTCGCTGGCCAACCTGGCGTCCGTGTTCGCGGTGGAGCCGGGTGTGGGCGTGCTGCAGTTCGCGTCGTTCGGTTTCGACGCCTCGGTGCTGGATGTCGCGGTGGCACTCGGTTCCGGTGCCGCTCTGGTGGTGGCGGGGGATCGGGAGCGTCAGGAGCCCGGTCTGCTGGCGGGGCTTCCGGTGCAGGCGGCGAGCGTCGTACCGTCCCTGCTGCGGGTCATCGAACCTTCCGTCCTGCCCGAGGTGTCGCGGCTGCTGGTCGGCGCCGAGGCCATCGACGAGGCGACCGCCCGGGCCTGGGCCGAAGGCCGGGAGCTGATCAACACCTACGGGCCGACCGAGACCACGGTGATGGTCGCCTCGGCGCCGGTCGACACGGAACGTCCCGGCACGGTGCCGTTCGGGCGCCCGATCGCCAACACCCGGCTGTACGTGCTGGACGAGGCGCTGCAGCCGGTCCCGGCCGGGGTGGCGGGCGAGCTCTACGTCGCGGGCGTCCAGGTGGCGCGCGGGTACACCGGCCGTCCGGGGCTGACGGGTGAACGGTTCGTGGCCTGCCCGTACGGGGCGGGGGAGCGGATGTACCGCACCGGCGACCTGGCGAAGTGGACGGCCGACGGGCAGCTCGTGTTCGCCGGGCGGTCGGACCAGCAGGTCAAGATCCGCGGGTTCCGGGTCGAGCCGGGCGAGATCGAGGCGGTCCTGACCGGGCACCCGGACGTGGCCGGGGCAGCGGTGCTCGTCCGAGACGAGCGGCTGGTCGCCTACGTCGTCGGCGAGGCAGCCGACCTGCGCGCCCACGCGGCGCTGCATCTGCCCGAGTACATGGTCCCGTCCGCGTTCGTGACGCTGGACGCCCTCCCGCTGACCGTCAACGGCAAGCTCGACCGGGCCGCCCTGCCCGACCCCGAATACACCGGGGCCGAACGCCGAGGCCCCTCCACGGTGCAGGAGGAACTGCTGTGCGGCGCGTTCGCGCAGATCCTCGGCGTGGAGTCGGTCGGTGTCGACGACGACTTCTTCGACCTCGGCGGGCACTCCCTCCTCGCGGTCCGGCTGGTGTCCCGCATCCGCGCCACCCTCGGCGTCGAGATCGCGATCCGCACCCTGTTCGAGACGCCGACCGTGGCCGGCCTGGCCGCGGGGCTGACCGGCGGCACGGAGCCCGGCCGGGCGGTCCTGCGGGCGGCGGAACGGCCCGAGCACATCCCGCTGTCGTTCGCCCAGCGGCGGCTGTGGTTCGTCGGGCAGCTCGAAGGCCCGAGCCCGACCTACAACATGCCGATGGTCCTGCGGCTCGGCGCCGACACCGACCCGGAGACCCTGAACGCGGCCCTCCGCGACGTCCTCGGCCGCCACGAGCCGCTCCGCACGGTGTTCGCCGTCGCCGACGGCGAACCGCACCAGCGGATCCTCGACCTCGACGCTCTCGACTGGAACCTCGACGTCGCCGACGTCACCGCGGCGGACCTGCCCGCACGGATCGCCGAAGCCGCCCGGCACGCCTTCGACCTGGAACACGAGGTGCCGATCCGCGCCTGGCTGTTCCGGACCGCGTCCGAAGGCCCCACGCTCGTGCTCCTCCTGCACCACATCGCCAGCGACGGCTGGTCGGAGGCGCCGCTGAGCCGCGACCTGGCCGAGGCCTACACGGCGCGATCCTGCGGCGAGGCCCCCACCTGGGAGCCGCTGCCCGTCCAGTACGCCGACTACGCGCTCTGGCAGCGCGAACTCCTCGGCACGGAGGACGACCCGGACAGCCTGATCTCCGGTCAGCTCGGCTACTGGCGCGGCGTGCTCGCCGGGGTGCCGGAGGAACTGAGCCTGCCTGCGGACCGGCCGCGCCCCGCGGTGGCGAGCCACCTCGGGCACACCACGCACTGGCGGATCCCCGCCGACGTGCACCGCCGGATCGCCGACCTCGCTCGCGAGGAGGGCGTCACCGTCTTCATGGTGCTCCAGACGGCGCTCACCGTGATGCTGTCGCGGCTCGGCGCCGGCACGGACATCCCGATCGGCTCGCCTGTGGCGGGCCGTACCGACGAGGCGCTGGACGATCTGATCGGCTGTTTCGTCAACATGCTCGTGATCCGTGCCGATCTGTCGGGTGATCCGGACTTCCGGCAGGCGCTCGCCGTCGTGCGGGAGGCGAGCCTGGGTGCGATGGCCCATCAGGACGTTCCGTTCGAACGGCTGGTGGAGGAGCTGGCGCCGTCCCGCTCGATGGCCCGCCACCCGCTCGTCCAGGTCGTCATGACCTCGGCCGACGCCGGAGGCAGGCGGATCGAGCCGGGCACCGGCGGCGACGTCGCCGAGACCCGCGACTCCGCTCCGGCCATGGTGAAGTTCGACTTCTACGTCCCCGTCACCGAGACCTTCGACGAGGACGGCCGCCCGGCCGGAGTCCGCGGCGCCGTGACGGTCGCAGCCGACCTGTTCGACGAGTCCACGGCCCGCCGCGCGGTCACCTGGTTCGTCCAGGTGCTGGAAGCGGTGGCCGCCGACCCCGGCCTGCGGCTCCACCAGGTGCCGGTCGTCGACGAGGCCGAACGCGACCTGGTCGTGCGGGCCTGGAACGACACGGCCGCGCCGAGCCCGGACGCGACCATGGTGGAGCTGTTCGAACGCCGGGCCGCGGAGCTCCCCGACGCGGTGGCCCTGGTGGCCGGCGGCGTGCCGATGACCTACGCCGAGCTGGACGCCCGGGCGAGCACGCTGGCCCGGTACCTGACCGGCCAGGGTGTGGGCGCCGAGTCGGTGGTCGGGCTCTGCCTGCCGCGGGGTGAGGAGATGGTCGCGGCCATCCTGGGCGTGTGGAAGGCGGGTGCCGCCTATCTGCCGGTCGACGCGGAACTCCCCGTGGAGCGGCTGGCGTTCGTGCTGGCCGACAGCGGTGCTTCGCTGCTGCTGGGTGCCGAGGAGGTTCTCGGGGATCTGCCCGCGGGACGGGTACCGATGGTCGCCATCGACGACCCCATGGTCCAGGCCTGCTCCGGCGAACGGACGCCCTCCCGGCCGATGCCCGCGGACCAGGCGGCGTACGTCATCTACACCTCCGGCTCGACGGGCGTGCCCAAGGGCGTCGCGATCACCCACGGGGCGCTGGCGAACTACGTGACCTCGGTGTCGAGGCGCCTGGAGTGGACCGGGGCGCAGACGCGGTACGGGCTGTTGCAGCCACAGGTCACCGACCTGGGGAACACGGTGCTGTTCTCCGCGCTGGCGACCGGCGCCCAGGTGCACATCCTCGACCCGGACACGGTGATCGACGCCGAGGCGGTCGCGGAGTACGTGCGGCGGGAGCGGATCGACGCGGTGAAGCTGGTGCCGTCGCACGCGATGGCGATCGAGGCCGAGCGGCTTCCGCTGGGCCACTCCCTGGTGCTGGGCGGTGAGGCGGCACGTCCCGAATGGGTGGAGGAGTCGCTCGCCGCCGGGCTGCGGGTGTTCAACCACTACGGCCCGACCGAGACGACCGTCGGTGTCGCGACCACGGAACTCACCGGCGGCACCGTGACGATCGGCCGCCCGCTCGGCAACACCCGCCTCTACGTGCTCGACGACGCCCTGCAGCCGGTCGCCCCGGGCGTCACCGGCGAGCTCTACGTCGCGGGCGCCCAGCTGGCCCGCGGCTACATCGGCCGGCCGGCCCTGACAGGACAGCGCTTCATCGCCTGCCCGTTCGGCACCGGGGAGCGGATGTACCGCACCGGCGACCTGGCGAAGTGGACCACCGACGGCGAGATCGTCTTCGCCGGTCGCGCCGACGACCAGGTGAAGGTGCGTGGTTACCGGATCGAGCCCGGAGAGGTCGCGTCGGTCCTGACCGGGCATCCCTCGGTGGCCCAGGCCGCTGTGATCGCCCTGGACGAGCGGCTGGTCGCCTACGTCGTCCCCACAGAGGACCTGACCGCCGAAGCGGTCCGCGAGCACGTCGCCCAGTATCTGCCGGAGTACATGGTCCCGGCCGCGATCGTCACCCTGGACGCCCTGCCGCTGACCGGCAACGGCAAACTCGACCGCAGGGCCCTGCCCGCCCCCGGCCACGTCGGCGAGACGGCGGAGAAGCGCCCCCCCACCACACCCGAGCAGGCCGCCCTCTGCGAGGCCTTCGCCCTCGTCCTCGGCATCGAGGAGATCGGCCTCGACGACGACTTCTTCGACCTCGGCGGGCACTCCCTGCTCGCCGTGCGCCTCGTCACCCGGATCCGTGCCGTCCTCGGCATCGACCTCGAGATCCGCACCGTGTTCGAAGCCGCGACCCCCGCACTGCTCGCCGAGCGGCTCGGGACCCGAAAGACCGCACGGCCGGCACTGCGTCCGATGCGCACAGACAACGACTGACCAGAGCGCCGAGCGCGGCGACGGGGAGGACCACGTGGCGGACACCGAAGTCGCGGACATCGAAGCCGGGACGCACGAGCTGATGGCAGGTCAGCTCGGCGTCTGGTACGCCCAGCAGCTCGCACCGCACAGCGACGCCTTCATCTGCAGCGAGTACCACGAGATCACCGGCGACCTGGACACCGGCCTCATGGTGCGGGCCGTCCAGCTCACCCTGGACGAGGCCCAGGCCTACCGGCTGCGGTTCCGGATCGTCGACGGTGAGCCGCGCCAGTACGTCGGCGGCGACGGCCATGACGAGATCCACGTGATCGACCTCAGCGACCGGCCCGACCCGGCAGCCGCCGCCAGGGAATGGATGCGCGACGACGCCGCCCGCCCGATCGACCTGCTCACCGGCCCGCTGTTCCGCCAGGCCGTCCTCCGTGTCGGCGAGCGGCGGCACTACTGGTACCAGCGCTTCCACCACATCGCCGTCGACGGCTACAGCAGCGCGGTGTTCGCCGCCAGGGTCGCCGCCCACTACACGGCCCTGACCGAGGGACGGGAACCGGCCGGCGCACCGCTGGAACCGCTGTCGGTCCTCCTCGACGACGACCGGTCCTACCTCTCCTCCGAGGACGTCGGCAGGGACCGCCGCTACTGGCTCGGCCGCCTGGCCGACCTGCCCGAACCACGGCGGACCGGCCGGCCGGCGTCCCGCCTCCTGCCCGCCCGGTCGCTCCGGCACACGTGCTCCGTCGAGGCCGGCGTCGCGGCGGAACTGCGGAAGGTCGCCGCCCGCAGCGGCACGAGCCTCGCCGGGCTGCTCGTCGCCGCGACCGCGATCTACCAGAGCCGGCTCACCGGCGAGCGGGACATCGTCCTCGGCGTCCCGGTCCTCGGCCGCACCCCGGGGACCCGGGAGCTGCGGACCGTCGGTGAGACCACGAACCTGATGCCCGTCCGGCTGGACGTGCGGCCGCGGGACTCCGTCGCCGACCTCGTCAGGCAGACCACCCAGACGGTCGGCTCGGCCCTGCCCCACCACCGTTACCGCTACGAGCAGCTCCTCCGCGACCTCGGACTGCCCGACGGCAGGGCGCTGTACTCGATGAAGCCCAACATCGTGACCTTCGACCATCCCGCGCGGTTCGGCGACTGCGTCTCCGTCGCCCGGAGCCTCACCGGCGGGCCCGTCGACGACATCGGCATCGACGTGCACGACCACACCGGGACCGGCGCCCTCCACATGGACGTCGACGTGAACCCCGGCCTCCACGACGCCGCCCACGGAGCGGAGGTGGCCCGGCGGTTCCTGCGCGTCCTGGAATCCGTCGCCGCCGCGCCCGCCGAGCCGATCGGCCGGATCGGGCTCCTCGACGACGGCGAGCGCCGCCGTGTGCTGACGGACTGGAACGCCACCGCCGCCCCGGTCCCCGCCGCGACCGTCCTGGACCTGTTCGACCGTCAGGTCAGGACCGCCCCGGACGCACCCGCCGTCCTCGCGGACGGGGAGTCCCTGACCTACGCGCAGGTGGCCGAACGCGCCGGACGGCTCGCCGGGCACCTGCGCCGGTCCGGGGTCGGCGCGGAGTCGCTGGTCGCGGTGGCGCTGCCCCGCGGAGTGGACCTCGTGGTGGCGCTGCTGGGCGTGCTGAAGGCGGGCGCCGCGTATCTGCCCGTCGACGTGACCCTGCCGGCCGAACGCATCGCATTCATGATCGCCGACAGCCGGGCGATCGCGGTCCTCGGCTCCGGCGAGGTCCTGGACGATCTGCTGCCGCCCGGCGTCCTGACGATCGACGCGGACGACGTGCGCGGACCGTCGGGGGAGCCGGAGGCGGAGGTCCGGCCGGGCCAGCTCGCCTACGTCATCTACACCTCGGGATCGACCGGCGTGCCCAAGGGCGTCGCGGTGACCCACGAGGGCATGGTCAACCTCGCGTCCGCCCAGGCGAGGACGCTCGGCGTGCGGCCGGGCGACCGGGTGCTCCAGTTCGCGTCCGCCGGCTTCGACGCGGCCGGCTGGGAACTGCTGATGGCCTGGTGCGCGGGCGCGGCCCTCGTCGTCACCGCGCCGGGCCGGCTGCTGGCGGGGGACGAGCTGACCGAGGTCGTGCGCCGGTTCGAGGTCACCCACGCCACGCTGCCCCCCGCGGTCCTGGCGGCCCTCGACCCGGACGCCCTCGCCACGGTGCGGACGCTGGTGTCGGCGGGGGAGGCCCTCGACCGGGACCTCGTGGCGCGGTGGTCGCCCGGAAGGAATCTGATCAACGCCTACGGCCCGACCGAGACGACCGTCTGCGCGTCGATGTCGGCGCCGCTGGCCGCCGGGGACGAGCCGGTGATCGGCGGCCCGGTGACCAACACCCGCGCGTTCGTCCTCGATGACGCCCTGTCGCCGGTCCCGCCCGGCGTCGCCGGCGAACTGTACGTGGCCGGAGTGCAGCTCGCGCGCGGGTACGTGGGCCGTCCCGGGCTCACGGGCGAACGGTTCGTCGCCTGCCCGTGGGGCTCCGGCGAGCGCATGTACCGCACCGGTGACGTCGTCTCCTGGACGCCCGGCGGCGATCTGACGTTCGGCGGCCGGGTCGACGACCAGGTGAAGATCCGCGGATTCCGGATCGAGCCCGGCGAGATCGAGGCCGTCCTGGCCTCCCATCCGGCGGTGGCCAGGGCCACGATCGTCGTCCGCCAGGACCGGCTGATCGCCTACGTCGTCCCCGCGCCCGACGCCCCGTCACTCGACGGCGTCCGCGAGCACGCGGCCCGCAGCCTGCCCGACCACATGGTGCCGTCCGCGATCGTCATGCTGACGGCCCTGCCCCTGACCAGCAACGGCAAGGTCGACCGGAACGCCCTGCCCGCGCTGGAGACGATGACGGGACAGGGCCGCGGCCCGTCCGGGGCACACGAGGAACTGCTGTGCGACGCGTTCGCCGACCTCCTCGGCCTCGACCAGGTCGGCGTCGACGACGGCTTCTTCGACCTCGGCGGGCACTCCCTGCTCGCGGCACGGCTGGTGTCGCGGATCCGGAGCACGTTCGGCGCCGAGATCGAGATCCGTACCCTGTTCGAGAACCCGACCGTCGCCGGGCTGGCCGGGCTGCTCACCGAGCCGGCCACCGGACCGGCCAGGGCGGTGCTCCGGGCGGGAGACCGCCCCGAACGGCCCCCGCTGTCCTCCGCGCAGCGCCGTCTGTGGTTCCTCGGGCAGCTCGAGGGCCCGAATCCGACCTACAACATGCCGATGATCGTGCGCCTGGACGCCGACCCCGACCTCGATGCGTTCCAGCAGGCGCTCCGCGACGTGATCGGCAGGCACGAGCCGCTGCGGACCGTCTACGCGATCGCCGACGGCGAGCCCTACCAGCGGATCCTCGACCCGGACGGCCTCGACTGGCACGCCGAGATCGTCGACGTGCCCCCCGGCGGCCTGGCCGGGGCGATCGCGGCCACGGCACGGCACGCCTTCGACCTGGCGACCGACCTCCCGATCCGCGCCTGGGTGTTCCGGGTGGCGGGCGGCGAGAGCGTCGCCGTCCTGCAGATGCACCACATCGCCAGCGACGGATGGTCGATGGGGCCCCTCGACCGCGACCTTTCGGCGGCCTACGCGGCGCGCCGCCGGGGCAGGGCGCCCGCCTGGGAGCCGCTGCCGGTGCAGTACGCCGACTACGCGCTCTGGCAGCGCGACCTGCTGGGCGAGGAGGAGGACCCGCAGAGCCTGCTGTCGCGCCAGATGCGGTACTGGCGGAAGACCCTCGCCGGGATCCCGGAGGAACTGGCCCTGCCGATGGACCGGCCCCGTCCGGCGGTGGCGAGCCACCGCGGCCACACGGTTCCGTGGCGGGTTCCGCCGGAGCTGCACGAGCGGATCGTCCGGCTGGCCCGCGCCGAGGGCGTCACCGCGTTCATGGTGTTGCAGGCCGCGTTGACCGTGGTGCTGTCGCGGTTCGGTGCGGGGACCGACGTCCCGATCGGTTCGCCGACCGCAGGCCGCACCGACGAGGCCCTGGACGGCCTGGTCGGCTGCTTCCTCAACACCCTGGTCATCCGCGCCGATCTGTCGGACGACCCGGACTTCCGGCAGATCCTCTCCCGGGTGCGGGAGGCGAGCCTCGGCGCGATGGCCCACCAGGACGTGCCGTTCGAGCGCCTGGTCGAGGAGCTGGCACCGGCCCGGTCACTGGCCCGGCACCCGCTCGTCCAGGTCGTCATGACCGACACCAGCCGCACCACGTCCGACGGCTTCACGGAGTTCGGCGAGGCCGCCGTCATCTCGGCGAAGTTCGACCTGTGGGTCCAGGTGGCGGAGGAGTTCGACGGCGACGGCCGCCCGGCCGGGGTCGACGGCACGGTGACGGTGGCCGTCGACCTGTTCGACACGGTCGTCGCCGACCGGGTCGCGGGCTGGTTCCTGCGGGTCCTGGAAGCGCTGTCCGCGGAGCCGGAGACACGGCTGGGCGAGGTCCGGCTGGAGAACGCGGAGGAGCGGGACCTGGTGGTGCGCGGCTGGAACGCCACGGCCGCCCCGGTCCCGGAGTCCAGCGTGGTGGAGCTGTTCGACGCCCAGGTCGCCGCGCGGGCGGTCGCCGATCCGGTGGCGGTGGCCCTGGTCGCCGATGGCGCTTCGGTGACGTACGCGCAGCTCGACGCTCACGCCAACCGGCTGGCCCGGTATCTGGTCGATCAGGGTGTGGGTGCGGAGTCGGTGGTGGGTCTGTGTCTGCCGCGGGGTGAGGAGATGGTCGCGGCGATTCTGGGTGTGTGGAAGGCGGGTGCCGCTTATCTGCCCGTGGACGCGAAGCTCCCCGTGGAGCGGCTGGCGTTCGTGCTGGCCGACAGTGGTGCTTCGCTGCTGCTGGGTGCCGAGGAGGTTCTCGGGGATCTGCCCGCGGGACGGGTACCGATGGTCGCCATCGACGACCCCATGGTCCTCGCCTGCGGGGATACCGCTCTGGCGACGCCACCGATCGACCCGGCGCAACTCGCGTATGTGATCTACACGTCGGGTTCGACGGGTGTGCCGAAGGGCGTCGCGGTCACGCACGGGGCGCTGGCGAACTACGTGACGTCGGTGTCGCGGCGTCTGGAGTGGACCGGACCGGAGATGCGGTATGGCCTGCTCCAGCCGCAGGTCACCGACCTGGGGAACACCGTGCTGTTCTCCGCGTTGGCGTCCGGTGGCCAGGTGCACATTCTCGATCCGGACACGGTGATCGACGCCGAGGCGGTCGCGGAGTATGTGCGGCGGGAGCGGATCGATGCGGTGAAGCTGGTGCCGTCGCATGCGATGGCGATCGAGGCTGAGCGGCTTCCGCTGGGCCATTCCCTGGTGCTGGGTGGTGAGGCTGCTCGTGCGGAGTGGGTGGAGGAGGCGCTTGCGGCTGGGTTGCGGGTGTTCAACCATTACGGTCCCACTGAGACCACGGTCGGTGTGGCGACGACCGAGCTGACCGGCGGCACCGTGACGATCGGCCGCCCGGTGGACAACACCCGCCTCTACGTGCTCGATGACGGGCTGCTTCCAGTGGCGCCGGGCGTGGTCGGTGAGCTCTATGTCGCGGGCGCGCAGCTCGCCCGGGGTTATGTGGGCCGGGCCGCCTTGACCGCTCAGCGCTTCGTGGCCTGCCCGTTCGAGACGAACGAGCGGATGTACCGTACGGGCGATCTGGTGAGGTGGACCGCTGATGGCAGGCTCGTCTTCGCCGGTCGTGCCGACGATCAGGTGAAGGTGCGGGGTTACCGGATCGAGCCCGGTGAGATCGCTTCGGTCCTGACCGGGCATCCCTCGGTGGCGCAGGCCGCGGTGATCGCCCTGGACGAGCGCCTGGTCGCCTACGTGGTGCCCGCCGACGACCTGTCGGCCGAGGTGGTCCGCGAGCATGTCGCCCAGTATCTGCCGGAGTACATGGTCCCGGCCGCGATCGTCGTCCTGGACGCCCTGCCGCTGACCGGCAACGGCAAGCTCGACCGCAAGGCCCTGCCCGCCCCGGACCTCACCGGCCACACCGACTCCGGCACCCGCCCGCCCAGCACCGTCGAACAGGCCCTCCTCTGCGACGCCTTCGCCCAGATCCTCGGCGTCGAGACCGCCGGCATCGACGACGACTTCTTCGACCTCGGTGGTCACTCCCTCCTGGCCGTCCGTCTCGTCTCGCGGATCCGTGCGGTCCTGGGCGTCGATGTCGACATCCGGACGATCTTCGAGGCGCCGACCGTCGCCGAGCTCGCCACCCGCCTGGCGGAGGCCGGAACGGGCCGGGCGGCGATCACCGCGGGAGAACGCCCCGAACGGATTCCGCTGTCGTTCGCCCAGCGCCGCCTGTGGTTCCTCGCCCAGCTCGACGGCCCGAGCGCGACCTACAACAACCCGATCACCCTCCACCTGCCCACCGGGACCGACGCCGCCGCACTGAACGCCGCCCTCCGCGACGTCATCGGCCGCCACGAGTCGCTGCGCACGGTCTTCCCGGCCGTCGACGGCGAGCCCCACCAGCACATCCTCCCCATGGACTCCCTCGACTGGGCCCTCGAGACCCTCGACGTCCCCGCCGCGGAACTCCCCGCCAGAACGGCCGAAGTGTCCCGCCACGCCTTCGACCTCGCCACCGAAGCGCCCATCAGGGCCTGGCTGCTCCGCTCCGGACCGGACCGGAACGTGCTGGTCATCCTTCTGCACCACATCGCGACCGACGGCTGGTCGATGGGACCGTTCGGCCGCGACCTCGCGACCGCCTGCACCGCCCGGCTGAACGGCGACGCCCCCGAATGGGAGCCGCTGCCCGTCCAGTACGCCGACTACTCCCTCTGGCAGCGCGAGCTGCTCAGCGACGGCGACGACCCCGGCAGCCTCCTCGCCCGCCAGGTCGGCTACTGGCGCCGCGCCCTCGACGGCGCACCGGAGGAACTGACCCTGCCCGCGGACCGGCCCCGTCCCGCCGTGGCGAGCCACCGCGGGCAGCAGATCCCCTTCGCCCTGCCCGCCGAGGCGCACCGGCGCCTGGTGACCCTGGCCAGAAGCGAGGGCGTCACCCTCTTCATGGCCCTCCAGGCCGCCCTGGCCGTCACCCTCTCCCGGCTCGGCGCCGGCACGGACGTCCCGATCGGCTCCGCCGTCGTCGGCCGCATGGACGAGGCCCTCGACGACCTCGTCGGATTCTTCGTCAACACCCTGGTCATCCGCACCGACCTGGCCGGAGACCCCGAGTTCCGCGAGGTGCTGTCCCGGGTGCGGGAGACCACCCTCGGGGCCCTGGCCCACCAGGACGTCCCGTTCGAGCGCCTGGTCGAGGAACTGGCACCCACAAGATCACAGGCCCGCCACCCGCTGTTCCAGGTGGTGCTCACCCTCCAGGACACCGATCGCCTGGTCGTCGACCTCCAGGGGGAGCGGCTCACCGGCGGCACCGCACTGGACGGCACAGGAACGGTCGCGGCCCGCTTCGACGTGGAGGTGGCCGTGGGCGAACTGTTCGACGGCGGCCTCCCCGCCGGGCTGCGGGGCTCGCTCGTCGCGAGCGAGGACCTGTTCGACCCCGGCACCGCCCGGGCGCTCGCCCAGCGCTTCGTCCGGGTGCTGGAGGCCGTCACCGAGCGGCCGGAACTGCGGCTCGGCGACGTGCCGGTACTGGCGCCCGACGAACACGACCGGCTCGTCCACGAGGGGAACGGCCCCCCGGCGCAGACCGGTGCTGACCACCTCGCCGAGCTGTTCGAGCGGCAGGCCGCGGCCACCCCCGAAGCCGTCGCGGTGGTCGCGGACGGGACGTCACTGACCTACCGGGAACTCGACGAGGCCGCGAACCGGCTGGCCCGCCGTCTCATCGAAGCAGGGGTCGGGCCGGAGTCGATGGTCGCCGTCGTGATGGAACGCGGCGCCGGCGTGGTCACCGCCCTGCTGGCCGTCGTGAAGGCGGGCGCGGCGTACGTGCCGATCGACCCGCGCTCGCCCGCCCGGCGGGTCGGCGCGGTGCTGTCGGACGCGGCGCCCGCCGCGGTGCTGGCCACGGCCTCCTGCGCGCCACTCCTCCCGCGGAAGGACCCGGCCCCGGTCATCGTGATCGACGACCCGGAGACGGCGGGGGAACTCGCCCGGCTCTCCGCGGCGCGGCCCGCACCGGCGGCGCGCGAACCGGAGCACGCCGCCTACGTGATCTACACCTCGGGCTCGACCGGCACCCCCAAGGGCGTCGTGGTCGGCCACCGCAACGTGCTGTCGATGCTGGCCGCGACCCGGGAGACCCTGCGACCGGCCGCCGGCGACGTGTGGAGCTGCTTCCACTCCTTTGCCTTCGACTTCTCGGTCTGGGAGATGTGGGGGGCGCTGCTGCACGGCGCCCGCCTCGTGGTGGTGCCCTACGAGGTCTCGCGCAGCCCGCGGGAGTTCGCCGACCTCATCGAACGCGAGGGCGTGACGGTCCTGAGCCAGACGCCGTCGGCCTTCCACCAGCTCCCGCGGATCCCGGAACCGGTGCGCCTGGTCGTCTTCGGCGGCGAGGCGCTGGAACCGTCACGGGTCAGCGACCGCCTGGACGGCCCCCGCCTGGTGAACATGTACGGGATCACCGAGACGACGGTCCACTCGACCCACTGGCAGGTGACCGGCGACGAGAGGGGAAGCGTGGTGGGCCGCGGCCTGCCGGGGACGTCGATGTACGTGCTCGACGAGCGGCTGAGGCCCGTCCCGCCCGGAGTGGTCGGCGACCTGTACGTGGCCGGACCGCAGGTCTCCCGGGGATACCTGGGCCGGCCGGGGCTGACCGGCGAGCGGTTCGTCGCCTGCCCCTACCGGCGGGGCGAGCGGATGTACCGCTCCGGCGACCTGGCCAGATGGTCGCCCGACGGGCGGCTCGTCTACGCCGGCCGGGCGGACGCCCAGGTGAAGATCCGGGGATTCCGGATCGAGCCCGGTGAGATCGCCGCGGTGCTGGCCGGGCATCCGGCCGTCGAGCAGGCGGCGGTGACCGTCCGGGACGAGCGGCTGGTCGCCTACCTGGTGCCCGCAGGCCCGGAACTGCCCGTCGGGGAGATCCGTGAGCACGCCGCCCATCGGCTGCCGGAGCACATGGTCCCGGCCGCGATCGTCGAGCTGGACGCGCTGCCGCTGACCACCAACGGCAAGCTCGACACCGCGGCCCTGCCCGCCCCCGACTACGGCCGCGGCAGGGCCGCGGTGAGACGGGAGCCCACCACACCCGAGCAGGCCGGGCTCTGCGAGGCCTTCGCGGAGGTCCTCGGCCTGGACGCGGTCGGCATCGACGACAACTTCTTCCATCTCGGCGGCCACTCCCTGCTCGTGGTCCGCCTCGCCGCCCGTCTCAGGACCACGCTCGGCGCCGATCTCGAGATCCGGACGGTCTTCGACCACCCCACCCCGGCCGAGCTCGCGGGAAGGCTCCGTACCGGGACGTCCGACCGTCCCGCGCTGCGCCCGATGCCCCGCGGCTGACCCCTCTGAGGGGCGTTCAACTGCATTGAACGAATGGTTGATGGGCCGCCGGGAATCGGTGATAGTTAATTCGGCCTTATAGCGGAGAGATAGGGGATGGTCCGGTGCCGAATCCGTTTGAGGATCCCGATGCGAGTTATCTGGTTCTGGTGAACGACGAGGGCCAGCATTCGCTGTGGCCCGTATTCATCGACGTTCCCGAGGGCTGGGCATCGGTATTCGGAGAGGCGTCGCGAGACGACTGCCTCGAATACATCGAGAAGTCCTGGACCGATCTGCGTCCGAAGAGCCTTATCGAAGCGATGAAGGCGCAGTAGCGACCGAACGCGCAAGCACGTGAGACGCCGGCGCCCCGCAGGGGTCGCCGGCGTCTCGCCGTTTCCAGCTTCGAGCACGCGATGACGGGAGAACGACATGACAGCATCCGATCCGGTCGGCCGGGCCCTGCTCGAGGACATCGCCGGCGCCGTACGGGACGTTCCGGGCGTCCTCGACGCGGTGGCGGTCGCCCGCAGACGCGTCCGGCCCCGGACCGCCCCGGCCGTCCCGGCGCCCCGGCCCGCCGCCGAGCACGACCCGGGCGGCCCCGCCGCCGACCTGGACGGCGGCCCGCTGGAGGTTCCGGAGGACTGGCCGGAGAACCTCCAGGAAGCGCTGCGGACGGCCGCCGAGCAGGCCCCGGGCAAGGGCACCGTCTTCATCACCCGCGACCACGACGACACCCTCCAGACCTACGCCGCGCTGCTCTCCGAGGCCGAACGGGTGCTCGCGGGCCTCCGCTCGGCGGGACTGCGCCCCGGCGACGCCGCGCTCTTCCAGTTCGACGGCAACCGCGCGTTCCTCACCACCTTCTGGGCCTGTGTGCTCGGCGGATTCGTCCCGACCCCGGTCGCCGTCGCCACGACGTACGAGGCCCCGAACGAGACCAACCGCAAGCTGCACAACGCCTGGACCCTGCTCGGCCGGCCGGTCCTGATCACCGAGGCGGCGACCGCCGGAACCCTCGCCTCCGTACGGCGGCTCTGGTCCGAGCCGGACGTGCGGATCCTCACCTTCGAGGAGCTGGCCGCCCACGGCCCGGACACCGCCTGGTACCCGGCGGAGCCCGGCACCCCCGTGCTCAACCTCCTCACCTCAGGCAGCACCGGCGTCCCCAAGTGCGTGCAGCACACCCACGCGAGCGTCACGGCCCGGTCGCTGGCCGTCGCGCGGCACTGCGGGCTCGGCCCGGACGACGTCAGCCTGATCTGGATGCCCTACGACCATGTGACCGTCGCCTTCTACAACGTCCGCGACGTGTTCCTGAAGTGCCTGCACGTCAACGCCAAGATCGAGCACTTCCTCGCCGATCCGCTGCTCTGGCTGGAGTGGGCCGACCGCTACCGCGCGACCGCCACCTGGGCGCCGAACTTCGCCTTCGCCCTCGTCAACGAGCACGCCGAGGCGATCAGGGAACGTCCCGCCTGGGACCTGTCCCGGCTGCGCGAGATCGTCAACGGCGGGGAACCGGTCATCGCCGCGACCGCCCACCGCTTTCTCGAGCTCCTCGCCCCGCATGGGCTCCCGGCCGACGCCATGCGGCCCGCCTGGGGGATGTCCGAGACCTGCTCCGGCGTCACCTACACCCGCCAGCACCGCGACGACCCGGCCGCGGGGACCGTCACCATCGATCCGGCGTCGCTCGGCGGGACGGTCCGCGAGGCCGCCCCGGGGGAGGAGCACGCGGTCGTGCTCTCCGCCGTCGGGCGGCCGATCCCCGGCGTCGAGATCCGCGTGGTCGCCGACGACGGCACCGTGCTGCCCGAGTACCGGGTCGGCGAATTGCTCATCCGCGGCCGCACGATGATGCGCGGCTACCACGCCAACGCCGAGGCCAACCGGGAGGCCTTCACCGACGACGGCTGGATGCGCACCGGCGACCTCGCGTTCGTCCGCGGCGGAGAGCTGGTGATCGCCGGACGGAAGAAGGACCAGATCATCGTCCGCGGCATCAACTACATGGCCCACGAGATCGAGCACGTCGCCGAGGGGGTGGACGGTGTCCGGGTCACCTTCGCCGCCGCCGCCGGGATCCGCGAGCCCGGCGCGGACTCCGACCGGCTCGCGATCTTCTTCGTGCCGGAGCGCTGGGACACCGAGGAACTGGACCGGACGGCCGCCGAGGTCCGCGCGACCCTGGTGACCGAGAGCGGGCTGGCCCCCGACCTGCTGGTGCCCGTCACCGAGGCGGAGTTCCCCAAGACCGGCAGCGGGAAGATCCAGCGGGCGGCGCTCGTCGCCGCGTTCCGCGAAGGCCGGTTCACCGACCGGGTGCTCGGGTCCGGCCCGCGGGAGGAGACCGACGGCTGGCTCTTCCGCCGCGAGTGGGCGGAGCTGCCGCCCGCGGCCGGGACCGCCGCCGCGGCCGGGGTGCGGCTCGTCCTCGCCGAGGACGAGGACCTCGAGCGGCTCGGCCTCGGCCCGTCCGTGGTGACCGCGCGCCGCGGCGCCTACGGCACCGACGGCCCCCGCCGTCACCGGGTCACCGCCGACGACCGCGGCGAGCTGCGGCGCCTGCTCACCGAGGTGACCGCCGCCCACGGCCCGATCACCGAGATCGTCTTCGCCCTGCCGCTGTCGCAGCCCGGCCGCACGCCCCTCGCCCGGCTGACGGCAGTCACCGCCGAGTTCTCAGCGCTGGTCGCGGCCCTCGAGGAGACCGGCCTGAGCCCGCTGCTGCTGACCCTGACGGCGGGCTCGGTGCACGTGAGTCCCGGCGACCGGATCGATCTCGGCTCCGCCGCCCTTCCCGGCCTGCTGCGGACCGCGGCCGCCGAGGCCCCGCGGCTGGTCCTCCGGCAGGCCGACCTGCCCGCGGACCCGGGCGAGTGGGCCGCCGCCGTCCAGGGGGAGCTCGCCGACCGCGACCACTCCGGCGTCGTCGCGATCCGGGCGGGACGCCGTCTGCGGCCCCTGCTGTGCCCGGCCGACGACGACGGCCCCGCCGCAGACCCCCCGGCGCTGGTCACCGGCGGCCGATACCTGGTCACCGGCGGTCTCGGCGGGATCGGCTACGAGATCGCCCGGCGCCTGCTGACCGAGGAGAAGGCCGTCCTGCTGCTGGTCGGCCGCTCACCGGCGGGCAGGGTCGCGGGCCGCCTCGCCGAACTGGCCGCGCTCGGCGACGTCGAGTACCACCGGTGCGACGTCGCCGACCTCCCGGCCCTGCGCGCGGCCGTCGACGCGGCGGAGGCCCGCTGGGGCGGACCGCTCGACGGCGTCCTGCACCTCGCGGCGGCGGACGCGACCGGGCAGTGGGCTCACCTCGACCGGCACATGATCGCCAGAGAGTCCGCGGCGACCTTCGCCGAGCAGTACCGCGCGAAGGTCGCCGGGACGCTCGCCGTCGCGGAGATCCTCGAGACCCGCCCGGACGCCTCGCTGATCCTCTTCGGCTCGGTCAACGGCGAGTTCGGCGGGCACTCCTTCGGCGCCTACTCCGCGGCCAACAGCTTCGTCGCGGGCTTCGCCGAGCACTGGCACCACGAACGCCGCCGGACGGTGCACTGCCTGGCCTGGAGCATCTGGTCGGAGGTCGGCGTGAACCACGGACAGCCGACCGAGCCCGGCCGGCAGCGCGGCTTCCGGATCATCGGCACGGCCGACGGCCTGCGGGTCTTCCGCGAGGCCCTGGCCCGGCCGGGCCCCTACACCCTCCTCGGCCTCGACGTGCAGAACCCGGCGATCGTCGCGGAGCTCGTCCCGGACCGCCTGCTCGTCGCCGAGGTGCTCGTCGCCTACACCGGTGCCGGAGCGGACGCCGAGAGGATCCGCGCCGCCGTCGCCTCCCGGACGGGCGCCAGCCCCGTCCCCGTCCGCGTGGCCGCCGTGCCGAACATCCCGCGTGACGCCCGGGGCGAGACCGACGTCGCCCGGCTCCTGCTGGAGGCGGCGCCCCGCAGGACCGGCCGGACCGCCGGGGAACCGGCCACCGAACTGGAACTGCGCATCGCCCGGATCTGGTCGGAGGCGCTCGACCGGCCGGAGGTGGGACGCGACGAGTCGTTCTTCGAGCTCGGCGGGAACTCGATCAGGGCGTTCCGGCTGATCGCCCTCGTCAACGACGAGCTGGGCACCAAGGTAGGGCCGCGCGAGCTGTACGAGAACCCGACCGTGGCGGGGATGGCGACGGCCATCAACGAGCAGGCCGGAGTCCCGGCGGAGAGGTGAGAGGCCGGCGCCGCCCGTTCAACTGGCCTCCGGGCCGCAGTCGAACGGGCGGCGCCCGGCCGTGGAACACGAAGACGCCGGCACCCCCCGAGGGCGCCGGCGTCTCCGTGTTCTCAGCGGTGGAGCTCGTCAGCGGCGCCCGCGCGGGCGGCCGGGGTCCCCGAGCCGTTCCCGTTCTCCCGGCCGTACTGGATGCCGTACAGGTCCGCGTAGAGGCCACCGGCGGCGAGCAGTTCGTCGTGGGTGCCGCGCTCCCTGATCTGGCCGCCGTCGACGACCAGGATCTGGTGGGCCTCGCGGATCGTGGACAGCCGGTGCGCGATCACCAGGGAGGTCCGGCCCGCCAGCGCGGTCTGCAGGGCCCGCTGGATCGCCGCCTCGGACTCCGAGTCGAGATGCGCGGTCGCCTCGTCCAGGACCACGACGGGCGACGACTTCAGCAGCAGCCGGGCCAGCGCGAGCCGCTGCTTCTCGCCGCCGGAGAACCGGTGACCGCGGTCGCCGACCACCGTGTCCAGGCCGTCCGGCAGTGACGCGATCACGTCCCAGATCCGGGCGGCCTCACAGGCCTCGGTCAGCTCCCGCTCGGTGGCGTCCTCCCGGGCGTACAGCAGGTTGGCGCGGAGGGTGTCGTGGAACAGGTGCGCGTCCTGGGTGACGACCCCGATGGTGTCCATCAGGGAGTCGAGGGTCAGGTCGCGGACGTCCTCGCCGCCCACCCGGACGGTCCCCTCGGTGGCGTCGTACAGGCGCGGCACCAGCTGGGTGATGGTGGTCTTGCCCGCGCCGGACAGGCCCACGAGCGCGGTCAGCTTGCCCCCGGGCACCCGGAAGCTCACGTCCCGCAGCACCAGGGCGTCGCCCGCGCCCTTCTCCGCCTCGCCGCCGGGCCTGCCGTTCTTCCTGCCCCGCCGGCCCGCCGACTCCAGGGACCGCAGGGAGACGTCCGCGGCGTTCGGGTAGCGGAAGGAGACCCGGTCGAACTCGATGTCGGGCGCGCCCTCCTCGCCCGGGGTCCGGGCCAGGGGACGGGCGCCGGGCTTCTCCTTGATGAGGGGCTGCAGGTCGAGCACCTCGAAGAGCCGGTCGAAGCTGACCAGCGCGGTCAGCACGCTGACGTGCATGTTGGTCAGCTGGTTGATGGGGCCGAAGACCCGGCCCAGCAGGCCGGCCATGGCCACGATCGTGCCGATCTCCAGCGTGCCGTCGATGGCGAGACGGCCGCCGAAGCCGTAGAGCAGCGCGGTGGTCAGGCCGGTAAGCACGGCGATCGAGATGCCGAGCACCTGCCCCCAGGCCATCATCGTGGTCGCGATGTCCCTGACCGCGCCCGCCTTGCCGGCGAACGTCTCCGACTCCCGCTGCGGCTGCCCGTACAGCTTCGTCAGCTGGGCCCCGCCGATGTTGAACCGCTCGCCCATCATCGAGGCCATCTCCGCCTCGGTGTTCATCCGCTCGCGGGTGAGCCGCTCCAGCTTGGTGCTGACCCACTTGGTGGGCAGCAGGAACAGCGGGATCAGCACCAGCACGGCCAGCGTGAGCTGCCAGGACAGCACGAACATCGTGCCGAGGACCAGGACGAGCGTGAGCAGCGTCGAGGTGGTCTGGGACAGCAGCGTCGTCACCGCCTGCTGGGCGCCGAGCACGTCGGAGTTGAGGCGGTTGATCAGCGCTCCGGTCTCGGAGCGGGTGAAGAAGGCCAGCGGCTGTTTCTGCACGTGCGTGAACACGGTGGTGCGCAGGTCGTAGAGCAGCCCCTGGCCGACCCTGTTGGACAGCCAGGTCTGCAGGAACATGACGCCCGCGTCGAGCACCACGATCGCGGCGATCAGCAGGGCCAGCAGGACCACGACGTCGTCTTTCTTCGGGACGATGCCGTCGTCGATGACGAACTTGAGCAGGAGCGGCCCCAGGGCGATCGAGGCCGCGTGCAGCGCCGTCAGCACGATCACCGCGAGCAGTTGCCAGCGGTACCGCCAGGCGTAGGGGACGGTCCTGCGTAACGTGCCCGCGCGGACCTTGTGCTTCTTGACCTCGGGCCCGCCGATCCGTACCGGACCCGGGCCGCCCATCATTGCCATGTGAATCCCTTCATCGCCGGAGCCCGGCGATGCGTCAGCGGGTCAGTGTTTGTCGAGGAACTCGAGGATCGCGGTGTTGACCTCGTCGGGCCGCTCGAGGAAGCCGAGGTGGCCGCAGCCGGAGATCTCCACGAAGTCGCAGCCGGGGATGGCGTCGGCGGTCTCGGCCGCGAGGTGCGGGGGAGCGACCCCGTCATCGGTGAACGCGATCACCCGGCAGGGTGCGGTGATCTTGGACAGGTCGGGCCTGCGGTCCTCGATGGTCTCCACCCAGGTCTGGCCGCCGGCCTCCGCGCCCGTCTCCGCGGCCAGCTCGAAGATCTCCAGCCAGGTGGAGATGGTGGCGTCGTCGCGCTGCGTCGCGGGCGACAGCATCTTCTGCACGGTGTCGACCGCCTGGTAGGCGGCCGGAAGCCGGATGCCCTGCTCGACCAGCGCACGGTCGGCGAGCGTCTGGGCCCGCCGGACGGCGTCCGCCCGGGGCCGGGTCGCCACCAGAACGGCGCTGCGCACGAGCGAGGGGCTGTGGATGGCGAGCTCCTCGGCGATCATCGCGCCGAGGGAGGCGCCGACGATCCGGCACGGCCCCAGGTCCAGCGCCTCGATCAGGCCGCGGGTGTCGGCCACCATGTCGGCGAGCGTGTAGCGTCCCGGCGGCGCCGAGGACGGGGCGACGCCCCGGTTGTTGAAGGTGGTGGTCCGGTAGCCGGCCCGGTTCAGCGCGGGTGTCTGGTGCATGTTCCAGACGTGGCCGGCGGCGTTCTGCCCCATGATGAGGAGCACGTCCTCGCCCTGGCCGGTGCGCTCGTACGACAGCCGGATGCCGTTGCTGTCTAAAAGGGGCACGATTCTCCTCCGCTGCGCAGATCAGGATGGAAACGAAGTATCGCCATGTCGGGCCGGAGGCTGTCAACGTCCTCCGGGATCAGTCCGACATCGCCACGAGCACGCGTCGCGCGCCGTCGAAGGGACGCCGTCCGTGGGCGACGAGGACGTTGTCGATCAGCATCAGGTCGCCCGGCCGCCAGGGCACGTCGACGGCCAGTTCCAGGGCGCGCGTCTGGATCTGCTTGATGTAGGCGTCGGGGATGGGGGAGCCGTCGTCGAACGTCGCGTGCTGCGGGAACTCGTCGGGCTCGAGGATGTCGTAGAGCTCGGCGGCGGTGCGGTCGCCGAGGCCGGCCGGATGGAACTGGTCCGCCTGGTTGAACCAGACCTCCGCGCCGGTGACGGGGTGGCGCACGGTGGAGGGACGGCGCTGGATGATCCGGATGCCCTCCGGGCCCCACTCCCACTCCGACCCGGTGCCCTCGAGGAACCGCTCGACCTCGGCCCGGTCCCCGGTCTCGAAGGTGTCCATCCAGCTCTTCCCGAACCCGAAGCCGTCGTGCAGGTTCTGCACGTAGCGGACGCCTCCGGCGAAGGCCTCGCGGATCTCGTCGTCGAGCGACTCCAGCCACAGCTCACCGTCCAGGACGGGCGTCGCCCCGCCGCACGCGGGCGCGATCTGGCAGAAGAAGACCAGGCGGCTCGGCCAGCGGCGGGCATAGCTCATCTCGTTGTGCAGCGAGATCGTGAACTCCTGCGGATACTCCGTGGAGGTGTAGAGGTTGCGGCTCACCTTGGTGCGCGGCGAATTGCCGTGGACGTAGGGGAGCCGGTGCGGGACCACCTGGTCGAGCACGGGCTCGATGGTCTCGGGGGTCACGCCGAAGCCGCGGAAGACCACCGCCTTCCGCTCGGCGAGCAGCCGGGAGAGCGCGTCCTGCCCCTGCCCGGTGAGCCAGCCGGTGAGGTCCGTGCCGATGGTGTCGCTGGTGATCTCGTACGGGGTCCAGGTGCCCGCCGTGGTTTCCATCGATTCCCCCATCGCCGGTCCGGCCACCTCGGTCGGCCGGACATTCCGGGGACGGTATTTTCCATCGTCGTCCCCGCTATCCCAAACACGCAGTTGAACAATGCGTTCAAGTGACATTCCGGGATGTTGGCACAGGGCGCCGCCTCCGCCATAGTGACGCCGGACGCGGTGGGGAATTGTTCACCGCACATTGGCTGACCACTCCCGGTTGGAGGGCTCATGAGTGTCAGTGACGACCCGGTATTCCTGAGATCAAATGCGATCATCGAGCCGCTCGTCGATCGCTTCTACGCCTGGATGCACATCGTGGCGCCGGCGCAGGCTTCGCTGAACCTGGCCAAGGTCCAGGTACCCATGCTCCAGTCGTATCTGCAGAACCCGCAGGTGCACGTGGCCGCCAGCGTCAATCCGGCCCTGCGCGGCGGCTACTTCGTCAACGTCGAGGAATCGCGCAGCAACGAGGTCGCCGCCCTGCTCGACACGATCAAACGCGACCGGGCGGACATGCTCGCGTTCGCCGGCGCCATCGCCGAGGCGGACGATCTGCTCCGCCAGAGCGCGACGGGCTTCGACCTCACCCCGCTCTACCCCAAGCTCCCGTCGGCCCTGAACGGGCTGGTGGAACTGGCGTACGACACCGGCAACCAGGCGTCCATGCACCTGCTCGAGCCGGTGCTGTACACGAGCCCGTACTACGACGTCCGGCGTCAGTCGGTCCAGCTCTCGCTGGAGACCGGCATCGAGCGTCCGTTCATCCTCAGCACCCCGCGCCTGCCCCAGCCGGACGTGCTCGACCTGGAGATCCCGTTCAACCACGCGGGACTCGACGAGTTCTTCGCGGCCAGGATCGCGCCCTCCACGGTCGGCAGGCTCCGCGAGGCGCTCGAACTGGACGACGCGCAGACGGTGCAGCTGCGGCGGCTCCTCACCGACAAGCCGAGCCTGTCGCCCGACCGCGGCATCGAGTCCGGTGGCCGGGTCCGGTACTTCGGCCACGCCTGCCTGGTGCTCCAGTCGGCCGAGGCGACGATCGTCACCGACCCGTTCATCAGCGCCGACAACCGGCACGGTGACCGCTTCACCCTCGACGACCTGCCCGAGTACATCGACCTGGTGCTCATCACGCACGGGCACCAGGACCACATCGTGCTCGAGACGCTCTTCCAGCTCCGCAAGCGGATCGGCGCCGTCGTGGTGCCGCGCTCCTCGCGCGGCAACCTGTGCGACCCGTCGATCGGGCTGTACCTCAAGGCCCTGGGCTTCACCGTCATCGAGGTCGACGACTTCGACGAGGTCCCGATCCCCGGCGGCCGTGTCGTGGCCACGCCGTTCCTGGGCGAGCACTCCGACCTGGACATCCGCGCCAAGTCGACGTTCTTCGTCCAGATCGCCGACCACAACATCTACATCGGCGCCGACTCCTCGGGCATCGACCCGGTCCTGTACCGCTACGTGCGCAACCATCTCGGCGAGGTCGACATGGCCTTCCTCGGCATGGAGTGCGACGGTGCCCCGCTCACCTGGCTGTACCAGGGTCTGCTGACCCGTCCGGTGACCAAGCGGATGAGCGACTCGCGCAAGCTGTCGGGGTCCAACGCCAAGCAGGCCGCGGCCATCATGACCGAGCTCGGCGCGACCAAGGGCTACATCTACGCCATGGGCGAGGAGAGCTGGCAGGGTCACGTCATGGCGACGACCTACAACGAGGACACCTACCAGATCAAGCAGATCGAGGAGTTCCTCGGCTGGAGCTCCGAGAACGACATCACCGCCGAACACCTCTTCAACAAGCGTGAATGGCGCTGGTAGATCCGCGATAGGGGTGGGGATAGGGGTCGGCTAGGAGTGGCCGGCCCCCGGGCCCGGTGTTAGCTTCTGAGCCCGGTGTCCGCTTCTGACGACGCCTGAACGTAGACCTGCTGCTCCCGCTGAGACGTGGAGCGGCAGGTCTGACTGCTTTCCACCCCAGGCAAGAGCGGATCGTGAGGAGCTGGCGTTGGAGCCCGGCATGGTGGACCTCGAACGGCAGCCGGTCGTCGAGGTGGAGATCGGGTCACTGTCGGTGGAGGGCTCGCCCCGCAGCACGGGCGAGGACCCCGACCATGTGGCGGCGCTCCTCGGGGTGGACGTCACGCTGCCGCCGATCCTCGTGCACCGGGCGACGATGCGCGTCATCGACGGCCGGCACCGGTTGCGCGCCGCGCTGCTCCTCGGCAGGACAGTGATCGAGGCGCGGTTCTTCGACGGCGACGAGGCCGAGGCCTTCGTGCTGGCCGTCAGGGTCAACGTCGCGCACGGCCTCCCGCTGGCGCTGGCGGACCGCAAGCACGCCGCGGAGCGCATCGTCGCGTCGCACCCGCACTGGTCCGACCGGATGATCGCGTCGGTCTCCGGGATCTCGGCGGGGACCGTCGCCGAGCTGCGCGCGCGGAGCGGAGACTCCGGCCGGGAGGAGAGCCGCGTCGGCAGGGACGGCCGGGTGCGCCCGGTCACCGGAGCCGAGCGGCGCCGCAGAGCGGGCGAGATCATCAGGGCGAACCCGGACTATTCGCTGCGCCAGATCGCGCGGGAGGCGGGCATCTCGCCGGAGACCGCGCGGGACGTGAAGAACCGGCTCCTGCGCGGGGAGGACCCGGTCCCGGCACGGCGCGGGGGATCGGCCGTGCGGGACGAGGCGGTGGCGCCGCCCCGGCCGCCCGTCGAGACCGTCGGGCCACCGGCCGGCCGGACCCCCGGGCGGGACTGGACCGCGGTGGTGGAACGGCTGAAGGCCGACCCGTCGCTGCGGTTCAGCGAGAAGGGGCGCGATCTGCTGCGCCTGCTCGCCCTCCACACGGCCACCGCCGACGCCTGGGACGACCTCATCGACAGCGTCCCGGTGCACTGCGGTCCCGTCGTCGCCTACCTGGCCGGGGACTTCGCCCGGCTCTGGACGGACCTCGCGACCGGCGTCGAGCTCAACATCCCCGAGACCGGCTGACGGAACTCCAGTCCGGTCCCGGGGAGTCGCAGCCTAGGCCGACTCGCTGTGGGCGCGTCGTTTCAGGGCGTCCGCGAGCTGCGCCCACTCCTCGGCGAGCCCGAGGGCCAGCTCGGCGATCAGGGGGACGCAGTGCGCCGGGATCTGGGGCTCGAGGCCCGCCCAGTCGCGGGAGCTCAGCGAGCGGGAGTTGAGCCAGCGCAGCAGCAGCCGCCCGTTGTCGTTCAGCCGCAGGGACGGATCCCGCTGGAGCTTCTGCAGGATCACCTCCGGGTCGGGGGCCTGCTTGTTCGGTCTCAGCCTGCCCACCGTCGGAGGGGCCGCGTCGTCCTTCCGCTCCGCCAGCGTGAGCTTGGCGGGAACGGGGTCGTCACCCCGGGCCAGCCGGTCGCGCACGTCCATGGCGGTCGCGGGGGAGATGCCGGCCAGCTCGGCGATCTCCCGGAGCGAGGCACCGGGACGGGTCGCGAACAGCTCCCCGGCCAGCCTGCGCCCGGCCGCGGCGTTGATCGGGCGGCTGCGCCCGTCCCGGCCGACCCTGACGTCCTGCTGCGCGGCGGCGTCGGCCGAGTGGCTGCGGATGCGGGCGACCGTGGTGGAGGCGAGCCCCGCGGCCTCGGCGATGGCCCGGTCCGACCACTGCGGATGCGTCCTGAGGATGCGCTCCGCCGAGGCCTCGCGGTCGGCGAGGGATAAAGGCAGGCCGTGGGAGATGTTGGCCCTGACCCCGGCCACGAAGGCATCGGGAACGGCGCCGTCGAAGTACTGCACCCTGATCTCGGTGCGGCCGTTCATGATGGCCGCCTGCAGCCGGTGCATGCCGTCGATGACGCGCATCGTCTCGCGGTGCACGAGAATGGGCGGGAGATCCGCGTCGGCCTCGGCGAGCGCCCGGATGTGCTCCGCGCTCTCCCCGTTGAGCCGGGGCGAGTCGGCATGCCGGAGCAGGCCGATCGGGACCATCACAGGTTCTTCCCGGAAGAAGGCTTCCAGTCGTTTCTCGACCGACATCCCCATTATCGCTCCTCGTTCGACCATTCCTTGATTCGGCGGCTCCCCGCACCCCGGGGGAGGGCCGTACCGATCAACCGCTGCGTCCAAGTGATGGAATTCGGCGGTTGGACACCGCGCCCCGGTCCCATGGGGGGCGCATAACCGGAATGGTGGCATCGTCCCGGGGTTTCCGCATCCGTCTAATTGGTCGGGGGCCCAATGATCTCGCCGGACGTGAATTCATTTCAGTTGTCCGGGGCTCCGGGACCAGGCGTCGGCGTCCGGAGCCTGGTCAGCCCGCGGGCGGGGTTGGGCGCGTGCACAGGTCCGGCGACGGTAGGGGTGCGCCTAGGGGGCAACTGGGGGTGGAGGGTCGCGATCTTGAATGTTAGCGTTTCGCTACAAGATCGTTCGGAAGTCTCGCCGGTGGTGAGGAGCTGGAGTTGGAACCCCACGGCATCGCCGTCGAGGATCAGCCGGTGACAGAGGTCGAGATCGGAGCGCTCTCCACGGCGGGCTCGCCGCGGAGCGGCGGCGAGGACGACGACCATGTCGCGGCCTTGACAGCGGCCGGTGCCGCGTGGCCGCCGATCGTCGTGCACCGGCCGACCATGAGGGTCATCGACGGCCGTCACCGGCTCAGGGCCGCCGCGGCGATGGGCCGCGCGACGATCTCCGCGGTGTTCTTCGACGGCCCCGAGCCGGACGCGTTCGTGCTGGCCGTCCGGGAGAACGTGACCCATGGACTGCCGCTGACCATGGCCGATCGCAGACGCGCGGCCGAGTGCATCATCGCGTCGCATCCGCGCTGGTCGGACCGGATGATCGCCTCGGTCGCCGGTCTCTCGGCGGCGACGGTGGCCGAGGCGCGGGCGCGGGCCGGCGGCGCGGCCGCGGCGGCGGAGAGCCGCGTCGGCCAGGACGGCCGGGTCAGGCCGATCAACGGAGCGGTGGGACGCGGCCGCGCCGCGGAGATCATCAGAGCGAATCCCGGCTACTCCCTGCGGCGCATCGCACGGGAGGCCGGCATCTCCCCGGAGACCGCCCGCGACGTCAGGAACAGGCTCCTGCGCGGCGAGGACCCGCTCCGGCCGTGGGAGCGGGCGGGCGCGCGGACCCGTGAGCAGGGCGCGTCCGGCGGCCGCCCCGAGCCCGACGCCAAGGCCGTTCCGCTGGGCCGGGGCACGACACGGAGCCGGAACGCGGTGGTGGAGCGGCTGATGGCCGACCCCTCGCTGAGGTCCAACGAGAAGGGGCGGGCGCTGTTGCAGCTGCTCGCCCTGCACGCGGCGATCTCCGATGTCTGGGACGAGCTCATCGAGAGCGTCCCCGCCCACTGCAGTCCCATCGTCGCCGACCTGGCCGGCGATCTCGCCCTGCTCTGGTCGGAGTTCGAGGCCCGGGTGGAGCTCAAATTCGCGGAGACCGGCTGAGGCCGTCCGGGGGCCCGGGCCGTGGAGGCCCGGGCATTCTCAGAGAATTCTCATGTACCGGCGGACAGGTACCCCCGGTCGGATTCGAACCGACACGGTGACCCTTTTAAGGGGTCTGCCTCTGCCATTGGGCCACGGGGGCGGAGCGTGCGATCAAATGGTCACATTTCTCGCGTTATTTGCCCACCCCGAATGGCGTCCGCCTTTTTGGACGCCGAATAGGTTGAACCGTCAAATGAATTGCGGGCGTCAGGGCGTGCCGGAGGCGAGGACCGCGCGCGTTCGACCATGCCGTGGACGCAGTTGAACAGGTGTCCGGAACGACCCGTCCAGGCGGAGGTTGTCCTGACAGGCCGGATGATGGCTGAATGGTCCCCTCTTGTCCGTCAGGGTTCCAGGGGAACGGGGGTGCGCCGTGGAATCAGCGCGCACGGTCGCCGACTACGCCACGCTCGCCAGGAAGCGGCTCGACGGCCGGGTCTGGGACTTACTCCAGGGGGACGAGGCCACCACCGCGACCAACCTGGAGGCGTTCGAGCGGCTCCGGCTGCGGCCGTCGGTGCTGGCGGGGGTGGAGAGTCCGCAGACCGAGGTCAAGATCCTCGGCCGGACCTGGACCGCCCCGGTCTGTCTCGCCCCGCCCGCCGTCCCGGACGGCGTCCACCCCGAGCCCGAGATGTCCGCCGCCGCCGGCGCCGCGGCCGTCGGGACCCTGCCCCTGGTGGTGTCGTCGCCCGCCGGCCGGACGGCCGAGGAGATCGTGGAGCGGTCGGGCGGCACCCCGCTCTGGCTCCGGCTTTCGCTGCTGCGCGACCGCGAGGCGGTCCGCGAGCTCATGGGCCGCGCCGAGGACGCCGGATACGAGGCGCTCGTGCTGGCGGCCGACGATCCCGCGCTCGACTGGTCGGCCGTGGAACGCCTGTGCTCGGTCAGCCCGCTGCCCCTGCTGCTGATGGGCGTGATGAGCCCGGACGACGCCGTGCTCGCGGCCGAGTCGGGCATGGACGGGATCATCGTCTCCAACCAGGTCGGACGGCGGCTCGGCGGCGTCGCGGCCGGGGTGGAGGCGCTTCCCGGTATCGCCGCGGCCCTGGCCGGACGGACCCCGGTCCTGCTCGACGGCGGGATCCGGCGCGGCCGCGACGTCCTGGCCGCGCTGGCGCTCGGCGCCGACGCGGTCCTGCTGGGCCGACCGGTCCTGCACGGGCTGGCGGCCGAGGGCGCGGCGGGGGTCCGCGGCGTGCTCTCCCTTCTCCTGGACGACCTGCGCGAGACGATGGCGCTGGCCGGTGTCGGAGCGGTGACCGAGGCGGCGCCCGCCCTCGTCGGAGCGGCGCCCGCGGCGGTCCGGGAGATCACGCCCGCCGTCCGCGGGGGCGGGCTGACGCGAGCCGACCTCCACGCCAGCGTCGCCGATCCCGTGCTCGACACGATGAACTTCCTCAACGAGATCACGCTGCGGCATCCGGACGCGATCTCCTTCGCTCCCGGCCGTCCCTACGACGGTTTCTTCGACACCGAGCAGATCTTCGGCTACATCCGCGGCTATCTCGACCATGTGGCGGCCCGCGGCGCCACCCCCGCCCAGGTGCGGGAGGAGGTCTTCCAGTACGGCCCGGCCGCGGGACGGATCCGGGAACTGATCGCGCACTCGCTCTGGGCCGACGAGCAGATCGAGGTCGCCCCCGGGTCGATCGTGGTCACCGTCGGCTGCCAGGAGGCCATGTTCCTCGCGCTGCGGGCGCTGTTCACGGGACCGTCCGACGTGCTCATGGTCTCGAGCCCCTGCTACGTGGGGATCACCGGCGCGGCCCGCCTGCTGGACATCGGGCTGACGGCCGTCGAGGAGCACACGGACGGCCTGTCCGTCGAGGCGCTGGAGGCGGCGATCCTCGCGGAACGGGCGAGGGGCCGCCGTCCCAAGGCCCTCTACGTCGTGCCCGACCACTCCAATCCGTCCGGCGCGACGATGCCGCTGCGCACCCGTTTCGAACTCCTGGACCTGGCCGACCGCTACGACTTCCTGATCCTCGAGGACAGCCCGTACCGGCTGCTCGGCCCCGGCACCCGGGTCCCGACCCTCAAGTCCCTGGACCGCGCGCACCGGGTCGTCATGTTCGGCTCCTACTCCAAGACGATCTTCCCCGGCGCCCGTCTCGGCTTCGCGGTCGCCGACCAGGAGGTCGCCACCCCCGGCGGCACCGTCCTGCTCGCGGACGAGCTCGCCAAGATCAAGAGCATGATCACGGTCAACACCTCCCCGCTGAGCCAGGCGGCGGTCGCCGGCGCGCTCCTGGCGTCCGAGGGGCGGATCAGCGACCTCAACCGCGAGGCCGCCGCCTACTACGGCGACGCCACCCGCCACACGCTCCACTGCCTGGAGCTGACCTTCCCCGCGGACGTCCGCGCGGACCTCGGCCTCTCCTGGAGCACCCCCGAGGGCGGCTTCTTCCTGACCCTGACCGTCCCCTTCCCCGCCGACGACGCCGCCCTCTCCCGCTCGGCCCGCGAACACCAGGTCATCTGGACCCCGATGTCCTACTTCCACCCCGGCGGCGGCGGCACCCACATGATCCGCCTCTCCACCAGCTACCTCACCCACCAGGAGATCGAGACCGGCATCACCCGCCTAGCCGCCTTCATCACCTCCGAACTCGCCCCCCGGTGAATCGCGAAAGTGAACTCGCAGGGCCCGCCCCCTCCACGGCCTTCGCCGCCGACCACAGGTGCGGCCTCTGGAACCACTGACGCCGTTCAGGAGGCGCCGGGCGCGGAGTAGAAGCGGTCGAACCAGCGGCGGTAGGCGGCGATCGGGCCGTCGACCGCGGTCAGGCGCGGACGATCACGGTAGATCTTGTTCTCCCAGAGGGGAACATCCTGCGTGAACTGGAGGTTCGTGACCTTGGCGTTGAGCTCGGCGACGCTCGCGGTGAAGGCGGCGTCCTCGAGGGCGGCCATCGAGAAGCAGATGGTGATCTCGCTGATCTCGGCGTCGACGGGCGTCTGGGTGATGTAGGTGAGCATGTCGAGGGAGCCCTCGCGCACCTCGACGGCCACGGCGCCCGGGCCGCAGACGGTGGTGCGGGTGCGGACCTCGTATCCGGTGTCGGCCAGCGCGGTGACCTTGATGTTCTGGTCGACGGTCATCACATGGTCGGTGAAGGTCACCTCGAACACGTCGTCGTCCGGGGGCACCATGTCGTGCACGGCGTAGAAGTGCGACCGGTCGATGATGTTCTCCGTCAGCTCCTGGACGTGGACGCGGACCCGGTAGGTGTCGACGCGCCAGGGCGTCCAGGCACCCTCGCTCCGGTAGTGCGGCAGCGCGTAGGCCGGCGGGGCGCCCCCGGCATGGTGCCAGACGAAGAGCCTGCCGTTGAGCTCGCACACCGGCCAGGTCCCGGCCGAGACCCGGGGCGGGCGGCGGTCGAGCCGGGGGACCTCGGCGAGGAGCCCGTCGCCGTCGAACCGCCAGCCGTGGAAGGGGCACACGATCCCGTCGCCGCAGACGCGCCCGCCGACGCCCAGATGGGCGCCGAGGTGGGGGCAGTGGGCGTCGAAGACCCGGGCCCCGCCGTCCTCCCCGCGGAAGGCGACGAGCTCCCGGTCGAGATAGTGGAGCGTGGTGACCTCGCCGGTGACCAGGTCCTCGGAGGCGGCGACGGCGAACCAGCCGTCCGGGACGGCGGGGAAGGGGTAGCGGCTCACGACGGCTCCCCGGCGAAGCGGCCGCCGAACGCGCGCAGCGGGAGGTCGGCGGCGGTGACGAGGCCGGGCGGCGCGGCGACGACGGCCCGGACGGCGTTGAGCGCGGGCAGCCCCGTGACGGTCATGCCGACGGAGGCGAACGCCTCGGGCGAGGAGAAGTCGGTGCCCGGCCTGGGGAAGATCAGGTGCTTGCTGTAGATGCACGGATCGCCGTCGATCTGGGTGATGTAGCAGCCCTGGACGTCCCAGCGCGGCTCGGTGGACGGCGTCATCTGCCATTCCAGCCGCATCTCGATCCGGGTCGTCCCGCCGGAGACGCCGAGGTACTTCAGCACGCAGCCGCCGAGCGAGCCCTGCGGCAGCCGGTACCAGCCGAGGTCGACGTCCTTGGTGCAGGCGCCGAACTCGTAGGTGAACCGGACCTCGTCGAGGGGCAGCCCGAGGCAGTCGGCGATCAGCCGCACCCCGTCCTCGAAGACGCGGGTGTACTGCTCGACCATGCCGGGCAGCTCGGGTGCGTCCACGGGCAGGCCGAAGCCGACGGCCTTCCAGGTGTCGACGGAGTGGTGGCAGGAGACGTCGACCGACTCGACGCACGTCACCTTCTCGATGTCGGCGACGTCGGTCGCGTGCACGATGGTGAGGATCTGCGCCAGGCCGGGGTTCATGCCGGTGCCGTAGAAGGTCGAGCCGCCCCGGCGGCAGGCGTCCGCGAGGATCTCCGACTCGGTGCGGCCCGACGGGTGCCGGTGGTTGGCGTCGCGGTGGTGGCCGGTGACCCAGTCCGCCGTGGTGACGATGTTGATGCCGGCCTCCAGCACCCGCTCGTAGAGGCCGAGGTCGGGGAAGACGCCGTGGAAGGTCACGCAGTCGGGCGCGGCGGCGATGATCTCCTCGACCGTCCCGGTGGCCGTGACGCCCACCGCGGGCAGCCCGACGATCTCACCGGCGTCCCGGCCGATCTTGTCCGCCGAGTAGCAGTGCAGGCCGACGAGCTCGAGATCCGGATGCCGGCCGATCCGCTTGACCATCTCCGCCCCGACATTGCCGGTCGCCACCTGGAAGACCCGGATCCTGTGCGGAACGTCGCTTTCGGGAAGCTGCATATAACACGTTATAGTCCAAGTGATAGTTCGAGGGAAGGGTCCTGCCGTCGTGACGCATCCGCTGCCCGCCGTGGAGAACGGCCGCACCATCATCAGCCTCAACCGGCGGCTGACGGCGCAGGAGAGGGTACGGCGGGACCAGATCCTCGACGCGGTGCGGGCCCTCGCCCGAGAGGGCGGATACCAGGCCGCCACCATCCGGCAGGTCGCGGCCGTCGCGGGCACCACGCCCGCGACCGTCTACCGCTACTTCCCCTCCAAGGACCACCTGCTGCACCACATGATGATCGAATGGTCGGTCCAGACCATGGCCGAGCTGGCCGCCGCCGCCTACACCGGGACCGTGGCGGACCGGGTCAGCGCCGGATTCCAGGACGTCATCACCTGGGCCGCAGACGAGATCGCCCTGCTCAGCGCCGGAATCAGCGCGGTCAGCTCACCCGACCTCAGCGGCGACGGCCTGGCCGTCTGGCGCGAGGTCTTCACCGGCCTGGTCCGCACCATCCTCGACGACCCCACCTGGACGGACACCGAGGGCAAGGCCTTCACCCTCGGCCACGTCCTGCTGGCCTGCCTTCTCGACCTCACCGCGACCCGCACCACCCCCGCCGAGACGCGTGACCACATCGCGACGGCCGCCCGGCTGATCTTCCGCTGACCGGCGGGGGCGGGGCGTGCAGAATGTGAACGTGAGCTCCGAGACCCCCCGGCCGCTGCCCGGCCTCGCCGAACGGCTGCCGCCCCCGCCGGGGCCCGAGCTGTGGCCGTTCCTGGACGCCGCCGGCGTCTGCCTGGCCCGGCACGGCCTGTCGCGTACGTCGATGGTCGACATCTCCCGCGAGATGGGCGTCTCGCGCAGCACCGTCTACCGGCAGCTCACCTCGGTGGAGAACGCGGCCTGGCTGCTGCTGTCCAAGGAGCTGCACGCCTTCTACGACGCGCTCCCGGAGATCTTCGCCACCACGACCGGCCCCGACGTGGTGCTGAGGCCGCTGGCCGCGCTGCTGCGCGGTGCCTGGGCCAGCCCCATCATCGCCAAGGTGATGCGCGACGAGCCGGACTTCGTCGGCCGCGCCGTCAGCTTCCACGCCGGCCCCATGCTCGACCAGGGGGCGGAGATGCTCGCGCCGCTCTACCAGTCGCTCATGGACTCCGGCGGTATCCGCCGCCAGGATCCGCAGGTGCTGGCCCACTGGCTGCTGCGGACCTTCATGGTCCTGCTCCTGGCTCCGCCGCCGGGCGACCTGGACGCCCTGCTGGAGGGCGTGCTCCTGCCCGTTCTCGCACCGCCTTCCTGACCAGGCAATAACCGACGTTCATGTCGGTAACCGGACCGTAGCAGATGGTCGAGCGGGCCGACAGGGCCCGCACCGAAGATTTTGGCACCCGATTTCCAGCCGGGCGACGGCGACGATTTCCAAATATCCACTGGTAGGGGCCTATAGGCCTCTCCGCACGCAGGAACCTGCGGCGAGACAGTTGGAAAATTCTGTCCCATTTGCTCGCCTCAGGCCCTTGACGCCCTGCGGTCGGCTCTTCATAGTTGGGGCCGTTAACCGACGAGCGTGTCGGTTGCGTCCACCCCCTCTTAGAGGAGCGTCATGGAGGAGCACAACCCCCCGTCCGCAACTCCGGATGACGGCAGAGAGACCATCGGCCGCCGTGGCTTCGTCACGGGCGCGCTGGCGACCGCCGGTGCCGCGGCCGCGGTCGGCTTCGGCTCGTCGAGCCCGGCCTCGGCCGCCTCCCGCCGGTCGGGCAAGGCCGCCGCGGGCAAGAAGGTCGCCGTGTTCGGCGGCGGCATGGGCGGCCTGACCGTCGCCCACGAACTGGCCGAGCGCGGCTACCAGGTCACGATCTACGAGCGGAAGGCCTGGGGCGGCAAGTGCCGCAGCTTCCCCGTGCCGAACTCGGCGTCCGGCGGGCGCAAGGACCTGCCCGCCGAGCACGGCTTCCGGTTCTTCCCCGGCTTCTACCAGAACCTGCCGGAGACGATGTCGCGCGTCCCGCGGCCCGGCGGCGGCACCCTGAAGGACAACCTCGTCAAGGGCAGCGAGGAGGTGGCGTTCTACAACGGCACGAAGCTGGTGCTGCCCGCGCGAGGCAGCATCATCGGAACGCTGAGCCCCGACTCGCTGCTGACCTTCCTGCAGACGGCCGTCTCGGTGGTCGCGAACGTCCCGGCGTGGGAGGTCGCCTACTTCCTGGAGAAGATGATCGTCTTCGTCACCAGCGGGAAGCAGCGGCGGCTGAAGCAGTGGGAGAACATGAGCTTCGCCCAGTACGTCAAGGTCGAAGGCAAGTCCAAGCAGTACAACGAGCTGCTCGTCGACATGTTCACCAGCACCCTGGTCGCGGCTAAGGCCGACAAGGCCAACGCCCACACCATGGGCCTGATGGCCGAGGCCTGGGTCTACGCCACGCTCGGCCTCGGCGGCTACGGCGCCCCCGACCAGGTGCTCAACGCCCCCACCAACGAGGCGCTCATCGAGCCGTGGGTCGACCACCTCAAGAGCCTCGGCGTGAACTTCCAGATGGGCGCGACCCTCACCGAGCTGAGCATGGCCGGCGGGCAGATCAGCGGCGCGAAGGTGACGGGCGCCGGTGGGACCGTAGGCGTGCAGGCCGACCACTATGTGCTGGCCGTCCCGATCGAGCGGGCGCTGCCGCTGCTCAACAACGACATCCTCGCCGCCGACCCCAACCTGCGCATCCTGTCGAACCTCACGACCGACTGGATGAACGGGATCATGGTCTACCTGAGGTCGCCGATCAACCTGAGCAAGGGCCACGTCGCCTACGCGGGCCAGCCCTGGGCGCTCACCTCGATCAACCAGGCCCAGTTCTGGCCGAAGAACTTCGCGAACACCTACGGCAAGGGCGACGTCCGCGACTGCCTGTCGATCGACCTGTCCGCCTGGGACGTCCCCGGCATCCTCTACGGCAAGGCCGCGAAGGACTGCACCCCCGACCAGATCATCAAGGAGGTCCTGGCGCAGCTCCGCAAGGCCATCCCGTGGGGGCCGCTGGTCCTCAACGACCTCAACATCCACTCCACCTTCATCGACCCCGCCATCACCGGCGCGGGCACCCCGCAGGTCGCCAACGACGAGCCGCTGCTCATCAACAAGCCCAGCTCGTGGAACTACCGGCCCGAGTCCGCGACGGCCATCCCGAACCTGTTCCTGGCCGCCGACTACGTCCGCGCCGACATCAACCTCGCCACCATGGAGGGCGCCAACGAGGCGGGCCGCAAGGCCGCCAACGCCATCCTCGACGCCTCCGGCGAGGGCGGCGGCAGGGCGAAGCTGCTGAAGCTCTACCAGCCCACGGAGTTCAACGGCATCTACGCCGACGACGACGCCCGCTTCGCCGCGGGCAAGGCCAACTTCTTCGACATCCTCGACCCCTACAAGCCCTGACGGGCCTCCCTCCAGGGCCGCCCGCGGACCGGGTCGATCCGCGGGCGGCCCGCCTGCGAGGCCGCATCACGAACAGTGGCGGGCCCGCTCCGCCTTCGGCCCTCTGTGGAGGAGGACATCCATCGTGACCGACACCCTCATCCGATCCCGCGCCCTGACCTCGCTCGAATCCACCGCCCCGGAGATCGCCGACGCCGCCGTGGATCAGGCGGCACTGACCTGGACCGTCCCGCCGGGCCTGCGGCACGCCCTGCGCGAGGCGATCAGCGGTCTTCTCGACCCCGCACCGCACGGCGGCGCCTGGGCGCTCGCGCTGTTCCAGCGGATGGGGGCGCGCAGCGCGAACGACGGCATCCCCCTGAGCGACGTCCACCGCTGCCAGCAGGCCGCCACCGGGACGGCCGTCGAACTCCTGATCCGGCGGCTCCTGGAGGCTGGCGCCCCGGCCGATCCGCACGCCGTCGGACGGCTGATGCAGCGCGTCCTGGACGTCGCGGCCGACCTCAAGGAGGCGACCACGACCGGCTACCTGGCCGCCTCGAACGCCGAGCCCCCGGCCCACCACCGCAAACTGCTGGAACTCCTGCTGCGGCCCGGTGTCGACCCGGCCCGGCTGCGCCGCACCGCCGACCAGGCGCGATGGCCGCTGCCGCGCGGGCTCGCGGCCGTCGCCCTCTGCACCAGCCCTGGCTCGGCCACGCTGCGCGTGCCGCCCGACGTGCTGGCCCATCCGAGCCGTCACTTCCTCATCCTTCCCGACCCCGACGGCCCCGGCCGGCGTGAGCTGTTCGGCAAGATGCTCGACGGCCGGCCGGCGGCGATCGGGCCGACCGTCGGCCCGCTCCAGGCGCCGGTGTCCCTGCGCATCGCCCGGCAGACCCTCGATCTGGCCGGATCCGGGGCCGTCACCGTGGACCTGCCCGTCCGGTCGATGGACCACGTCCCCGACCTGGCCATCATGGGCGACCCGGAACTGACCCGGCGCCTGGCCGAACGGCGGCTCGCCCCGATCGCCGACCAGCCGCGACGCAAACGGGCCGTCCTGCTGCACACCCTGCTCGCCTCCTTCGAGTGCTGCTTCGCCACCCCGGTCGTCGCCGACCGGCTGCACGTCCACACCCAGACCGTCCGGTACCGGGTGCGCCAGCTCGAAGCGATCTTCGGGCCGTCCCTGCACGACCCCGACCAGGCCCTCGACTACATGCTCGCTCTCCGCGCCTGGGTGCTCATGAGCTCGCCCGCCGGAACCGGCCTCTGGCAGTCCTGACCGCCCGGCACCCCTCGAAAGGATCCGCACCATGCCCGCAACCCCAGGTCCCGCGGCGGAGCCGCCCTGGTCGTCCGGCCCCGACCTGCGGCTCCTGCGCGCGACCGCCCGCAAGTTCCTGGAGACCGAGGCCGTCCCGCACCGCGAACGCTGGGAGGAGCAGCGGCACATCGACCGCGACTTCTGGCGCAAAGCGGGTGATCTCGGCCTGCTGTGCTGCGCGGTCCCCGAACAGTACGGAGGCGGGGGAGGGACGATCGCCCACGACCTCGTCGTGATCGAGGAGCAGGCCCGCGCGCTCGAACTCGGCTGGGGCAACACGGTCCAGAGCGGGATCGTCGCCCACTACCTGCTGGCCTACGGCACCGAGCAGCAGAAGAACCGGTGCCTGCCCGCCCTGGCCTCCGGCGAGGCCGTCGCCGCGATCGCGATGACCGAGCCGGGCGCGGGCTCCGATCTGAAGGCCCTCACCACCCAGGCCGTCCGCGACGGCGACGACTACCTGGTCACCGGCACCAAGACCTTCATCAGCAACGGCGGCTCCGCCGATCTGGTCGTCCTCGCCGCGAAGACCGACCCGGACGCGGGGGCCAAGGGCGTCACGCTCCTGATCGCCGACGTCCGGGACGGCCAGGGCTTCCACCGCGGCCGCACCCTGCGCAAGCTCGGCCAGCACACCTCCGACACCGCCGAGCTGCACTTCGACCAGATGCGCCTGCCGGCCGGCGCCGTCCTGGGCGAGGTCGGCCGGGGCTTCGCCCACATGATGGAGCAGCTCCCGCAGGAACGCCTGTGCATCGCGACGATCGCCGTCGCCTCCATCGAGCGCGCCGTGGAGCTGGCCGTCGAGTACTCCCGGCAGCGCAGGGCGTTCGGCGGCACCCTGTTCGACCTCCAGAACACCCGCTTCGAACTGGCCGAGTGCGCGACCCTCGCCCGCGCGGGACGCGTCTTCCTCGACGACTGCGTCGCCCGGCACCTCGACGGCGCCCTCGACACGGCCACGGCGTCCATGGCGAAGTGGTGGCTCACCGATCTGCAGTGCCAGATCGTCGACCGTTGCCAGCAGCTCTTCGGCGGCTACGGCTACATGTGGGACTACCCCATCACCCGGATGGCCGCCGACGCCCGCGTCCAGCGCGTCTACGGCGGCGCCAACGAGCTCATGAAGGAGCTCATCGCACGCTCCCTGTAAGTCTCTCCATCCGACCACACCCCTGACAGCAGGCACCTCCTGGAGCGCGCATGTCGACGACCGCATCTCCCGCGGCCCCCGTCCACGACCATCCCTTCGACTACTACTACCGCGAGGGCATGGCCCTGAGGCCGGGACCGGAGGCGGCGGTCCCCTCGCCGCTGTGGCTCACCAAGCCGCACCATCGGCTGTTCTCCCCCTGGCTCCAGGTCCTCGACGAGCCCGTCCCCACCCCCATGAACCGGCTCTTCGACGACCATCGCTGGCAGGGCGACGAGCTCATGGACGCCGTGGTGCGGGCGTTCAGCGAGATCGGCATGGCCCGCGGCCGCCGCATGTTCGAGCAGGCCCTCGCCTGGGGCGTGGACACCGTCCCCGGCGCCCCGCAGGCACTGGTGGACCTGTTCGCCCAGCTGGAGGCACCGCCCGACTGGTTCGACGCCGCCGTCTGGGAGCGGGGCCGCCGGCTGTGGATCAACGCCTCGCTCGCCGGCAAGCTCACGATGATGCTCAGCGACGCGATGGGCACCTTCGTCGGCGCCGAGGTCTCCGCCGCCACCGGCCAGACCCGCCGCTTCCTGGCGGACTTCCGCCGCCGCGAACTGGAGACGGTGGCGTGGTTCTACCAGGTCACCCGTCCCGGTGCCGCCGAACGGCGCTCGCCGGTGTTCGAGAGCATCGTCCGGGTCCGCCTCATGCACGCCCAGGCCCGCTACGCGCTCCGCCTGGCCTGGGGACAGGAGCACTTCGCCCGGCACGGCAACCCGATCTCCGCCTCCATGACCATGGGCGCCGCCGTCACCTTCGCCCTCCTGCCGATCCTCTTCGACCATGCGCACGGCCGCCGCCGCACCCCGGCCGACCTGGACGCCGTCCTCATGTACTGGTCCTACATCGCCCACCTGATGGGAGTCCCGGACGAGCTCGTCCCCCGCACGTCGGCCGACGCCCTGCACATGGCCCACCACATGATCCTCACCGCGGGCGGCCCCACCCCCTGGACCGCGACCATGGTCGACGCCGCCTGCGACCACGTCCTCACCCGCAGGCCGCTGCTCCGCCGACTCCAGATCCACGCGCTCACCCCGGTGATCGCCCTGGTGTCCGCGCTCACCGGCGAGTCCCTGGTCCGCGCCCTGCTCCGGTCCTCACCTCTGGCGCGGATCCGGCTCCAGCCCTGGCAGCGCGCCGCGGAGGCCCTCGCCCACCTCAACGCCCGCGCCCGCGACGTCACCGACCGCCTTCCCGGCGCCGCCCGCAGAGCCAGGCGCCGGGCCCGCCACGGCGACCCCTGGCAGGAACGGGCCCTCCGCCAGGCCACCACCCTGGCCCGCCGCTCCGGCATCACCGGCACCCCCTACGACCACCACGACCTCTCCGTTTGACGGGTGAGGACCTCACATCCGGATCGGCGGCGGAGGTGGAGGCGGGAACGGGGGAGGAGACAGTGGAGGTGGAGGAGGTGGAGGAGGTGGAGGTGGAGGTGGCGGCGGAAGAATGGAGTCGCGAATGAACGCGCCGAACGAGGGTGCGTATTTGTCCGACGCCTCCGTCCACATCTCCAGGAACTCCGGAATCGTGAAGTCGACCTCCAGGACCCGGTACCAGGCGGTCCAGATGTCCTCGGGGAGCTGCCCGGACCTGTAGCTCAGATAGTTCGCCTCGTGCATGTCGAACTTGGTCAGCGCGTAGAGCTTCATCTTGTTGCGCTCGTGCGACGAAGTGCTGTAACCGCGCGTCGCGAAGTGCCATTCGAGCAGTTCGGGATCGTCTTTGAAGAAGATCATGCGCGCGTCGTTGTGCCTGGTGAGCAACGACTGGTAAGCCGCTTGCTCCAAGGTCTCCGAGGCCGCCCTGGTCTGAACGGTGATCTCCTTGTACTGGCGTGCGACATACAGATTCTGCAACCCGCCGAACACCAGCGCACTGGCAACCGACGCGAGCGAGGCGACCTGGAGGAGGACGTTGATGCTCACGGACCGCTCCGGACGTCAGCCATCGCCGTAGAGATGATCGTCCATGTCGGTGGGGCGGGCCGACTCGGGACTGGACGGAGTGAAGAAGCACATGGTGGCGACGACTCTCAGCCCGTCCTCACTCGCCAGGCTCCGCACGTAGTGGGGGTGGCGGCGCGCGTCGAAGAGCAGCAGATGACCGGCGGTCGGATGGATGACCGTGGGGTGGCGCTCGATGTCCTCGATGCAGGCGGCGTCGAGGTCGCGGGCCAGGACGAGCTCGCCCCCGGCGCCGGGAGGGAGGGTCGTCGCGTAGAGCAAGCCCTGGATCGGATTCGTGTCGACATGCGCCTCGTAGCGCATGGAAGTGCCGCGCTGCACATTGAGATTGACGCCGATCTTGTCCCTCGTCGCCGTCGAGACGGGTTCGGGTGAAATGCGCGACGCGAGTTCCCTGAACTCGTTCTCGTAGAGCTCGAACAGCCACGGAGCCAGCGCCCGCACCGTCTCGCCGTTCACCGTCGAGACCGGTAGCTCCGTGACGTCCGATCCTTCACGCGAGGAGACCGAGCGAGGAACGATGTTGCGGTCATGCGCATTCCCGAGGGCGATCGCGACGATTTCTTCCCGCCACCCCTCGGGAAGAAGAGGTGTCGTGTCGTAGATGTGCCATCCGAACAGGGAATCAACATCACCCACTGAGCCGTCCTCGTGTCATGAAGACCGAACTACTCGAATCCCCTTCAGATTATCATTCGCCTTTCCTGGCCATGTGCCACGAGCCCGGTGTCTTCGTCGGCCCGTGAGGGGCGTTCACCAGGTGACGGAGAGTTCCTCCGGGCCTCGGACGAGGCCCTTCGACGTCCAGGTGACGTCGCGGGAGGGATGGGTGAGGGAGAGGCCGGGGAGGCGCCGGACGAGTTCGGCGAGTGCGGCCTGCATCTCCATGCGGGCGAGGCCGGCGCCCAGGCAGAAGTGGGGGCCGTGGCCGAAGGACACGTGCGGGTTCTCCGGCCGGTCGATGACGAAGGAGTCGGGGTCGGGGAAGGTCCGCGGGTCCCGGTTGGCGGCGGCGAGCGCGGGCACGACGGCGTGGCCCTGCTCGATCGGCCCGGAGTGAAGGGCGACGGGGCAGGTGGCGAGCCGGGGCATGGCCATCTCGGCGGGCATGCAGTAGCGGAGCATCTCCTCGACGGCCGCGGGGATCCGGGACGGGTCCCGCACGAGGGCGGCGTAGAGGCCGGGCTGGGCGAGCATGGTGAAGACGCCCGCGGCGAGGGTCTTGGCGGTGGTCTCGTGCCCCGCGGTGACCATGTTCTTGACGAGGCTGACGAGTTCGCCCTCGGTGAGGGAGCCGTCCTCGTCGCGGGCCTGGATGAGCAGGTCGATGAGGGCGTCGCCGGGCTCCTCCGTGCGGATCGCGACGAACCCGGCGATGTAGTCGAGGAACTCGCGGACCGCGGTGGCGCGCTCACCGGCGGAGGACGTGGCGGTCGACAGCGAGGAGTCGGCCCAGGCGCGGAAGCGGGGGGCGTCCTTCGCGGGGACGCCGAGCAGTTCGCTGATGACCGTCACCGGCAGCGGGAAGGTGAGGGCCTCGACCAGGTCGGCGGGGGAGCCGGCGGAGATCATGTCGTCGACGAGCCGGTGGGCGATCTCCTCGACCCGCGGGCGCCAGCTCTCGATCCGCTTGGGCGTGAACGTCTTCGCCACGATCCGGCGCAGCCGTGAGTGCCGCGGGCCGTCCATGTTGAGCAGTGAGTCGCGGTCGTCGTTGATGTCGGTGCCGGCGACGAGCCGGGGCGAGCCCGCGTGCCGGTACAGCTCGCGGGTGAAGGCGGGATCGGCCAGCACCTGCTGCACGTCGGCGTGCCGGGTCGCGAGGGTGACGGTGTCGCCGCTGGGCAGGCTGAGCGGGCCCAGCGGGTCGGCCTCCTCCGGCCTGGACAGCAGCGGACGGGGCGTGGCGACGGGCTTGCGGCCGACGCCGCACAGGTAGTACCGGTCGAGTTCGTCGTCCGGGCCGCGGTCGGCCCAGTCGGCTCCCGGCTCGGTCTCGGGACGCCAGCCCGACAGCGGGACCACCCCCGGCTCCAGCAGGTCGAGCCCGGCGAAGAACCGCCCGACCTGCTCGGCGGAGCGGTGCGCTATCCCGGTCGTGGTGCCGCGGTACACCTCGGCCGAGGCGGAGGTGAGCTGGTCGTCTCCGGTGACGTGCGAGATGACCAGATAGCTGCCGGGAGCGAGCGCCGCGAGCAGGCTGTCGACGATCTCATCCGGGCCCTCGTCGTCGGCGAGGCAGTGCAGGACCGAGTTCATGAGCAGCCCGACCGGCTGGTCGAGATCGATGAGATCGAGCACCCCGGGATGGGCCAGCAGCGGCCCGGGCTCTCGCAGATCCGCCTTGATCACGCGGACGAGCGTGTCGTCGCTCTCCAGGATCGCCCGCCCGTGCGCCACGACGACCGGATCGTTGTCCACGTAGACGACCCGCGCCCCCGGATCGACCCCATGGACGATCTCGTGCACGTTCCCGCGGGTGGGCAGCCCGGCCCCGAGGTCCAGGAACTGCCGGATCCCCCGCGCCGACAGGAACCGCACCGACCGCCGCAGGAACGCCCGGTTCTGCGCGGCCAGCCGCGGTGTGAACGGCGCGATCCGCAGAATCTGCTCGGCCGCCTCCCGATCAGCGGCGAAGTGGTCCTTGCCTCCCAGGTAGAAGTCGTACATCCGGGCGACATTGGGAGTCGTCAGATCCACCGGCTCCACAGCCTTCTCACCCTCCACGCACCGCTCCCCACCTAGCCGTCTCCCCCCAAGATCCTAGTTCGCCCCCCGCCACTTATCTCCGATCTCCCCTCATTCCCCGAAACTTCATCCCAGAAGGCTCATCGGCTTCTTCCTGGCACCCTCGGTCTTGGTCACCCGGACACCGAGGCGTCCACGAGAGACGCCGTCCGGTAGTCCGGAACAGCCAGTCCGGAACAGCCCGGACCACCGACACCACCCCCACCCCACGAGCAGAGACACGGCCACGAGCCCGCCCCCAGAAACAGCCCCCATCCCTTGCGCCCGCGAGCGCGCACACCCCCGTCCCGCCCACCCCCGGAATCCATGGTGTCCCCCTTCCGTCGCATCGCCCAGGTCCTCGGGCGACAGCCTGCCGACCCCAACGAGCGGCGCGTCAGGGCTTGCCCGTCACCTCATCAACCGGGTGCGGGAAACGTGGCGACCGCGTACGGCCGCCGTCCGCGCGTGACGTAGACCAGCGGGTGATGGATCGCACAGGACCTTACGGTCGCGTAGGCCCAACCTCGACAATCCGCACCCTAGACCAGGCCCTCATTACACCTCTACCCTGCGGACATTACGTTCCGAGGCCGAGCGGATGCGTTTTCTTGGTTCCCGAAGGCGGAGCTTAACCTCAGCAGCGACACATGGCGACACATGATCTTCGATACGCCTGGTCCCGGCGGCCGCGGAGCCCTGAACTTCGCGAGGGCCCGCAGTTTCAGAAGGGTTGGCGGAGTCCGGGAGCAAGCTCGCTCGCTGGTGCTTCAGGGGAACGGTTTGTCTAGGGTCCACTGCGTGGCTGTTCACGCCTGGATCACAGAAGATCGAACGTTGCCCCGTTCGCATCCATCTGGGCAGATGATCGGGCTATGCGCTTGGGAGATGCAGGGATGACCATCGCCAGTCTGGATGCCGCTGGGATCGTCCTTCCAGGACTGCAGCGGTTGACAGTTCGTGTTTCGCAGAAGCCCGGGCAGAAGGTCCACATTGCGGTGCCCAGGAGATCGATGAGCAGCTGCACGCACGCGCCCGAGGAAGGAGGCGAAGAGGCGGGCCTGCTCGCAGTCTTCGATCGAGCCTGCGCTCGGTGCCGTGGTCACATCGGCATGCGAGATGACCAGGATCTTGTCTGGCGATCCGCGCACTTGGTGGCGGCTTCCCGGCTCCGGCTTCTGGGTCTTCAGGATGCGATGGTAGAGGCGTCCTGGCTCGGCTACGCCAGGGCCGTTGACGATCGATCCCGCGAGTCAGACGCTGGCGGCATGGCCGAACTGGAGTGCGCGCAGCTCCACGGGGATCTAGAAGACGATCGCCGATCGATCCTCGAGTGCTGGGCTCGGATCGATGAAGATTGGACACGAACACTCGAGGCTTACCGGAAATCGGCCTTGGAACCAGCCGTTGCGAGCCTCTACTCGGCCGCATGCGGCCGCGTCGCCGGACGAAAAGATCATCGAGAAGAGAGTAAGAGACTCGCGACGATCACTGCGGATACCGCCGCCTATCGAAGAGACTACGACGTCCTCGAACTCGTTCTCAGCACCTGGAAAGCGGCTCGGATGAGCGGCGCCGCCCCAGGGGTGGCCCGAAAGCTCGCAGTGAAAGCCGCAAGATCGCACTATCGCGGGAAGAGCGTGCATGATGTTTCGGCTCTTCCCGAGCCGGCGCTGACCTCCTGGTCGGGGCACAGCTCACCGGCTGCCTGGGCCGATGACGAGTTTCTCGCCCTATGGGAGACGACTGTCGGCAAATGGCTGGACGAAGTAGAGGCAGAGGCGGTGGGAGCAGCAGAAGCTGAGGGCGGTCGCCAGCTCCTGTTGGTGAGGGGATGGCCTCTCACGCATGATCGCGATGCTGACCTTGCCTATCTGGCGGCTTTCCCACAGCTCGGTGCACCTGTACCTGACATCGCGCGTCCAATCGAGATCGGGTTCCTTCAATCGAGTCCTGCTTGGGCTGTCGTGCTGGCCGTTCCCCGGCTTGCAGCGGAGCACGCCGCGGCGCTGCCAGTTCCCGACGAATGCCCTGCACGCGTCGTAGCAGGGGCTGAGATCAAAGGAAACCCGAGTTCTGAGTCAGTAGACGAGCTCCTCCGCCTCGCTTACCCCTACCTGCCCGGGGACTCGGCAGCAGACGGACCGAATGCCAGCCCTTCCGCAGGCGTCATGGCGGCCAGAGCTGAATACTCCTCGAAAGTTTCGGAAAACCTCGCCAAGGCTAAGGCGGCAGGTACGGATCGCCTGGTGGAAGCGAGCGCAGAGGGTTGGAGGAGAGGGAACCGATGGTCGCCACCAGCTGGTGCCCCGGACTCGGGGGCCCGGGAGCTGGTGGCGCTCTTGGAGGCCTTGAACTTCAACGTCGATGTTGAAATCGAGGTGGAAACCGGAACTCCGAGCGAGCCAGGTCGTCATGTTCTCTACGGGACGATCACTGGACTCGACCAGACCAAACTGGACCTCGATTTCACTCCAGCAGGGCACCACCGCACCATCCCTGTGAGACTCCATCGAGTGATATCGATCGCCGGGTGTAACTACGAATCAGGTGCCGTGATCTGGAACGAACACGGAGATCGACCTAGATGGGAATCGTGGAAGCGCGTCAGGTGGTAAGCCATCCGTATAGACGGCCTCTTGATTAGTTAGATCGAAGATCAACACGTTGAAGGGCGGCACTGCCTCCGGCCGGGTGGCGCTGCCCGCGTGTGATAGGCCTTAGAGGGTCTTCTGTAAGTCCGTGACCTTGTTCGGGACGAAGAGGCCTGGTTGGGGCTCATGTGCGAGGTCGCGGCCGGCGAGGCGCTTGAGTTTTGCCCGGATGCCTTCGATGGTTTTGTGTTCTTCTGGGAGGCCGCGGGCGCGGCAGACCTCTTTGGGGCGAATGCCGTCCGGGGTGCGGGTGAGGAGGTCGAGGATCTCGGCGTAGCCGAGCGGGTCGCGGGCGCCGACTGGGTGGCGGGCGGAGATCTCCTCTTGGGCCTGCCGGGTGTGCTCCAGCCGCGCCAGGACGGCACGGGCCTCCTCCAGCCGGGCCGTGAGATCGGCGATCTGCGCCGTCAGGGCTGTGACGTCGGCGTCGGCCGCGGTGGTCATACCGTCGAGGGCGTCCGGAAGCAGTTCGGGCAGGAGCGGTCCGGGGTTCATGACAGGTTCACGTGGCGAGCAGGCCCGGCAGCGGCGCCGGGAGATCGTCACGCCATCGGCTGGTGGTGCGAGTCAAGCGGCGGCTCATCCGGTCGATCCCAGCCCAGTAGATCTGGGATTCGCTGCTTTCCGGTCGTTTCTCGTAATCGCGGGCGAGGCGGCGGTGGAGCATCAATGTCCCGAACGTCTGCTCCGATACCCACCGTTTCGTCACCGGGGTGAACCCGGACGCGCCGATGGGTGGGCTGGTCGTGACGACGTCGATGCCCAAGGTGCGGCCGTGGTCGGCGACGGCGTTCTTGAACCCGGCGTCCACCCACGCCTTCTTCACTGACGGGTTGTCGATCGCGACCCGGTTCAACAGCTCGATCCCGACTTGGTTGTCATGCACGCACGCCGCGGTCACGAACACGGCGATCACCAGGCCGAGGACGTCGACGGCGATCCCGCGCTTGCGGCCCCGCGACTTCTTGCCCGGATCCAGCCCCGTCGTCTCGGCCGGAACCCCGGCCGCGGCATGAACCGTCTGGGAATCCATCGCCACCGCCGACGGGTCCTCAGCGCGGCCGGCGACCTCCCGCACCCGGCACCGCATCAGCTCATGCAGCGTCTGCGCGGTCCCATCGTCCCGCCACAACGCGTAGTAGTAATACGCCGCTGACCGGGGCGGCAGGTCATGCGGCAGCAGATCCCACTGGCAACCCGTCCGCGACTGATACAAGATCGCGTTCACGATCTCCCGCATCGCGTAGCCACCCGAGTGCCCCGACACCGACGGATGCTTCGCCTTCCAGGCCGTCAGCACCGGCTCGACCAGCACCCACCGCTCATCGGAGATATCACTCAGATAGGACCTCCGGACGGCCCCGGACTCGAGATCGGTCATACCACTCAGGAAAACCCCGCCAACTACACAGAGTCAACGGACGCAACAGGAACCTCACCAGCACAACAGGCCACACCAGGACCGTCACTCTCGAAATACCCCCTCAGACCGACATGGGATGCGTCCTCGCCGACCTGCATTCGTAGACGGACGAGGGCAAGGAACTGAGACTCGGAGCGACACCCTCTCTTTTCGAACCTTTCGGCTGGGCCGAGGACTCCAGCGGCTTCTACCTGCGGACCACGATGTGGGGCGGAGAGTTCGGCGCGATCGGGTTCGTCTCGCTGAGTGATCCCGAGACCGTCATTCCAATCGTCACCGAGCCCTGGGATGTCGAGAACTTCACCGAGAGCGGCAGTCACAGGCTCTGGGTGGTGAACGAAAGAGGTAGATCAACGCTACGCCTGGCCCGCGAAGGCCTCGAGCCCGAGACCCTGGAGACTCCCAAGGGGGTGATCAGCTCACTGCTGCTTCCACCCGCTCGCCCTGCCGCGGCCGTCCTCATCCTCGAAGCCGCAACCCGCCCAGCAGAGATCGCCGTCATCGATCTGAAGACGGGAGACCTCCGCTACCTGACGGACAGTCGTCCCCCCGGACTGCTGAAAATCGCTCCCGTCGAGCCGCAGGTCGTCAACTATCCGTCGGAGAATGGCCGCCGGATAGACGCGCTGCTCTATCGGCCGCCGGGTGACGGTCCGTTCCCCGTGGCGATGATGGTCCACGGTGGTCCCCACGGCCAGGAACGACCCGACTACACCCGCTCCGGCCTCTACCAGTTCCTCACCACGCGACGCATCGCGCTCTTCAGCCCGCAGATGTCCGGTTCCTCCAGCTACGGAACTTCCTTCCAGCGGAGCATCTACCGAGACTGGGGCGGCATCGACCTCGAAGACTTCGCCGCGGCTCTCTGTTACCTGCAAAGTACAGACTGGGCCGACCCGCGCCGGGTCGCCGTCGCTGGCGGTTCCTATGGAGGCTTCGCCGCGCTGTCCTGCCTCTCCAGGCTGGACCACCCATGGGCCGCGGGTGTCTCACTCTACGGTCCGGCGAACCTCGTGACCTTCGCCCGAAACTGCCCACCGACCTGGCGTAGCTTCGTTGATACGGTCCTCGGTAACCCAGATCGCGACGCCGACTTCTTGCGTGAGAGATCACCGATCACCTACGCCGACCAGATCACTTCCCCCCTCTTCGTGATCCAAGGCGCCATGGACCCGCGTGTGCCGCAGAACGAAGCCGATCAAATCGTCACCGAGGTACGCGCGAGCGGCACCCCCGTCCGCTACGACATCTATCCGGACGAAGGGCACGGCTTCACCCGCCGCGACAACGAGATCCAGGCTTACACAGACCTCTCCAGCTTCCTCATCGACCATTTGACAGCGGCCAAGTCCGCACAACCGACCACCAGCAGGAGATCACCAGTGAGCCTTTTTCATCCTCGGGTGACCTCGTAGTTCTGAAGGACCGCGATGGCCTTGACGAGATGGCCGGCCTTGCAGGGGCTGCACCGTAGTTTCCGGAGGATCTTCCAGCTTTTGAGCTGGGCGTTCGCTCGTTCGCCGGGTCCGCGGAGCTTGGCGTGGGATCGGTTCGCCCGCTTCTGGGACTCCGGCTTCTTGCGGCCCTTGTACGGAGTGATGACGACCGATGCTTCGGCTCCCTGGTAGCCCTAATGGGTTCAGAACGGGCACGGGCCCGGTGGGGACTCCCTTGGTAGCCCTGGTCCTCGAGGCCTCTTAGACAAGGCTGGCGCCGCGCCGGGCC
>NZ_BAAAUV010000029.1:0-91165 GCF_039534125.1 Actinocorallia longicatena | reverse complement strand
ACCGTCATCGGCGCCGCAACCACTCACGACGAGAGCCACGGCGATACCCGCCGCGGCCAGAACTCCACGGGTGCTGAAACGCATCCGTCCTCCAGATATTTCGGGGTGTTGGGTGGGGGGCGTTCAGTCTTGTTGGTCTTTGGCTGAACATGTTGAATCTTGTGGATTCTTCGATAGGGAAGACTCGCGCCTCCCACCGTCCGTGTCAACAAGGGTGTGCTTATTCGCAATGCGCTTGTGACATTGATTTTCCGGCGGGCAACACGAAATGAAGCGGTGCGCTGCCGCGCAATTTCCACGGGCTCGATTTACGGGGCGACGGCCGAAAGCGAGGCACGGCGCCGGTCGGGACATCGGCACGACGGAACGAGGGGCGGTCGTTTCTACGTTATCGTTACCAGTCCGCCCATCGTCCTGCGCGCGGCGGAAGGTGTCAAGAGGCCGACGGCGTTCCCTGCGGCCGGGAGCCCTACCGAGAGCGGGGCGGCAGCTCTCCCGAGCCCCGGACGATCAGGTGCGTGGGCAGGACCACGGTGCGGGCCTGGGAGAGGTCCCCGTGGATCCGGGCGAACAGCAGATGGGCGGCGGTCGTGCCGATCGCCACCGGGTCCTGGTAGACGATGGTGACCGGGGGGTCGAGCCGGGTGGCGAGCACGAAGTCGCCGAAGGCGACCATGGCCACGGACGGCGGCAGCGTCTCCAGCGCGCCCACCGCGACGATGTCGTTGCCGGCGAACACGGCGGTCGGCGGATCGGGCTGTTCGAGGAGCTCCTTGACGGCCGTCGCGGCGTCGGGGGCGTGCCGCAGCCCGTTCCTGACCAGGGCGGGATCGGCCGGGAGGCCCGCGGCGGCCAGCGCCTCGAGGTAGCCGGCGTGGCGTTCGGCGATCGTCCAGATCTCCTTGCGGTCGCCGAGGAAGGCGATGCGGCGGTGGCCGTGGGCGATGAGGTGGGCGACGGCGTCGCGGACGCCCTCGCGGTTGTCGACGATCACCGTGTCGACGTCGAGGCCGGGGGCGCGGCGGTCGGCGCAGACCACGTGCGTGCCCGTGCTCACCGCCGGTTGCAGGAACCGGTGGCTGCCCTCGACCGGGATGATGATGAGGCCGTCGACCCGGCGGGCGGTGAAGGCGGCGATCACCTCGCGTTCCCGTTTCAGGTCGTCCCGCGAGGTTCCGATGAGCACGACGTTGCCGCGTTGCCGTGCGACGTCCTCGACGGCCGAGGCGAACGCGGCCATGAAGGGGTCGGCGACGTTGTCGACCAGGAGGCCGATGGTGTGGGCGAGCTGCCCCTTGCGCCGGAGCTGGCTGGCCACGGCGTCCCGCTGGTAGCCGAGGTCGCGGATGGCACGCTCCACCCTGGCGGCCGTCTCGGGGCCGACGCCCGGTTCGCCGTTCACGACCCGCGAGACCGTCATGGGGCTGACGCCCGCCCGGGCGGCGACGTCCTTCAACGTGGGCCGATCGCTCATGGGAGGGAACGCTACCAGGGCATGATCGGGATCAGCACCGCTTTGCCGGTAACGTTACCGGCCGTCAGCTTCCGGGGAGGCGGGCGCAAAGGCCCGGATCCCGTCGCCGCGGAGAATGGCCCGCCGGCCGCGTGTGCGGCCGGCGGGCGTCAATGATCAATGGTCAGCCGAGTAGTTCCCATTTCTGCGAGCTGGCTCTCTCGGCGGCGCCATGGTCGGCGGTCACCTGCAGCCGGTGGCGGCAATAGGGGTGGTGTTGGGAATGACGAAGGCCCTGGTCTGCCGCCGATCGCTGAAGTCGAGATTCGTCCGGGTGTCGAGGGTGACCGAGGTGTTCCCGTCGGCCGAGCGCCGGTGTGCGGGGTCAGGGACGAGCGTGACACCGAGACAACGTTGTCAGTGCCCGGATCATAGAGAGACCCGGAAGGCTCGTCAACGACGAAGCCGGCGGGATCAGTGCGTCAGGAGCTCCGCGCCACGCCGGATGAGCCGGGTGGCGATCACCGTCTCCGACGGCCAGGACGCGTCGCCGCCGATGCGCGCGAACAGCCGCTCGGCGGCGGTGCGGCCCAGCTCCTCGACGTCGTAGGCGACGACGGTGAGCGGACGGGGCATCAGCGTGGACAGCTCGAAGTCGTCGAACCCGGTGAGGGCGGCGTCGTGACCTCGCCGGTAGAGCTCCTGGAGGGCGCCGACCGTGATCCGGTTGTTCCCCGCGAAGAAGGCGGTGGGCGGGTTCATCCCGTCGAGCATCGTCGCGACCGCCTTCGCGGCCTCGGCCGGATGGGCGACACCCACCCTGACCAGGGATCCGTCGTAAGGGGTGCCGGCTCCTGCGAGCGCGGTCCTGGCTCCTGCCAGCCGTTCACGGGCGGTGTAGATGGCCGGGGAGTCGGCGATCACGCCGATCCTGGTGTGGCCGTCCTTGAGCAGGGCTTCGACCCCCGTGTGCGCCCCGCGGGCGTTGTCGATCACCACGCTGTCGGCCAGGATCCCCGACGGCGGCCGGTCCAGGAAGACCATCCGCATGCCCATCTCGGCCTCGGGCCTGGTGTAGGAGTGGTCGGACCCCGCCGGGACGATGATCAGCCCGTCCACCCGGCGCTGGCAGAGCTCGACGAACTGGATCTGCTCCAGCTCCGGGTCCTCCTCGGAGCTGACCGTGATCAAGTGGGTGTCGTGGCCCCTGGCGACCTTGGCCACGGCCGCGGCGATCGTCGAGTAGAACGGGTTGGCCAGGTCGCCGATGATCAGGCCGATGGTGGCCGTGCGACGGCCCGACCTGAGCGTGCTCGCCAGCTCGTTGCGCCGGAAGCCGAGCTCCCCCACGGCGGCCAGGACCTGCTCGACCAGCTCCGGCCGGACCGAGGGGACGTTGTTGATCACGCGGGAGACGGTCTTCACGCTGACCCCGGCCGCCGCCGCCACATCGGAGATCGTCGGCCTGCGCGGCCCGTCCTGCCTGCTCACGCTGTTCCTTCTCCCGGGTTGCCCTCGTCCAATGTAGTGGGCGGCGGGCTGCCGGGCGCGGCCGAAGGCCGGACTGCCTCGACCGCAAAGACAACGTTGTCAGCGCGTCGGATCGACCGATCCCACAGAACCCCTTGGCCAGTGGGTCTTCCTGCTCGCCGGGCCGGGCTTCCACAGGAGGGAGTCTTGACAACGATGTCTCGTGAAGTAGACCTTGGGGCGCAGCACTTCCTGCGCCCCTGTCCCACCCACCCGACGAGGACGGATGCCCGAACTGCACCCCATCGCCCTGAGCGCCAACCGGCCCCGGCACTTCTACCGGGGCGGCGCGAACATCAGCCGCTTCCGGGGGATCGCGTCACCCGACGACCACCGGCCGGAGGATTGGGTGGGCTCGGCGACGTCACGGTTCGGGAGCCCGGACGTCGGCCCGACGATCCTGCCGGACGGCCGGAGCCTGCCCGCCGCGATCGCCGCCGACCCGGCCCGCTGGCTCGGCCCCGCCCATCTGGCCCGCTGGGGCCCGACCCCCGCCGTGCTGGTGAAGCTGCTCGACGCCAGCCAGCGCCTGCCCGTCCACTGCCATCCCGACCGCGGATTCGCCCGCGCCCATCTCGACAGCGCGTTCGGCAAGACCGAGGCCTGGCTGGTCGTGGACGTCCCCGAGGGCGGAGAGGGCAGGGTGTTCCTGGGATTCCAGGAGGACGTCAGCGAGACCCGGCTGCGCGGCTGGGTCGGCGCCCAGGACCGGACCGCGCTGCTGGAGGCCACCCATCAGGTGACCGTCCGCCCCGGCGACGCCGTTCTCGTGCCCGCGGGCCTCCCCCATGCCGTGGACGCCGGGGTGTTCCTGGTCGAGCTGCAGGAGCCGACCGACTTCAGCGTGCTCGTCGAGTGGGCCGGCTTCCTGCCCGGTGACGAGGAGGACGCCCATCTGCTGCTCGGCTGGGACACCGCGCTGCGCTGCGTCGACCGGCGGGCCTGGTCGCCCGGGCAGATCTCCCGGCTGATGCGCCGCCCGGCGGAGCTGCCGGAGACCAAGCCGGGGATCCGGCGGGTCCTGCCGGAGTCGGCGGACCCCTACTTCCGGGCCGAACTGGCCGGGGCGGGCGCCGAGCTCGCCGAGAGCTTCGCCGTTCTGATAGTCCTGGACGGGGAGGGCGAGCTGGAACACGTCGGCGGCCGGACCCTGCCGCTGAGCGCGGGGCAGACCGTCCTCGTGCCCCACGACGCGGGACCCGCGACCATCCACGGCGACGTCAGCGTGCTGCGCTGTCTCCCCCCGAGCCCCGACACCCCGGCTGGAGGCGGAGAATGAGCGCTCGCGTCGTGGTCTTCGGCGAATCCCTGGTGGATCTCATGGGGACGCCCGACGGCCGGACCTTCCGCGCGGAACCGGGCGGCAGCCCCGCCAACGTGGCCGTCGGGCTGGGCCGGCTGGGAGTGCCGACCACGCTGGTGACGGGCCTGGGCGACGACGCCTTCGGCCGTCTGGTCGAGGCGCGGCTGACCTCCTCCGCGGTGACGCTCGACGTCCAGCCCGCCCCCTTCACCGGGGTAGCGGTCGTCTCGCTCGACGCGGCGGGCGTCCCGTCCTACGACTTCGCGCTGTCCTGGGAGCCGCTGGCGCCGGTCCTGCCGGGCGACGCCCGGGTGCTGCACACCGGGTCGGTCACGGCGGGGGCGCCGCCGGGAGGCCGGGTGGTCGAGGCCGCCATCGCCGCGGCCCGCCCGGACTCCATGGTCACCTACGATCCGAACATCCGGCCGGCGCTGCTGGGCGACCGCGACTCCGAGCGGCGGCGCGTCGAACGGCAGGTCGCCCTCAGCGACGTGGTCAAGGCCAGCGAGGAGGACCTCGCCTGGCTGTACCCGGGAGCCGATCCGGTGCGAACCGCCCGGGCCTGGCAGGAGTCGGGGCCCGCCCTCGTCGTGCTCACCCGGGGGGCGGAGGGCTGCGCCGCCGTCACCCACGACGGTGTCACGGCCCGCGCCGCCCTCACGGTCCGGGTCGCCGACACGGTCGGGGCGGGCGACGCCTTCATGTCCGGGCTGCTGTGGGGGCTGGCCGCCGCCGGGCTGCTGGATCCCGCCCGGCGCGACGCCCTGCGCGGCGCCCGCCCCGAGGACCTGGACGAACCGCTCGCCCGCGCTTCGACGGCCGCCGCCATCACCTGCACCAGGGCGGGATCCGACCCGCCCACCGTCGCGGAGCTCGAGGAACACCGGACGAACGCACGGCGCGGATCCGGGACAGGCCCGGTTCAGTCCGGCTGAGCCGCGGACGGCTTCCGCGCCGAGGCCTCGTAGGCGGTCCGGCTGGCCTCGATGTGGGAGATGTGCTCGATGGCCCACCCGGCGAGGGCCAGGGCGGGGGCGATGAGGCTGCGGCCGGTGGCGGTGAGGGCGTACTCGACGCGCGGCGGGACCTCGGCGTAGGCGGTGCGGGAGACCAGGCCGTCGCGTTCGAGGTTCCGCAGGGTCAGGGTGAGCATCCGCTGGGAGATGCCGGGGACCTGGCGGTGCAGGTCGGTGAACCGGAGGCGCTGCTCGTCGAGCGTCGCCACGATCAGCAGAGTCCACTTGTCGCAGATCCGGTCGAGGATCGTGCGGATCGTCCGTCCTCCGTCGCCACGGATCATGCAGGTGCGCTCGTAGTCCGACATGACAGCCCCCTGTGCCTTACGCACACGCGTGTGCCTTTTGTAAGCCCCTCCATAGTGACGCATCATGGGGCAACTTACGAACGGTAACCATCCACCTCGGAGCCCGAAATGACCATCGCTTACTGGATCTTCGCCGCGCTTCTCGCCGTCTTCTACCTCTACGCGGGGGGCAAGAAGACCGTCCAGAGCCGGGAGCGGCTGCAGCCGATGATGGGCTGGGTCGACACCGTGCCCATGCCGCTCGTCCGGGTCATCGGGGTGCTGGAGATCCTCGGCGCGGTGGGCCTCGTGCTGCCGCCGCTGACGGGTATCGCGCCGGTGCTGGCCGTCGCCGCCGCCGTCGGCCTGGTCCTCATCCAGGTCGGCGGCATCACCGTCCATCTCACCCGGGGCGAGGCCCGGCTGATCGGGCTCAACATCGCCCTGCTGGCGTCGGCGGGCGTGACGGTCTGGCTGGCGACGGCCTGGCTGTGACGGCTCGGGTCACCGCTCCCTCAGGTGCCGGGCCACCTCCGCCGCATGGGTGAGCTGGGGATGGTGCCCGGCACCCGCGATCTCGGTCACCGGACGGCCGGCGTCCGTGACCAGGGGGTCGGCCGAACCCACGATGATCCGGACCGGCACCGTGACGCGGCCCAGGAGCTCCCGGGTCCGCTCGCGTTCGGCGTGGGCCGTCCGCAGGGCCGCGACCACCCGTCGCGCGGTTCCGGGACGGCCCAGGTCCGTGACGGCGCTCTCCACCTCCGGTCCCTCCGGCAGGCCGAGCACTTCGGCCAGGGCCGCGGTGGGCATCCGGCGCAGCCTGGGCGCGGCCAGGCTCGACCGGGTGAGCCTGGAGCCGGGGGCCTGGAGGAACGCCGGGGAGATCAGGACGACCCCGGCGACGCGGTCGGGACGGGCGGTGGCGAAGCGCAGGGCGGGTGCGCAGGCCGCCGAGTGCGCGACCAGCACCGGGCGGGTCCGCACCGGATCCAGCAGCCCGGCCAGCCAGGGGTCCACCGAGGGGGCCGGGGCCGAACGTCCCTGTCCCGGCAGGTCGGGGGCGAGGACGGGACCGCCGAGGAGGGGCGCGAGGGGCGTCCAGAGGTCGGCGTTCATCGGCAGCCCGTGCAGCAGCACATGATCGGGGCGCTCCCGCTCGCCGGTCACCCAGGTGCGGACGCCCGCGACGGAGACGAATCCGTAGGGGGCGGGCGGGGGTGCGGCCGTGCCGAAGCGGGTGGCGACCAGGTCGTCGGCCCAGGCGCGCAGGGCGTCGGCGGCCGGAGGCATGTCCAGTCCCGCCGCCTCGGCGAGGGCACGGGCGGACTCCGTCGGGTAGCGGTCGTCCGACAGGAACGTCAGCGTCTCGGGGTCGGCGCCGGTCAGCCTGCGCGGCAGGCGGCGGAGCAGGCCGACGGGGACCCTCGCGCGCGGGGCGGGGACCCCGGTGTGGTCGGCGACCGTCCTGATCAGTTCGGGGAGCAGGGGCGTCTCGTCGTCGAGGATCCAGTGGTGCTCCCCCGCGGGCGACGCCGGGATCTCCGCGAGGAAGCGGGCGAGGTAGTCCACGGTGACGATCGGCAGGAAGGTGCCGGGGCCGCCGGGCAGGGCGGGCAGCCGGCGGTTCCAGAGGTCCTGGACCAGGGCGGCGGGGCCGATGTACTGGCCGGGGCCGATCACGGCGCTGGGATTGGCGATCGTCAGCGGGACGTCCAGCTCCCGGGCGCGTTCCCGCACCGCGAGGTCGCCCTCGATCTTCGAGGCCTCATAGGCGCCCAGGGCCGCGTAGTCGGCGCGGCCGCCGGACGCGCTCACCCGGTATCCGCTGATGTGGACCAGCCGCCGCAGGGCGGGCAGGGTCGCGGCCCATTCGACCACGTTGAGCGCGCCGGTCACGTTGGTCTCCCTCGCCTCCCGTCTCCCGAGGCCGAAGGCGTAGCGCGCGGCGGTGTTGTAGACGTCGGCCGCCTCGGGCAGCCCGGTCAGCGGGCGGGTGATGTCGGCGGTGACGACCGTCAGCCCGCCGATGTCCGCTCCCCGGGCGAGCAGCCAGGGGGTGAGGGTGTCGTTCCGCACGGCCGCCGCCACCCGCAGGCCCCTGCCCAGCAGCTCGGCGACGAGGGAACGGCCGATGAATCCGGTCGCACCGAAGACGATCGCGTCCATGAGACTCCTTGATAGACCGGTCTACATATTTTCACCGCACAAAAAAGCCCGCCGATCGCGGCGGGCCCGGTCAGCCCAGCAGCACACCGATCTGGCGGGCGACCCGGTCCAGCGGATCCCTGCTGCGGTGGGCCTTGGCCAGCAGGAGCGCCCCCTCGATGAGGGCGATGATCATGACCGCGAGATCATCGGCGTCCGGGCGTCCGTCCAGCCGTGTGCGCACGACCCGCTCCCACGAGGCGTACACCTCCGAGCAGACCTCCTGGAGCGCGTCGCTGGAGGCGGCCGTCTCGAGGGCCACGGTCGCCACCGGGCATCCCCTGCTCCAGCCCGACTCCTCCAGCCGGTCCCCCAGATGGCCCAGGGCCGTCGCGACGAGTTCCGCGACCGTCGCGCCGGAGCCCGCCATGGCCTCCAGCGCCTCGCCGATCGACCGTCCGGCCCGCAGGACGGACTCGCCGATCAGCTGGTCCTTCCCGCGGGGGAAGTGGAAGTAGAGCGAGCCGCGGGGCGCGCCGCTGATCTCGATCACCTGGTTGAGGCCGGTGCCGAAGTAGCCCCGGCTCTCGACCAGCCCCTGGGCAGCGTCGAGCAGCCGGTCGCGTGTCTCGTCGCCCTTCTGTCCCATACGACGAAAATAGACCGGTCTACATATTCATGTCAATGGAGCCGGTCTCAGCCCGGTTCCCCGAGGTCGACGACGACCGGCGCGTGGTCGGAGGGGCCCTTCCCCTTGCGGGCCTCGCGGTCGACGTAGGCCGCCACGACCCGCGAGGCGACCGCCTCCACCGCGTACACGAGGTCGATGCGCATCCCCTTGTTCTGGTGGAACATTCCGGCCCGGTAGTCCCAGTAGGTGAAGGGGAAGGGGCCCTTCATCGGGGTCGGGACGATGTCGTGGAGGCCGAGGGAGCGCAGCGCGGCCAGGGCCTCGCGCTCGGGCGGTGAGACATGGGTGGAACCGATGAAGAGGGACGGGTCCCAGACGTCGGCGTCGGCGGGCGCCACGTTGTAGTCGCCGCAGGCCGCCAGGGCCGCGCCCGCGGCGATCTCGGCGGCGAAGGCCTCGCGCAGGGACGCGAACCAGGCGAGCTTGTAGGTGTAGTGGACCGCGTCGAGGGTGCGGCCGTTCGGGGCGTAGAGGGACCAGACGCGCAGATCGCCGCAGGTGGCGCCGATCGCGCGGGCCTCGGTCGGCGCCTCGGGGGCCGTGCCGGGCGGGGTGTCCTCCGCGGGCTCGCCCGCGTAGCCGGGCTCGCCCGGGAAACCGCGGCTGATCTCGGTCAGGCCCACCCGGGACAGGATGGCGACGCCGTTCCACCGCCCGTCGCCGTGGACGGCGCTCTCGTATCCGAGCTCCGCCACCTCCGCCGCGGGAAAGGCCGCCGCCGCGCATTTCGTCTCCTGCAGGCAGACGACGTCGGGGGCGGTCTCCTCCAGCCAGCCGAGCAGGCGGGGAAGGCGGGCCTTCACCGAGTTGACGTTCCAGGTCGCCAGGCGCATGCCTCCACCCTGCCATCTTCCGCGGACGGCCCGAGCAGGACGAGACGGACGGGAACGGATCATCCGGCCGGATCGTCGGACACATATGACCTCCGCGGAACCTGATCGGGAACTGATCTATCCGGCCGGTTCCCTCGTGCTGCTCGCGGGCCTGCCGGGTGCCGGCAAGAGCACGCTGCTGCGGCGCCTCTACGGGCTCGACGACGAGGAGACGGCGCCGGTCGCGGCGGGCGGCGCCCTGGTGATCGACTCCAAGCAGTCCCGGAACTGGTGGGCGCAGTACCTGGGCGCGCTCCCCCGGCGGGCGCGGATCCCGTTCGTCTACTCCACCCACGTCTGGCGCATCGGCAGATCACTGACGCGCGGCGAGGCGGTCGTGGCCCATACCCGGGGCACCTGGCCGCATCTGCTCTACGGGTTCGCCTGGCTGGCGCGCAGGCTCGGCACGGGCCTGCACCTGATCCTCCTGGACGTCCCGCCGCAGACCGCCCTGGACGGCCAGCACGCCCGCGGCAGGATCCTGACCTCGAGGGCCTTCGCCTGGCATGTCAGGCGCTGGGCGAAGCTGATCGTCCGGGCGCGCACGGGATCGATGCGCCCCGCGACGACCGTGACCGTCCTGAACCGCGCCGACGCCGACAAGATCAGGACGATCCGCTTCCAGAACTCCCAACCGCGAGCAAGGCTCCCTCATCAGTGATCAACGCCACATCGGGGTGTTTTCCGTCGTTTTCCCCGCACGATCATCCCCGGACACAGGGGATGATCGGTCCATGACTTCGGTACGGGATCAGCACGTGATCGGAGCGCGGGTGCTGTGCGGCCCCTGCGGGAAGTCCCTCCTGGAACTCGACCAGGTGAGAATGAGCTCCCGCCACGGCGGCGTCGGCTGGATCTACAGGTGCCCGCGCTGCCGCGTCGTCGCCCTGGTGAGCCAGAGCACCAAGTGGGTGCCGGGGATGGCGGCGCCGCTGCCGGTCACCCATCTGGTCTACGCCGGCGTTCCGGAGGTGGGCGCGACGCTCGAGATGGGCGGCACCGTCGCGCTGGACGAGGCGACCGTCCGGCGGCGCGGGATCGTCCCCGACCTCCTGGCGGTCTGCCAGATCCGCACGATCATCGTCCAGAACGACGACCGCCCCATCCCCGACTCTCCCCCGATCGGCGCCCCGGCCCGTCGCGCCCTGCCCTCCTGACGGAACGTCAGACGAGGCTGTGGCCGAAGCGGAACAGGCCCGCGGGGTCGTAGCGGTGCTTGAGCGCGACCAGCCGAGCGTGCACATCCGCGGGCCACGCGAGGGCGACCTCCTTCGGTGACGTGGCCGCGCCCTGGAAGTTGGGCAGGGAGCCGCCGGTCGACCAGGGGGCCACCGCGTCGAGGACCCTCCGGCCGATGGGCGAGACCAGCGAGGTCAGCTCCTCCGGCTCCGGCGGGCCGACGACCAGCAGGGAGTAGGCCGCGGACCGTCCGCCGACGGCGTTGGCCGGTGCCGCCTGACGCGCCAGCGCGCCGCCGAGCTGGCGGATCTCCACGACGAACGGCGGTGCCTCGGCGTCCGGCCCCGCGCTCTCGGCCAGGGCGTCCAGGACGGCGTCGGGCAGGTCCTGGAACAGCAGGCTGCGCTCCCACGCGGGCATCGGGTCGACCGGATCGGCGTGGATCATGCCGATGGCGGCGAAGGGCAGTTCCCCGACACCGTCCAGGACCGGCTCGCCGATCGCCCGGATCGGGGCGAGAAGCTTCTCCGCCTCGTCGCGGTCGCCGAGGCAGGCGACGCGGACGGCCACGGAGAACCGGCCCCGCAGCGGCTCGGGGACCTGCGGGAGCGGCGGCAGCCGCAGCAGGGCGATCGAGGTCGTGACGGTCTCGGGCAGCCCGGAGCTCCAGTCCCGGTAGGCGCGCAGGAGCGGGCCGGTCAGCGAGCCGTCGAAGTACAGGGCCCCGCCGTACAGGGAGACGATCGGGAACAGGCCGACCGTCAGCGCGGTGACGACGCCGAAGTTGCCCTTGCCTCCGCGCAGCGCCCAGAACAGGTCGGGCTCGGTCACGGCGTCGACGTACCGGAGGCTTCCGTCGGCCGTCACGACCTCGAGGGCCCGTACATGGTCGGCGGCGTAGCCGTGGGTGCGGCCGATCGGGCTGAGCCCGCCGCCCAGGACGTACCCGACGGCACCGACGCCGGGAGCCGAGCCGGTCAGCGGGGCCAGGCCGTGCGGCGCCGCGGCCTCGATGACCTGGGACAGCAGCGCACCGGCCTCGATCCGTGCGGTGGCGGTCGCGGGGTCGACGCTCACGCCGTCCATCCGGCGGGTGCCGATGAGAAGGGCGCCCTCGACCCGGGTCACGGCGCCGTGCCCGGTCGCCTGGACGGCCACGGGCAGGTCGTGCCGGGCGGCGAACCGGACCGCGGCGGCGATGTCCGCGGCGTCCTCGGCGACGGCGACCAGCGCGGGGCGCTGCGGGACCGCCAGGTTGAAGGCGGCGGTCTCGCGCTCGTACCCCTCCTGTCCCGGTGCCAGGACGGCGCCCCGCAGCGCGCCGCGCAGGGCGCCGACGGCTTCCGGCGTGATGATGCTGGTCATGGTGGTTCGCTCCCGTCTCCGGCGCCCTCGGTGGGCGCCGGAACAGTTCTCGCAGGCGGGCCTTGCCGTCCGGTTGCCCCTCCACCGCAAGTGATCTTTCATTGGACGGCAAGTGAGGGCACTACGGTCAGAACATGACGAACGTGCGTTTCCGGGTGCTCGGCCCGGTGGAGGCCGCCGACACCCGCGGCGCACCGGTCCGGCTCGGCGGCGCCCGCCTCACCCTGCTGACCCTGCTGCTCGCCGACGCCGGCCGGGTCGTGTCCCTCGACCGCATCGTGGAGGCGATCTGGAACGGGGAACCGCCGCCGTCGGCGACCGGGGTGGTCGTGGCGCACGTGTCGCATCTACGGCGGCTCCTGGACCCCGACCGGGTCGGCAGGACCGAGGACGGCTGCGTGCTGACCCGCGCTCCCGGCTATCTTCTGCGCGCCGAACCCGGCGAGCTGGACACCGAGCTGTTCGCCCGCCGGGTCGCCGAGGGAGAGCAGGCCCTGGACCAGGGCGCGCCCGATGTGGCGCTGACCGTCCTGGAGGAGGCCCTCGCGCTGTGGCGCGGCGACCCGTTCACCGGGGTGGAGCTCGGCCCCGAACTGGCCGTCCGCGCCGACGCGCTCGCGGATCTGCGGCTGCGCGCCCTCGAAGGACGGGTCCGCGCGCTGCTGGACTGCCGCCGGACGGCCGAGGCCGTCACCGAGGCGGAGGCCCTCGTGCGCCGGGATCCGCTGCGCGAACGCTTCTGGGCGCTGCTGATCCGGGCGGGCTACCTCGACGGCCGCCAGGCCGACGCGCTGGCGGCGTATGCCGAGTGCCGCCGGACCCTGGACGAGGAACTCGGTCTCGAACCGGGTCAGGAACTCCAGGATCTCCACCTGGCCGTGCTGCGGCGCGACCCCGCGCTCGACACCCCCGCCGCCTCCCCCGCGCTCGCCCCGATCATCGGCAGGGAGCGGGAGCTGGCGGCCATCCACGACGCGGTCGGCTCGGCCGTGCGGGGCTCGGGCCGGATGGTCCTGCTGGAGGGCGAGGCGGGCATCGGCAAGACGACCGTCGCGGAGAGCGCGGTCATGGCGGCCAGGGCGGCCGGGGTCCGCACCGTCTGGGCCCGGACGGTCGAGGACCTCGGCGCCCCCGCACTGTGGCTGTGGGAACAGGTCCTGCGCGATCTCGGCCAGAGCCTGCCCGCCGGTCCCGACGTGCCCGCCGACCCCGCGCTCGCCCGGTTCCGGCTCCTGGAGTCGGTGACCTCCGCCCTGACCGACGCCGCCCGCGACCAGCCGCTCCTGCTGGTGCTCGAGGATCTGCACTGGGCCGACGCCGGATCGCTCCAGGCGCTGCGCCTGCTGGCCGGGCGGCTCCCGACCGCCCGGTGCGCGGTCGTGGCGACCAGCCGCACCAGCGACGCCCTCGACCCCGCGGCGCTCGAGGACACCCTCACCGCGCTCGGCAGGGAACGGGCCGTCCGGCGGATGCCGCTCCTGCCCTTCTCCCTCGCCGAAGTCAAGGAGTTCATGGCCGAACGGCTGGTCGGCGACGGGTTCGACGCAGGTTCGCTGCGCGGCAGGACCGGCGGGAACCCCTTCTACCTGACCGAACTGGTCCTGCTGCTGTCCGGCGGGGCCGACGGGCCGGTGCCCGCGACCGTCAGGGACGTCGTCGAGCGGCGGTTCGGGCGGCTGCCCGTGCAGACCCGGCGGGCGCTGCGGCTGGCCGCCCTGGCCGGGACCGAACTCGATCCCCGGGTCCTGGCGCACGCCGTCGGGGCCGAGGTGACGCCCGTCCTGGAACCGGCCCTCCAGGCCGGGCTGCTGCACTACGACCCGGACGACTGGAGCTGGCGGTTCACCCACGACATCACCCGTGACGCCCTGGCCTCCGCGCTGAGCCCGCTGCACCGGGCGGAGCTGCACGGGCTGCTGGCCGACGGCGTCGCCGCCGTGTACGGCGACCGGCACCCCGACGAACTGGCCCGCCACCGCTTCCATGCCGCCCGCGGCACGGTCTCGGAACCCGCGTTCCTGGCCTGCACGGCCGCCGCCGACACCGCCCGCCGCCGGCTGGCGCCCGACCAGGCGGCCCGGCACCGGGAGCGCGCCCTGGCCACCCTGCCCGCCGGAGACGACCGCAGGTTCGAGACGCTCATCGCCCTGACGGAGGAGCGCCGTCTCAGCGGCGATCTGACCGGCGCGAACGCCTCCCGTGAGCAGGCGCTCGCCCTGGCGCTGGCCGAGGGCGACACCGGCCGCGCGACCCGCGCCGCCGCCATCCTCGGCGGCGCCACCCTGTGGAACTGGCGGTACTACGGCGTCGTCGATCCCGCCACGGTGGCCCTGCTCCGCGACCTGCTGAGCCGGACCGGCGAGCCGCGGCGGCGCGCCGAGCTCCTCGGCACCCTGGCCACCGAGCTGTACTACGGACCCGATCGAGCCGAGGGCGAACGGCACGCCCTCGAGGCCCTGGAGCTGGCCCGCCCGCTGGGCGACCCGGTCCTGCTCAGCAAGATCCTCAACAACTACGCGATCGCCGCCTGGACCCCCGACGGCGACGAACGCCGCCTCGCCGCCCTGGACGAGTCCCTGGCCCTCACCGGGCGCGGCCTGCCCCTGGCCACCGAGGCCATCAACCGGATGCACCGGCTCTCCCTGCACCTTCGCCACCAGCGCATGGACGCCTTCCGCGACGACCTGCGCCACTGCGTCGATCTGGCCCCGACCCTCGGCATCCCCGAACTGGAGATCCAGACCGTCTACCAGCGGGCCGTCCAGGCGGGGCTCCAGGGCGACTGGGAGATCGCGGCCGAGCTGTCGGCCGAGGCCTGTACCCGCCACCGCCGCACCAGCCTGTGGGGCGCGCAGTTCGCGGGCCTCATCCAGCGGGTCGCCTTCGCCCTGGCTCGCGGCAGGACCACCGACCTGGCCGGTCTCGCCGACGAGCTCGTGGCGCTCGCCTCCTCCCCCGAGCACGTCGCCCTGCGGCCGACCGCGGTGCGGGTCCTGACCGAGCTCGACGAGCACACCCACGCACGCGCCCTGCTGGAGCGGTGGGGGCTGGAGGAGATCCCCCGGCGGCGGGACTGGCTGTGGGACTACCACCTGGCCGAGCTCGGCGCCGTCTCCGCGGTGCTCGGCGCCCCCGATCCGGCCGCCGTCTACGCCGCGCTGCTGCCGCTGTCCGGCCAGTACGTGGTGATGGGAACGGCGATGAGCTGCCTCGGCTCCTACCATCTGGTGCTGGCGTCGCTGGCGCGGTCGCTCGGGCGTCCGGGGGTCGCGGACGGTCATCTGGCCGCCGCCGACCGGATCCCCCGCTTGCCGGGGCTCGACCGCTTCCGCGCCGCCGCCGAACGGGAGTGAGCTCGCCCGGCGGAAGACTCGCACAGCGGAGGGAGCGGTGCCTCCGTCGTGAGAGTGAGGCCGCGGAGAGGATCCCCCGCCGATACTGGGAGGCGATCTCGCGGCGGACGGGAGCGCGCATGAGCGGATGGATCGAGCGGAGACGACGGGGCGGCGGGCCGCCGCCCATCGCCGTGGACGCGATGCTCGCCGTGGGCTGTTTCCTCAGCATCGTCATCACCGCGGTCATCGATGAATGCTTCGCGTGGTGGGTGGTGCCGCTCGCGCTGGGCAACGTGGTCCCGCTGCTGTGGCGGCGGCGCCACCCGCTGGCCGTGACGTTCGTCATCGGCGTCGGCACCACGGTGCTCAGCCTTCTCGACGTCATCGGGAAGGTCCCCGCGGCGCAGCTCGTGGCCACCTACACCTTCGCCGCCCTGTCGCCGCCGCACCGCCGCGCCGTCGGGGTGGCCGGGACGGTGGTGGGCCTCACCCTCTCGATCATCCCGCACGAGGAGCTGCTCAACCTGGGGCCGAACGCCCTCTTCTTCGTCGCCGCCTACGCCCTCGGCACGAGCGCCAGGGCCCGGTCGGACCGGATCACGCTGCTGGAGGAGCGGGCGCTGCGCCACCGTGAGGAGGCGGACGCGGCGGCCGTCCGGGAGCGGGAGCGGATCGCCCGCGAGATGCACGACATCATCGCCCACGCGATGAGCCTGGTCGTCGTCCAGGCCGAGGCCGGGCCGGTGCGCCTGCGTAAGGAGCCCGGACGGGCCGAGGCCGTGTTCGACGAGATCTCCGCCTCGGCCCGCGAGGCCCTCGCCCAGCTCCGCCGGGCGCTCAGCGTGCTGCGGTCGGAGGAGGCCGAACGCCGCCCGCAGCCCGGCCTCGACGGCCTGCCCTCCCTCATCGAGAGCGTCGGGCGGACCGGGATCGACGCATCGCTGCACGAGGACGGCGAACGCCGGGCGCTGGCCGACGACACGGCCACGACCGTCTACCGGATCGTCCAGGAGGCGCTGACCAACACGCTGCGGCACGCCGCCGCCGACCGGGTCGAGGTGCGGCTCGACTGGCGCGCCGAGGGCCTGTGCCTGGAGATCAGCGACGATGGGGAAGGCCCCTCCGGCGACGGCCGCGCGGGCCGTGGCCTGGCCGGAATGCGGGAGCGCGTCGCGGCGGCGGGCGGTGATCTGACCTTCGGCCCTGTTTCGGACGGCCGGGGCTTCCGGATCGCCGCGCGTTTGCCGTAGAACCGAGGCATGTCCATCCGGGTGCTGATCGCCGACGACCACGCCGTGGTCCGTGACGGCTTCGCGATGATCCTCGACGACCAGCCCGACCTGACGGTCGTCGGCGGTGTCTCCGACGGCGCCGCCGCCATCGAGGCCGTCCGCGAACTGCGGCCCGACGTGGTCCTCATGGACGTGCGGATGCCGCGCCTCGACGGGATCGAGGCCACCGCCGTGATCTGCCGCGAGACCGAGGCGCGCGTCCTGGTGCTGACCACCTTCGACCTGGACGAGTACGTCTACGACGCGCTGCGCGCCGGGGCCAGCGGCTTCCTGCTGAAGGACATGCGGCGCGACGAGCTGGTGGACGCCGTCCGGGTCATCGCGGCGGGCGAGTCCCTGCTGGCCCCCACGGTCACCCGGCGCCTGATCGCCGACGTCGTCACCAGGAACCGGGCGCCCCGTGCCGCTCCCCCGAAGCTGTCGGCCCTGACCGGACGGGAGACCGACACGCTCCGCCAGGTCGCCCGCGGGCTGTCGAACGCCGAGATCGCCCGCGAGCTGTACGTCACCGAGCACACCGTGAAGACGCACGTCAGCAGCGTCCTGTCCAAGCTCGGGCTGCGCGACCGGGTGCAGGCCGTCGTGCTGGCCTACGAGAGCGGGCTCGTGCAGCCGGGCGAGGCTCCCCCCTCCTGAGAGCGACGCCGCTCGCTCTCAGGGACGGTGCCCGATCCCGTTCCCGGCGGCGAGGCGTCCGGCAGGCCGGCGGAACGACCATCGGGGCAGTTGAACCCGATGGGAGGCTGTCATGATCCGAACGATCTCCGGATTCTCCGCTCGCCGGCCGGTCGCCGTCATCCTGCTGTGGGTCGCGCTGCTCGGCGCGGGCTTCGGCATCGGTACGGGGGTGTTCGGTGACCTCGTGCCCGATACCGGGACCGTCCACGGCAGCGAGTCCGCCCGGCTCGAGCAGCGGCTGGACGAGACCGTGTCCACGCCCGACACGCTCACCGCGGTGCTGCCGGGAGCGGTGCCCGCCGGGCTGCTCGACCGGGTGAAGGCGGTGCCGGGCGTGGCCGGGGTGTCGGAGCCGCTGCCCTCGGCGCTCGGCCCCGCCGTCCTGGTCGAGGTGGCCCTCGCCGACGGCGACGCGGGCGAGGACGCCGCCGAGCCCGCCGCCGAGCTGCTCGGCTCGGCCGGGGCGAAGGTGTCCGGCGGCCCGCTGCAGGACGAGGAGTTCGACGCCCAGGCCCAGAAGGACGTGGCCAGGGCCGAGATGCTGAGCATGCCCGTCGTGCTGATCCTGCTGGTCATCGTGTTCGGCGGGCTCATCGCCGCCGGGCTCCCCCTGCTGGTCGCGGTCGCGGGATCGGCCGGGACGTTCGGCGTGCTGTTCGCCTTCAGCCGGTTCCAGGAGGTGTCGGTCTACGCCGTCCAGATCACCACGATGCTCGCCGTCGGCCTCGCCGTCGACTACGGCCTGCTGATGGTCAACCGGTTCCGTGAGGAACGCCGCACCCGCCCCGATGTGCAGGAGGCGATCGCCGCGATGAGCGCGACGGCCGGCCGCACCGTCCTGTTCTCCGGCCTGACCGTCGCCGTGGCGCTCACCGGCCTGGTCGTCTTCCCCGATACCTTCCTGCGCTCGATGGGCCTGGCCTCCGCCGCGGTGGTCCTGGTCGACATGCTCGCCGCGCTGACGCTTCTGCCCGCCGTCCTCGCCCTGGTCGGACGGCGCATCTCCGCCGCCGGGGAGCCGGCGGGCGACGGGTTGTTCGGGCGGGTCGCGCGGGGCGTCCAGCGGCGTCCGCTGGTCACGCTCATCGGGACCGCCGCCGTGCTCGCGGTCCTCGCCGCGCCCGCGTTCGGCCTGCGGATGTCGGAGGGCGATCCCCGGATGCTCCCGGAGTCCACCCAGACCCGCCAGATGTGGGACGCCCTCGACCGGTCCTTCCCCGGCCGGACCGGCCCCGACCCGCTCGAGGTCGTCGCCGACGCCTCCGCCGGCGACCCCGCGCTGGAGCGGCTGAGGACCGCCATCGCCGCCCTGCCCGGCGTCATCTCGACCAGGACGGAGTCCCTCACGCCCGATCTCACCGTGATCCACACCGAGTCCGGGATCCCGCCCCAGGACCCCGCGAGCGGCGATCTGGTGCGGTCGATCCGCGCCCTGGACGCCCCTTTCCCGGTGGGCGTGACCGGCGGCACCGCCCGGCTCGCCGACTACCGCACGATGCTCGCCGACCGGCTCCCGTGGGCGATGGCCCTGGTCCTGGGCGGAACGCTGGTCCTGCTGTTCGCCTTCACCGGCTCGGTCGTCCTGCCCGTGAAGGCCGTGCTCACGAACCTGCTGAGCCTGGGCGCGGCCCTCGGCTGCGTGGTGTGGGTGTTCCAGCACGGGCACCTGGCCGGGCTGGTCGGCGCCGACGGACTCGGCTACGTGCATCTGACCGTGCCCGTGCTGGTCGGGGCGATCGCGTTCGGGCTGTCCATGGACTACGAGGTGTTCCTGCTGTCGCGGATTCGTGAGCGGTGGCTGGCCGATGGCGACCCGGACGCCTCGGTGGCCGAGGGCCTCCAGCGGGCCGGCGGGATCGTCACGGCGGCCGCCCTGGTGATCGGCGTGGTGTTCGCGGGCTTCGTCTTCGGCGGATTCGCCCCCATCAAGGCGGTCGGCCTCGGCCTGGTCCTGGTGATCCTGCTGGACGCCACGCTGGTGCGGATGCTGCTCGTCCCGGCGACGATGACGCTGCTGGGACGCCGCAACTGGTGGCTGCCGCGCCCGCTGGCCGTCCTGTACGGCCGGGTGTCGCTCTCGGAGGCCCCGCCGGTGAAGGATCCGGTCGAGGCGTCCCGATAACAGCGTGTCACCGCGTCGCGCCGGAATTCTGTCGTACCCGGCTGGCAGGATTCCGGTGTGCGGCAATCGGGGGCGGGTTCGACGCTGGTGGTGGTGCGCGGCAACTCCGGATCGGGGAAGTCGGCGGTGGCGGGCGCGCTGCGGCGCAGGCTGGGGCCCGGCGCCGCGGCCATCGTCGATCAGGACCACCTCCGGCGCGGGATCCTCGGCGAGCGGGACGAGCGGGGTGGGCTCGCCCCCGAGCTGATCGCCCACACCGCGGCGTTCTGCCTGGCCCGGATGCCGGTCGTGATCGTCGAGGGGATCCTCGCGGCGTCCCGCTACCGCGAGGCGCTCCGCGGGATGGTCGAGTCCTGCCCGGGCCGCTCCCTCGTCTACTACCTCGACGTCGACCTCGCCGGCACCCTGGCCCGGCACGCCACCCGTCCCCAGGCCGCGGAGTTCACCGCCGAGGAGATGGCGGGCTGGTATTTGCCGGAGGACGTCCTCGGCCTCGAGGGCGAGTTCCGCGTCCCCCAGTCCTGGTCCCTCACCGAGACCGTCGACCGCATCTGCGCCGACCTGGGGGGTCAGTGGCGTCCGGTCCGGTGCGATTCGTAGCGGGGGACGGTCAGCAGGGCGAAGAAGAACAGGAAGACGCCGGCGGTGAGCAGCCAGGGGGTGAGCGGCCGCACGGGGGAATCGGTCAGCGCGAGGACTCCGGTGACGGCGACCAGGTAGCTCTTCGCGGTGACCGTGGCGATGAACAGGATGATGACCATCCGGCAGCGCTGGAGCGCGATCTGGAGCTGGGCGATGCCGGTGCTGGCGGCCAGCACGAAGACGTAGGGGTAGGGGGTGGCCAGCGTCGCGGGGACGATCTCGTGCCGGGCGATGACTCCGAGGGTGAACTCGGCCAGGCCGATCAGGACTCCGGCGCTCAGGCCGTAGGCGATGCCCGACAGGCGGCGGGCGTGCTGGCCCTCCTCGTGCCAGTCCCCCGCGGAGAACAGGACGATCGGCAGGACCTGGGAGGGCACCACGATCAGCGCGAGGGCCAGGGGCCCCAGCTCGTCCGGAACGGCCTCGGCCCCGGCTCCCGCGATGAGCAGCGCACCGACGCCCATGACGGCCATCGACACCCCCTCGACCCTCGACACGGGTTCACCGAACACGCCGCAGGCGATGACGGGCAGCGCGGGCAGGGCGAGAAGGAAGGCGGGCACCGCGCGGGTCAGGGGCAGATGGACCAGGGCGTTGAACTGCAGGACCATGCCGACGCCCATGACGGCGGCACCGGCGAGCCAGATCGGGCTGGAGAGGACCTGGCCGATGAAACGCAGCGGCTGGGTGCCGCGCAGCGGGGGCATGCGGCGGGCCGCCACCTTGAACACGGCGAAGCCGGAGAAGTAGACGATGCTCCCGAGGAGGGCCGCGGTGAAGGCGAGGCCTTGGTCCATCTCTTCTCCTCAAGCTGGTCGTGCTCTCGCGCCGGAGGGCCCGGCCTCGACGGGGTTCGAGGCCGGGCCCGTTCTTCGTCCGGGCGTTGCAATCGGGCCGATCAGTAGGGGCGGTTCATGTCCGGGATCTGGATGCTGATGGGCAGGTCGCCCTCGGAGAGGAACAGGAGGGCGCCGAGGCGCAGGAGCTCGTCGAAGGCCCAGTAGGCCTTCTGGAGCGCTCCGGGTGCCTTCTCCAGGGAGAGCAGGCCCTCACGGACCTGGATGAACGGTTCCCAGGCCTGGTCGAAGACGCCGTCCCAGAGCGGGTCCTTCTTGAGCTTCAGCGAGTCGGCGATCTCGTCGCCGAGGACATAGCGGGTCAGGGAGCTGAGGATCGGCCTCGTGAGCAGCCCGCCGTCGAGGATCGAACCCAGGTTGACCAGCAGGTCGGCCAGCTTGATGCCCTCGGGGGTGGCCTTGAGCACCGGCGTGAGGACCTGCTCGGCCTGGGAGTTGGCCTCGGCCCACGAGCTCGGGATGTACTCGTCCTTGATGCCGAGCATGTGGGCGCAGACCTGCCAGGAGTGCAGGAAGCCCTCGGACTCCGCGGCCGGGATCGGAACCTTCCATTTGACGAGGTTCTGCATGACCGTCGTCGGCAGGCTGTGCCAGGTGACCATCATGTCCCGCTGGCTGATCGGGATCTCCTCGTCGGCCACCTTCGTCCAGGCACGCGAGCTCGGCAGCAGGTGCCGGACGCCGGCGTGCGCGAGGCGGGTCTTGACGCAGGTGACGATCATCTCGCCGTCGGGCTTGTAGGCGTTCGACGTGCCGATGTCGTAGCCGAGCTTGGCGGTCTTGGTGATGCGGTCCTTCATGTCCGCACCACCCTTCGAGTAGTAGACCGCCCGGGCCTCGTGGGGGATGACGGTGCTCATCATCCCGCTGGCGAAGCCGTAGGTGACGCCCAGGTAGAGGCCGCGCTTCTCGTTGAAGTCGACGGCGGTCGCGAGCTTGCCCTGGTCGGTCCAGGAAGGCAGCTTGCGGGCCTCCTCCATGAAGGCCCTCAGGTCCGCGGGCAGGTCCTTGGGCAGGGCCTGGCCGTTCTTGGTCCAGGTCTTCAGAAGCTTGTTGACCTTGGTCACCTCGCCCCGGTCGATCACGGAGGCGACCACGGCGTCCGCTTCGGGGTCCCACACGTACCGGGGATCGACTCCCGCACCCTTCCCGACCACCGATCCCGTCGGCGACCAGGTCCACAGCGCACTCGCCGACGTGGGCGAGGTGGCGCTGAGCGCGCCGACCGCACCGATCACGCCGCCTGCTCTCAGCACGTTGCGCCTGCTGGGTCTGTCCATTGTTTTGCTCCTCTTCAGCGCCAGAAGCGCCCAGACTGATACTTTGAAACAGATGCTGCTTCCGCGTATCAGCTTCGACGAGCCAATGACAGCACACCGTGTCTGCCGTCACAAGACCTATCCTGATAACCCACTTGGTGATCGAGGCTGAGATCGCGACGGCGCTCGGTCGTCACAGGAGGAGCCCATGGAACCCGGACCGCCCTTGCCCGCGACGACGCAGGGCCCCGAGTCACTGCTCGAGCAGGCCTACGCCGACGCCGTCGAGAAGGTCGACGACGCCGACCACAGCCGTGCCCACATCCTCGAAGCGGCCTACGAGCAGTTCTGCCGGATGGGGATCCAGCGTTCCACCATGGAGGACGTGGCCCGGCGGGCGGGCGTCTCCCGGATCACCGTCTACCGGCGGTTCGCCACCAAGGACGCGTTGGTGGAACAGGTCGTGCGCCGCGAGTTCCGGCGCTACTTCGACCGGTTCCTCCTCGACATCGAGCGGGCCGAGAGCGTCGCGGACCGGGTGGTCCTGGGCTTTGTGAGCTCACTGCGCGCGATCCGCGGCAACCCGCTCATCGGCGGCCTCATCGACACCGAGCCCGACCTGGCCGTGCTCTCCATGATCAACGACGGCGGCCGGACCCTCGCGGTCGTCCGCCAGTTCGTCTCCGGCCAGCTCCACCGCGAGCAGCGGGCCGGCACCGTCTCACGCGACCTGGACACCGACATCGTCGCCGAGATGATGGTGCGGATCTCCGCCTCGTTCTTCGCCATCCCCAGCGAGCTGGTCGACCTCGACGACGACGAGCAGCTGGCCGCGCTGGCCCGCCGCTTCCTCGTCCCCATGCTGGATCCCGGAGCACCCTGATCAGGCCCGGGGGCCGCCCGGCGCCGCCAGCCAGTACTTCAGGTGGAGATGGAACTCCAGCCGGAGATCCGGATCGTAGAGGTCGTCGCCGAACAGGTTCTCCAGGGTGCGCAGCCGGTAGCGGATGGTCTGCGGGTGCACGGTGATGTGGGCCGAGGCCCGGCTCGAGTTGAAGCCGCACTCGATCAGGGCCAGGAAGGTCTCGGCCAGGCGCAGGCGCTTCTCCTCCGGGAAGCGCTGGAGCGGCGCGAGGCACCGCTCGCTCATCCGCACGACCAGCGGATCGCGGGACATCAGGATGATCGGGACGTGCCGGGCCGCGACGACCAGGGCGTCCGGGGACCGGGGGATGACGCCCTTGCGCGCGAGCTGGAGGGCGTCACGGGCCCAGCGCAGCGACTCCGCGACCTGGCGGAGCGGCACGGTGGGGCCGACCGCGCCGATCCGGCCGCCGAGAGCCGCCGTCAGGGTCCGTTTCCTGCCCGGGCCGTCGGGGTCGGGGACGATGAGGAACGGCCTGCTGGTCGCGAAGGTGCCCAGAATGTCCGGCGGCAGGAGCGGACGCCTGTCCTGAGGGGTCAGCGCCACGGCCGCGACCTCGGCGGGCTCGCTCCATCTCGCCTCGCGCATCGCGTCCCTCACCCGGTGCTCCTCCGGCCGCGGATCGGCCAGCAGAAGCCGGACCAGCGCCTCCACCGGGCCCGCGTCCTCCCCGTGCGCCGACTCCCTGGCATGCCCCTCGCTGACGGCCGTGGTGACGACGTCGACGAAGTCCAGGAAGGCCTGGGCCGTCGCGACCCCCGACAGGGCAGCCACCCCGCCGCCCGGCACACCCGACGCGTGCTCGATGCGTCTCAGCGCCGCTCCCGCGGCGGCCCTGACCGCGGTGTTCCAGGAGTCGGTCGTGCGTCCCGCCCTCGCCTCGGCCGCGCCGACCCGGTGGCAGAGCTCGATGAGATCGTCCAAGGGCGGCCCCGGATCGATCAGCCTCTCGACGAAGCGGCCGACGAACCGCAGCGTGAGCCGCTCCAGCGTGCCCGGCGGGCAGGAGGCGCCCGGGGGTCCGTAGGCGGGGACCTCCTCCACGATGGCCCGGGCGGCGTCGGCGGCCAGGCCGGGAACCAGGGCGCGGAGCATCGCGGCGTTCCCGGCCGGGAACGCGGGCGGAACGGGGCGGGCGAGGAGGGTCTGCGGTTTCACAGGGACGGCCCTTTTCGGCGGTTCGGTCGGTGGATCACGGGGTGGGCGACGGTTTCGCCGACGGCGTCGCGGTCAGGCTCTCGTTGATCGCGCCGATCGAGTTGACGGCGCTGACCTTCCACTGCCCCTTCTGCTCGACGAGGTCCATCTGCAGATAGGAGCCCGTGACGTCGCGGGTGCCCGCCGAGCTCTTCACCTGGGAGTCCATGACGACGACCGCCTGCGCCGAGCCGTTCTCTCCCCCGCGGACGTAGACGACCCGGACGGTCGCCGTCGCGTCCGCCTGGAGCCGGGTGATGGTGCTCTGGAGGGTCCCGGTGAACGCGACCTCGTAGGTCTTGCCGAAGTCGGGCGTGGCCAGGGCGAGGACCCTGTCGCGGGCCCGGCCGAGATCGCCGTGGTCATAGCTCAGCAGGGCCTGCCCGAACCGTCCCGCGACCGAGACGATCCGGTCACTGGTCCGCTGTTCATCCTCCAGCCGCTCGGCGTTCCGCCACTGCCAGGTGGCCGCGGCGACCGCGGCGACCAGGGCGAGGACCAAGAGGATCCGCCCCAGCGAGGCCTTCCCCGGCATCGGAATGGCGATCGTGACCTTGCGTCCCCGCTCCTGCGGGGTCTCCTTCCCGGGCTGCTCGGCCTCGGGCTGCTCGATCTCGGGCTGCTCGGTCTCGGGCTGCTCGGTCTTGGCCTCCGCCTCCGTCTCGGGGTCGTCGGTGGTCAGGGTGGTGGATTCGGTGCTCATGGATGACTCCTGGGATCTCAACGGCCGGACAGGTAAGAGCGGAGGGCACGGCCCGCGACGGTGATGAGGACCCCGGCCGCCAGGAGGATCGGAAGCAGCGGCAGGACCGTCCCGGCCACGCCCTTCTCGCTCTCGCCCGAGGCGTTCTGGACCGGGACGGGCGTCGCGCCGCCCGGGCCCGGGGCCTCGGTCGTCCGGGCCGGGGCGTCCTTGTCTCCGGTGGGCTTCTTCCCCCGGGCGTCGGTCCCGGGGGTCGCCGGGCACCGGGGCGTGGCCGGGGGCACCGGCTTCGCGACCGGCAGGGTGTAGTCGGCGGCGGCCTGGGGGCCCGCGATGGAGACCAGGGCCGTCGACCGCAGGTAGGTGCCCTTGGGGGTGACGACCGCGGTGTCCTTGAGCAGCGCCTGGAAGGTCGGCAGCAGGTTGATGATGTGCCGCACGGTGGCCTCGGTCTTCGGGGTGAAGACGGGCGGGCCCGGGGCGGCCCCGGCGGTCAGGAGGCAGCCGAGACCCGGACGCGCGGTCTGCACGAGCGTCTCGACCCGGCCGAGGAAGCCGGGACCCTGCTGGAGCACGGTGAGGAGGCTTCCGTCCGCCTTCCTGATCTCGGCGGTGACGTCGGCGACGTCGGCGACGGACGAGGAGAGCCGCTCCCGGTGCCGGGCGAGCGTCCCGGTGAGGTCGGTGAGCTCGGTGGACAGGTGGTCCAGCAGTCCGGCGTTGGCCGCGAGGGTCCCGGTGAGCCGGTCCGCGTCGCCGATCAGGTCGCGGAGGGTGTCGCCGTGACCCTGCACCCCGGTGGCGAGCTCGTGGACGACCACCCGCGTGTCCTCGGGGTTCACCGAGTTCAGCGTCTTGCCCAGCCGGTCGAACAGATCCTGGTAGTCCACGGTGCCGCTGGTGCGGGCCAGCGGCACGGTGTCCCCCGCCTTGAGCGTCCCGGTGGCGGGCTCCGCCGGCGCGGTCAGCTCGATGTAGGGCTCGCCGATCGCCGATTTGCGCAGCACCTGCGCTCCGGCGGGCGCGGGGACCTTCGCGTCGTGGTCGAGCTTCATCTTGACGGCGACCTTGCCGGGCAGCAGGTCGACCGAGGCGACCCGGCCGACCGGCACGCCCAGGTAGGTGACCTGGAGGTCGGGATAGAGCCCGGGCGAGGAGGTGAACTCGGCCGTGACGGTGAACGGCCGGTCGATCGCGTCGATGTTCAGCAGCGAGGTCGCCGCCCACACGCTCAGCACGCCGCCGAGGATCGCGAAGAAGACGACGTTGAGCAGGATCCGGGGGGTCATCGGGGACCCGCCAGCCCGGGCAGGTCCAGCCTCTTGTCGCGGGCGGGACCGGTCTCGCCCGAGGGCAGGAAGCCCTTGAGCCAGACCATCATCAGCCCCTGGCCGCCGGCGGAGACCGAGGGCGCGTTCAGGAACTTGAGGACCGTCAGGGCCAGCGTCTTGAGCTGGTCACGGCCGCGCACCGCGGAGGCGAGCATGGCGTCCGCGCGTGCCACGAGGTTCTTCAGCCGGGCACCGTGCCGGTAGCGGATCTTGTCGTTGAAGGACTTGCTGAGCCGCAGCAACTGCTGGATTCCCTTCTTCAGCTCGGTCCTGTCGGCCTGGAGCCGCTGGGTGGCGAGCAGGACGTTCTCCGGCAGGGCTCCGATGCCCGCGCTGCCCGCGCGCAGGGTCCGGCCGAGCCGCGCCAGGGCGTCCAGCGCCCGGCCGAGGTCGGCGCTGGCGGCCGCGTAGCTGTCGCTCACCTCGGAGATCTGTTCGATCAGCCGGTTCAGCCGTTTGCCCTGACCGCCGACCGCGATGACGGAGGTGTCGACGATCGTCGACAGGTCCTGGCCGCTCAGCGCGGCCAGCAGCGGCGCGACGTTCTGGGTGATGCCCTCCAGGTCGGGCGCGACCGCGGTCTGGGTGATCAGGGCCCGGTCGGCCAGGTAGGGGCCGTCGGCCAGGACCTTGCCCGCCGGGAGGGTGAGCTGGACGTAGTTCTCACCGAGCAGCGAGGTCTTCGCGATGGTCGCCGAGGTCCCGACGGGCAGCCGCTCCCGCAGGGACATCGTGACCCGGGCCCGGTAGCCGTCGAGGCCGATGCGGGTGACCGTGCCGACACGGACGTCGGAGAGCTGGACGCTGTGCCCGACGACGAGGCTCTGGACGTCGTCGAAGACCGCCGAGACCACGACGGGCCCGTGGGTGCCGCCGGCCGTCCGGACCGAGCAGCCGGTCACGCCGCCCGCGGCGAGGACCGCGACCAGAAGCGTGATCGCCGTTTTCAGCGCGGTCATGACGTCGCCTTCTTCTTGGGCTCGGGGCAGTCGGCCAGCTGGGTGTCGTCCTTCGGGCAGGGCACCGTGCCCCAGCCCATGGCGTCGAAGATCGGTTGCAGCCACACCCGGACGGTCGCGGAGAGCTGGACCCGGATGACGGCGACGTGGTTCTTGCGGTCCCACGCCTTCACCAGGACGTCGGCGAACTGGGCGATCGCCGAGATGACCTGGTTGATCGAGCCGCTGCCGGCCTTGAGCGTCATCACGATGTTCGACAGGTCCGCGACGGCGGGCGGGAGCGTCTCCTGGTAGGCGGTGATCAGCACCCCGCTCTTGCGGATGGTGGCGGCCAGGCCGTCGAGGAACAGGCGCAGTTGCTCGCGCTCCTGGGCGAGGCCGTCACCGGCCGAGGCGAAGGCCTCGATCATCGCGCCGAGGTCGCTGTCGTTCAGGTCGGCGGCCAGGTCGTTCAGCCCGCCGGCGATCCTGACCAGCTTCTGGTCCTGGCCGGCCAGGTCGTTGACGAGATCGCCGGTGAGGCCGATCGCGTCGTTGATCTTCTGGCCGTTGCCGTCGAGGGCCTCGGCTCCCGTGTGGAGGAGGCCGCCGAACTTGCCGGGATCGATCGCCGACTGGAGCTTGGAGAACGCCTTCAGCGCGTCGTCGATCTCGACGGGCAGGTTGGTGCGCTCCTGCGGGATGACCGTCCCGGGGGGCGCCTTGGGCATTCCCTTCTTCCAGGTGGGGGTCAGCACGACGCTGCGGTCGCCGAGGGTCTCGGCGGCCTCGATGGACGCCCAGGCTCCCTCGGGCACGGGGACGTCGCGGTCGACCGTGAAGTCGACGCGGACGCGGGCTCCGTCGACGACGATGCGGGTGACCGTCCCGACGTCGGCGCCCATGACCTTGACCTTGGACTCCGGGTAGAGGGAGGGCGCCTTCGCGAAGTAGGCGCTCATCCGGTAGGAGCCGCCGCCCGTCCCGGGGACGATCGCGCAGCCGCCGAGCAGGCCGACGGCCAGCACCGCGGCACCGGTGGTGATCGGTCTTCTCATGACCGTCCCTTCTTGGCGGGGCCGGCCAGGGCCGCGAGGTCGGCGGGGCTGATCGGGCCGAGCCCGGTCGCCACCACCTCCACCCACGGTCCGTAGCCGCCGATGCCGGCCAGGCCGGTGAGGGTGGGACCGGCCCAGGCGAGGACCGTCCCGAGGTCGCCGAGCTGCGGCCGCAGCGTGGCCAGGGTGCCGCGCAGGTCGGCGATGACGCCGGTGAGGTCGGCCTGGTGCTCGTCGATGAGCTTGGTCAGCCCGCGCACGGTGGAGCTGCTGCCGCCGAGGAAGACGGACAGTTCGTCGCGGCGCTTGCGCAGCAGCGACAGCATCGCCTCGACGTTGGTGAGCAACCGGGACAGCTGACCGTCCCTGGCGTGGGCGACGGCCGTCAGCTTGTCGCCCCCCGCGAGCAGCTTGTCGATGTTCTCGCTGTTGTCCCCGACCGTCTTGGCCAGGTCGCCGAGGTTGGCGAGCGAGCGCCGCAGCCGGGTCCGTGTCCCCTCGGTGACCCCGGTGAGCTTGCCGACGAGGTCGTTCAGCGCGGCCGTGTCCAGCTTGCCGACCGCCTTGGTCGAGTCCTGGACGACGCTGTTGACCGTGGCGGGGGTCCTGGTGCGCTCCTGCGGGATGCGCCGCTTCTTCTCGGGCATCCCGCGCAGGTACGGCTCGGTCACGGGCCCCGTCAGCCGCAGGTAGCGCCCGCCGAGGACGTTCGCCGTCCTGATCTCGGCTCGGGTGGAGGCGCCGAGGTCGACCGAGCTGTCGACCTTCCAGGTGATGATGACGTGGCCCTCGGCGAAGTCGGGGGCCACCGAGGTCACCTCGCCGACGCGGACGCCCGCGACCCGCACCTCGTCGCCCGAGCGGAGGTTGCCGGTGCCCTCGAAGACGCCGCTGACGGTGTAGCGGTCCTTGAGCAGGCCCGCCGTCCCGACGAGGTAGACGCCGCCGACGATCACCAGGAGAGCCACCGCGGAGACCAGCCCGACGGTGATGGGATTGCGGTCGCGGAAGGACTTCACGGTCCCTCACCTCCGAGGATCAGCTGCTGGTACGAGGGAGGAGAGGCGATTCGCCCGGCGCCGTGCACCGTCGGGCCCGGCAGCTTGACCGGATAGGGGCAGGGCGGGGCGACCAGCGTGATGCAGGGGACGGCCACGTTGATGAACCTGCCGTCGTCGACCGTCGCGAAGATGTGCTCCAGCTTCGGCCCCGCGTCGGTGAGGATCTTCGAGAGCGTCGGGACGTTCCGCCGGACCCCGCCGGTGATCACCGAGAGCCGGTCGAGGACGGAGCCGAGTTCGGCGGCGTTCTTGCCCAGCACCGCGTCGCTGGTGCGGGCCAGCCGGGCGAGTTCCACGAGGGTGGCGTCGATGAGCGAGCGGTTGGCCGAGAACGCGTCGCCGAGCGAGACGAGATCGTCGATGGCCTTGCCGATCTGCCGGTCCCGGGAGGCGACCATCTGGGTGACGGTCGCGTAGTCCTCCAGGAGCAGGCCGATGTTCTTGCGGCGGCTGGCCACCGTGGTCAGCAGGACGTCCACGTTCTTGATGAGGCCGGTGACCTCGCCGGTGTTGCCCTCGAGCGCCTGGGCGAGCGAGACGAGCAGCTTGTTGACCTGGTCGACGTTCAGGGAGCGGGTCAGCGGGGCCAGCGCCTCGATGAGGTCGTCGGTGTTCACGGCCGAGCGCGTGGTCGGCAGCCGCGTCCCGGATTTGATCATGGTGGTGGCCGAGCCCGGGACCAGGTAGACCACGCGCCGGCCGAGCGAGTCCCGCCAGCGGATCACGGCCTGGCTGTCGGTGGGGACCTTGATCCCGTCGTTGACGGTGAAGTCGACCCTTCCCCTGCCCGCCACGACCTTGATGCCGTCGACCCTGCCGACGGGTGCTCCGGCGATCTTCACCTGGTCGCCGGGGCGCAGGCCGCTGACGTCGTCGAACGTCGCGCTGACGGCGTAGCCCCCGGCGAAGCTGAACCGCTGGATCTGCAGGGAGATGAAGGTCGTGAGCACCGTGGTGACGGTGACGAAGACGGTCAGCTTGATGAGGGTGGACCGCCGGAGCCGGGTCCTCGACGTGGCGCGCATCAGCGCCTCCCGCACAGGCCGAGGATCAGGTCGCACGGGTTGGACGGCAGGTAGGCCTGCACGCCCAGGAAATGCTTGCCGTCCGCGGCGGGGATCCGCGCCAGGTCGTTGTAGACCGGCAGCAGGCCGTTGGCGGTCCGGATCGCGCCGCCCAGCCGGCCGAGCTGTCCGTAGAACAGGGCGACGAGCCGTTCACTGCTGCGGAAGGACTCGCCGAGCTGCCCGCCGCGCTTGTCCAGGCCGTGGGCGACGATCGCCGACACGTCCGCGAGGCCGTCGGCGAAGGAGCCGAGGCTGCCCTTGGGCGCGACGGCCGCGGTGGCGATCAGGTGGTTGCCGTCCTGGACGATGGCCACCAGGTCGGGACCGGAGGCGGCGAGCGTCGTGGACAGGTCGGCTCCGTCGTGCAGGAAGGTGCGGGCGTCGTCGCGGTGGACGTGGGCGACCCCGGTCAGGGTCTCGGTGCTCGCGAGGATCCGCTGGAGGGCCGGGCCCTGTCCGGAGAGCCCGTCGGCGATCGTGTGAACCAGGGTCGCGACCTCGCCGGGGTCGATCGCCTCGACCGCTCCGGCGGCGTCCGCGAGCAGGTCGGCCAGGTCGGACGGGTCCTTGGTCCGGGTGATCAGGGCGCCGTCGGCCAGATAGGGGCCGCCGCCCTCTCCCGCGCCGGGGACGAGGTTGACGTACTTGGGGCCGAACACCGAGGCGGGCTCGATGGCGGCCTCGGCCGTGGCGGGGACCCGGAAGCCCTCGTCGAAGCCGAGGACCAGATGGGCACGGCCGTCGGTGCCGAGCCGCACCTTGACGACCGTGCCGACCCGGACGCCCCGGATCTTCACCGGGGAACCGGTTTTGAGGCCCTGGCCCGCGCGGCCGAACTCCGCCCGCACCTGGACTCCGGCGGTGCTGAACGGATCGGCGAGCAGCAGGTAGAGGGCCGCCGCCAGCACCAGGAGGGTGGCGGTCGTGACCGCGAGGCCGCGACGGAAGGAGACGGTCATCCGCTCAGCCTCACGGTGTTGCCCTGACCCCAGAACAGGTAGGACAGCAGCAGGTTCAGGGTCACCACGACGATGATCGACAATCGGATGGCCTTGCCGGCGGCCGCTCCGACCCCGACGGGACCGCCCGTGGCGTAGTAGCCGTAGTAGGAGTGAATGATGATCACCGCTGTCGAGAAGACGCCGACCTTGATCGTGCTGTACACGAGGTCGATCGTGGGCAGGTAGAGGTGGAAGTAGTAGTCGTAGGCGCCGGGCGCCAGATCGAAGAAGCTGGTGCTCACCCACCGGGTGGCGAAGAAGCTGGCGAACAGCGCGATCAGGTAGAGCGGGATCAGGGCGATGAGCGCCGCGACCACCCGGGTGCAGGCCAGGTAGACGAGGGAGTTGATGCCCATGACCTCCAGGGCGTCGATCTCCTCGGAGATGCGCATGGCGCCGAGCTCGGCGGTGAACGCCGATCCGCACTGGGCCGCGAGCGCCGTCGCCGCGATGACCGGAGTGATCTCGCGGACGTTGGCGAAGCTGCCGACCAGGCCCATGAACGACTGCGCGCCGATCGTCTCCAGGCCCGTGTAGCCCTGGAGGCCGACCTCGGTGCCGACGAAGAACGCCATGGTGAACGTCACGAAGATCATGCCGCCGCCGACGACGGTGGCGCCGACGCCGACGACGATGTCGCTGACGTGCCGGATCACGGTCCTGCCGTACTTGAGCCGGAAGACCACGTCGAACAGCGAGTGGTAGAGGACCTTCACCACGAAGAGCGGCCAGGCGGCGAAGGCGGCGTATTTCACGGCCGCCGACGCCGCGCCGCGGCCGAGGTCGCGGGCTTTGGGGGGTGCGAGCATCAGATCACCGGGGGGTAGGCGAGGAAGTAGACGGTCGTGATCACGTAGTTGAGGACGAAGACCAGCAGGAAGGCCACGACGATCGCCTGGTTGACCGCCCGTCCGACGCCTACGGGGCTGGTCGCGCAGTTCATGCCCATGTGGCAGGCGACGCCGGCCGAGACGAGGCCGAACAGCCAGGCCTTGAACAGGGTGACGATCATGTCGGACATGCGCAGGAGCGACACCGCGCCGTCGAAGTAGGCGCCGGGAGTCACCTCCTGGAGCAGGACGTTGAAGACGAAACCGCCGAGCGCTCCCGCGATGATCACCAGTGAGGCGAGCAGGGTCGACACCAGGCTCGCCGCCCACAGCCGGGGCGTCACGAGCCGGTGGACGGGATTGACGCCCATGACCTCCATGGCCGCGAGCTCGTCCCGGATCCGCCGGGCGCCCACGTCGGCGGCCATGGCCGATCCTCCGGCCCCCGCGATGATCAGCGCGGCGGCGATCGGCGCGACCTGCCGGACGAGCCCGACGATCACCGCTCCGCCCGTCGCGGACTGGGCTCCGAGCTGCTCCGCGAGCTGGCCCACCTGGAGGGCGACCGTCGCGCCGAGCGGCAGCGCCACCAGGATGACCGGGACGCTCGTCACCCGGGCGAGGAACCAGCACTGCTCGACGAACTCCCAGAACCATCTGCGGACGTTCCAGCTGAACCGCAGCCCCTCGAGCATGATCACAAAAAGGGTGCCGACCTCGACCAGCGCACCGCGCAGCCGGACCGGAATCTGGACGGTCGTCATCGTTGCCTCTCGCAATTCCGGATTCGCTGCGATCTCATGCCATTGTTCGCGTCACGATCTCGGCGCGCAGGGGGGCGAGCGCCTGTCCGATCGCGGTGATCGTCTCCCCCGGCACGCCGAGCCCCGCCAGCGTCACGACGAGGTGGTCGACCACCCGGTCGAAGTGGGCGTCGCTGATCGAGAGGCCGGCGTGCACCGCGGCCATGTCCCGGCCCCGGTAGAGCTCGGGACCGCCGACGGCCGCCGTGAGGAAGGCCCGCTGGTGCGCCTTCAGCCTGCTCATGTTCGTACCGGTGAAGTAAGGGGCCAGCTCCGGATCGGCCATCACCCGGATATAGAAGTCGTCGACCGCGACACTCACCGCGCCGGCACCGCCGATCGCATCGTAGATGCTCATCTAGAGGCCTCTCCGTCTTTTCTCATCCGGGGTCGAGAACACCCGTTGATACGTTGAAACTCCGGACGCATCTGCGTATCTTTGCCGGGGCGCCCTCATGAGAGCACACCGCACCCGGAAATCACAAGACCCCCACGGTCGCCGGTCCGCCCGACCGTCCGGCATGGTCGCCCGCCCCTGGAGGGATCATGGAAGCTCTGCCGCAGCGGCCCACGGAGATCGTCAGAGGGCTCGGGAGCGACCCCTCCCGGCGCTCGGGCATCCTGCAGTGGTTCGGGGTGGGGATCCTCGACCTGGGCAGACGCCTTCCGCCCGCCCCCGAGGCGCCGCTGACCGTCCGGGACCGTCACGACCCCCGGCGCGACGTCACCATCGAGGCCGGGGCGCGGAACGGCCTCCACCTGGAGACGCCGGGACTGCGCTTCCCCGCCGGCCGGGGCGCGCCCCTCGGCTTCACCGCCCTCGACGAGCAGAGGCTCCGCTCAGCCGGATGGCAGAGCCCGCCCGCCGAGGCGAGCGAACCCCGCTGGTGGGCCGAGCTCGAGGGCCCGCCCGACGTCGACTCCGTCGCCTGCGTGATCGGCGTGGCCCTGCACGAGGTCCAGTGCGTCGGCCGCGCGGCCGACCTCGAGTACCGCCCGGGCGATGCCCCGTGACCGGACCCCCTGCCGGGGCCCGGACGTCACAGATCGCCCAGGTCGTTCAGGACGTCCTCGAGGATGGCGAGGTCATAGCGCGCCGGTTCCTGGATCTGCTGCGGGACCTCCTGCACGAGCCGGAGGTTGAACAGGTCGCCCAGCAGCACCTTGACGATCGTCACGGGCAGGTCCACCTCGGACGCCATGAAGGCGACGGTGGCGGGCTCCCGGCACAGGGACCGCAGCCGGTGATGCTCACGGGCCAGCCGCATCACCGGTTCGACCGGGTTCCACGTGGCGACGAGAAGGGTCACCAGGTCGAGCCTGACCCCCGTCGCCCGGGTCCGCCCCCCGGTGAGCGAGTACAGCCGCGCCACAGGCCCGGCGTCCCTCCCCGTCACCTGCTCCCTCGGCCTGTCCACGGCCACCTGCCCGTTCTCCCTGCGCGCCCACGACTATGACGTGCGTCACACCATAGTCCGCTGCGAACGCCCCCCTTTCAACGCGATTCGCATTAATGGAACAAATCATCCCTCTGCTCCGGTGGGCTCGCCGGCACGGAGGGCCTCGAGGAACCAGGCCAGGGCGGGCCGGGGGTCCTCGGGCGGGGACCAGCCGTTCACGGTGGACAGGAGGGTGAGATACCGGGCGCGGCGGGGGTCGCCAGCGGCCGTCAGGTAGGCGGCGAGGCGCCGGCGGAGGGCCTCGTCGTCGGGGTGGGCGCGGAAGGCGGCGTAGGCGGTGGTGACCTCGGTGACGATCGTGGCCGCCCCCGGGGAGCCGGGCGGGAGCCCCGCGGCCAGCGCCGGGGGGACGAGCTCGGCGACCAGGGCGACGACGTGCTTTCTGGGCGGCCCCGCATGGCGGGCGTCGTCGTCGGCGTGGGTCGTGAACAGCGTGCGCAGGAGGGCGCGGAAGGACCGGTCCTGCGTGAGTTCGGCGAGCTCGATCCAGGCCTCGATCTGGGCGGAGTCCGGGTCGTCGGGGAGTTCGGGGGTCAGGGAGCGGCGGATGCCGTCGAAACGGAGGTCGGCGCCGGTGAAGGTCGTGTCGAGGAAGTCGGCGACGAGCTGGTGGCGTTCGGACTCGGTGAGCTTGGCGAACCGGTGCATGAGGGCGATCTCCTCGGGAGTGGAGCCGCGCCGGGCCGCCGCTGTCAGGACGGCGTGCCGCATCCGCAGCAGGCGCATCTGCACGGCCAGCGCGTCGGCGTGGGCCGCGGCGACCACGGCGAGGGGGACCTCGCGGTCCACGATGCGCCGGATCGTGGGCAGGTCGAGGTCCAGGTCGCGCAGGGTGCGGATGAGGCCGAGACGGGCGGCGGCGTCCGGGTCGTAGCGGCGGTGGCCGGCGGGACTGCGGTCGGTGGGCGGCACGATGCCCTCGTCGGAGTAGAACCGGATGGCCTTGACCGTGAGGCCGGTCATCCGGGCCAGATCCCCGATCGAGTAGAGCGTCGTGCCGTCCATGCCCCCAGCCTTCCCGCTCCCCTAGGGGGAGGCGCAAGCCCGCCCCCGCTCCCCCGGCACCGCATTCCGTATTCTCTTTGTTTGGTAATGAAAGGACAGAGGGGGACCCCCCTTTCCGGGGCCGCGCATATCTTTTGGTGACGGAAAGCAGGGGGGAAATCATGAAATTCGGTGCTTTGATGATGACGGGGGCGCTCGTCGCCGGTTCGGCTCTACTGGCCGTCGGCCCGCAGGCGTCGGCCTCGGCGGCTCCCGGACGGACCGACTGCCGCACCTATTCCAGCGTGACGACCTGCGGGCGGGTCGAGCTGACCGCCTCGCAGCAGAAGTGCGTCGCCCATTACACCTCGCTCGGCGTGACCGAGGCGCGGGCCACCACGGAGTGCCACGCCTTCAGCCGCTGAGCGGAAGCGGCTCGCGGCCCAGCGCCGACAGCAGCCCGGACATCGTCGCGGTCTCCTGTCGCTGCTCGGTGGCGATGATGACGGCGAAGGCCCGGACGTGCGGATCAGTGGCGTCCCTGGCGGCCGCGGCCGTCATGACGAGGCCGCCCTCGTGGTGGCGGATCATCAGCTGCAGGAAGTAGGCGTCGAGGTCGTCGCCCTCGAGCTCGCCGAGCCGGTTCATCTCGTCGACCGAGGCCAGGCCCGGCATGGCGCCGTCGTCCGCATCACTGTCGTCCGCACCACTGTCGTCCGCACCGCCGTGGCCCTGATGGCCGGACATCCAGGTCATGGCCGGGCCAGAAGAGACCTGCGGGGCGTCCCACAGGTTCAGCCAGCCCTGCATCTGCCCGATCTCCCGGATCTGGTTGAGCTCGACCCCGGTCGCGAGCTGGGCGACCGAGGGGCTGACCCGGCCGAGGACGGCCTGGGCCATCGTGACGGCCTGCTGATGATGGACGATCATGTCCTGGCTGAACCCGATGTCGACCGGACCCGCCGCGGGGAGGCGTTCCCGGTCGCGGGGCAGAGCCCCGGCCGCGGTCAGCAGGAGCGCGGCGACCGCGCCGATCACCGTGAACGCGACGGCCGAGAACACCCGTCCCGGCCGCCGGGGCGTCCATGTCATCGCGGGTGGACTCCGTTGGTGAAGCGCAGCAGCAGCGCGCCGTTGTCGTCGCAGGCCACCCAGAGACGGTCGCCGTCGAAGCGCGGCGGCGACATGCACCAGTCGGCGGTCATGTCGGTCTCGCCGGTGTAGAGCGGCTGCCCGTCGGGGGTGGCGTTGAGGATGTCGGAGAAGTAGCCCCCGAACGGGACGAACGCGTGCGCGGAGTTGACGAGCTTCGCGCGCCTGCCCGTCTGGGCCGGCGGATTGTAGTAGGCGATCTCGCGCGGCTTGCGCAGGTCCCGGATGTCGAACACCCGGATGCCGGACTGCGCCCATCCGCACGCCATCGTCGTGGGATCGGCGGTGCGGTCGAGCGTGCAGTAGTGGGAGTCGTAGCCGAAGATCCCGTTCCTGGCGAGGTCGGCGACCCTGGCCTTGACGTTCTCCGGCCGGTTGATCTCGAGCTTCAGCTTGCGGACGAGCCTGGGCCTGCGGTCGTCGGACAGGTCGAAGAAGCGCGCCCCGCCGGAGCCGAGTTCGTCGACGGCGACCATGTAGCGGCGGCCGCGGTCGGTGAAGGGCAGCGCGTACTGGCTGACGATGCCGTCGCGCCAGGTCGTCTCCGACACCCGCCGCAGCCGCGGATGGGCCTTGCGGCGCTGGATGTCGCTGGAGTCGAAGATGACGATCCCCGCGGGGATGCTGGAGCTGGCGACATAGACGCGGTTGCCGTCCGGGCTGACGTTCACGCCGTGGTTGACCATGCCGGTGAGGCCGTTGTAGACGACCTTCGGCTTGCGCGGATCGGTCATGTCCAGCGCGGCGATCGCACCGCCGAGCAGGCCGGTCGTCCAGTAGGTGCGGCCGTCGGGCGACCAGGACGCCTCGTGGCCGGGGAAGGCGCCCGGCATCGTGAGCTTGGTGCCCTTGACGCCGTTGAGCAGGCGCGGGTGGCGGCAGTCGGTCTTCACGTCGTACACCGAGACGAAGAACCCGCCGGTGGCGGCGCCGACGGACACCGCGGCCAGCAGCCCCCGGCCCGGGTGGACCTTGAGGGTCTCCCAGGTCCCGCCGAGCGTGGCGGGGCTGAGCAGGGAGTCCGACAGCCGGGGCTTGCGCGGGTCGGACATGTCGACCACGTTGACGCCCGGCCTCTTGGCCGTGACGGCGCTCGGCAGGATGGTGCCGAGGTACTGGCACTTGCCGTAGGAGGCGCCGATGGTGCCCTGGCCCTGCCCCTGATAGCGGGAGACGAGTTCGAGGTTGCACCGGTAGCCCTGGCGGCTGCGGCCGCTTCTGCGGTCGGCGAGCGGCACCTGGCCCTGCAGCCCGGTCTCGGCGGAGGAGCCCGGTCCGCACTTGGCCCGGGGGACGGCCGTGCTCACCCCCGCGGCGGCTCCGGCCGTCCCGGCTCCCGCGGCCGCCGGCGAGACCGCCGCCGCGATCGCCACTAGTGCGGCGCCGAACCTCACTCGGGTGCGCTGCCGCAAGTCGCGGCCGCCCGGTTCTCCAGCTCGCATCGCTGCTCCTCGACGCCACGTTTCCGGTGGGTAACTTTTCCCAAAGGCAACATAAGTGCTTCGTTACGACCCCACAAGACCTAGCCGGTCGGCTAGCAAAAAAGGTGGGGCTTGACGGAAAGGAAGCCGCCCGCTTCGATAAAACCGAATCGCGTTCTACTCATGGGGAGTGAAAAGTGGACGAGCTTGCGGAGTTCCAGGAACGGGCGCGTGCCTGGCTGTCGGAGCGGTCAGCCTCCTTCGAGACCGTCTCGGGAGTCGCGAAGGCCCGCGAGTTCATGGCCGAACTCCACGACGCGGGCTTCTCCGGCATCACCTGGCCGAAGGAGTACGGCGGGCAGGGGCTGGGCGTCGCCGAGGAACGCGCGTTCCACAAGGCCGCCGAGGGGCACTCCCTGCCGCTGGCCCCGTTCGGCATCGGCCTCGGCATGTGCGGGCCCACGCTGGTGTCGATCGGCACCGAGGAGCAGAAGCGGCGTTACGTGCGGCCCCTGCTGCGCGGCGAGGAGATCTGGTGCCAGATGTTCTCCGAGCCGGGCGCGGGCTCCGACGTCGCCTCGCTCCAGACCAAGGCCGTCCTGGACGGGGACGCCTGGGTCGTCAACGGGCAGAAGGTCTGGACGACCGGCGCCCAGTTCTGCGACTACGGACTGCTCGTGGCCCGCACCGATCCCGACGTCCCCAAGCACCGCGGCATCACGATGTTCGTCATCGACATGCACGACCCCGGGGTGACGGTCAGGCCGCTGCGCGACATGACCGGTCTCTCCCACTTCAACGAGATCTTCTTCGATGACGTCCGGGTGCCGCTGGACCAGGTCGTCGGCGAGGTCAACGGCGGCTGGCAGGCGGCGGTCACCACGCTCCTGCACGAACGCGTCTCGATCGGCACCGGACGCGCGGGCACCCAGCGCGCCGCGTCGTTCGAGGCCCTGGCCGAGCGGGCCCGCGCCGAGGGTCTCACCGGGGACCCCTCCGTCCGGGAGGGCCTGCTGGACCTCTACCTCCAGGAGCGGGCGTTCGACCTGTTCAACGCCCGGCTGAGCCAGGAGGCGAAGGCCGGTCTGCATCCCGGCGCGCGGGGCTCGATCAGCAAGCTCCTGCTGGCCCGGCTGACCCTCGACAGTGCCGCGGCCGCGGCCGACCTGCTGGGTCCCCTGGCCTACGACCCGCTCGAGGAGTCCTCCGGCGGGCTCGACGCCGAGGCCACGGCCCGCGCCCTGACCTGGGCGCCCGGCATGGCCCTCGGCGGCGGGACCAACGAGATCATGCGCAACATCATCGGCGAGCGCGTCCTGGGCCTGCCGCGCGAACCTCAGGTCGACAGGGAGATCCCCTTCCGCGACCTCAAAGTGGGCACCCAGAAGGAGACCGGCCGATGAACCTCCTGCGCACCTCCGAGCAGAACGATCTGGCTGACGCCGTCCGGGCGCTGCTGGCCGCCGACAGCCCGGCGAGCCGGGTCCGCGAGATCGCCGACGACCCCGGCACCGCCTTCGACCCCCGCCTGTGGGGACGCCTGTCGGGCGACCTCGGCGTGACCGGGCTGCTGGTCGCCGAGGAGCACGGCGGGGCGGGGGCGGGCCTCGGCGAGGTCGCCGTGGTCATGGAGGAGCTCGGTTCCTCCCTCGCACCGCTCCCCTACCTGGCCTCCGCGATCCTGTCGGCCGGCGCGATCGGACGGCTCTCCGGCCCCGAGACCGCCGCCCGGCTCCTTCCCGGGATCGCCGCCGGGACCACGGTCGCGACCCTGGCCCTGCCGTCGGCTCCGGCGCCGGCCGCCACCGCGACCGGGCTGCTGTCCGGGACGCTGCCGAACGTCGCCTTCGGCCTCCAGGCCGACCTGATCCTCGTGCCCGCGGTCCGTGACGGGGAGCCGCTGCTGTTCGCCGTCGAAGCCGGGGCACCCGGCCTGACCCGGACCCCGCTGACCGGCCTCGACCCGACGGCCTCGCAGGCCAGGGTGGTCCTGGACGGCACGCCCGGCACCCTCATCGGCCCGGCCGGCGACGCCCTCGCGCCCGTCCTGGATCTGGCGGCGGTCGCCCTGGCCGCCGAGCAGCTCGGGGTCATGCGCCGCTGCCTGACCGCGATCGTCGACTACGCCAAGATCCGGGTTCAGTTCGGCCGGTTCATCGGCTCCTTCCAGGGGGTCAAGCACCGGCTCGCGGACATGCACTGCACGCTGGAGCAGGCCGAGTCGATCGTCCGGTACGCGGCGTGGGCCGCCGACCACGATCCGGCGGAGCTCCCGGTCGCCGCCGCGCTCGCCCAGTCCTACGTCGGCCCGGCGGCGTTCGAGATCGCCCGCGACCATCTGCTGCTGCACGGCGGAATCGGTTTCACCTGGGAGCACGACGCCCACCTGTACTTCAAGCGCGCCAAGGCCGCCCAGCATCTGCTCGGCCCCACGCGCGTCCACCGGGCCCGGCTCGCCGCCGGGCTCGGCCTCGCCTGATTCCGGCGAACCGCAGGCAACCGGACCGGGGTCCCGGCACGAAGACAGGGAGGGAGCACCGCCGGGACCCGAGGAGACGAGCATGCCGACGCTCAGCCGCACCATCGACACCAGGACCGCCACCGCGACGGTCGCCGGATTCCTGACCGACTTCACCACGGCCGAACAGTGGGATCCGGGGACGGTAAGCTGCCGTAGGATCGGCCCCACCGACACTCCGGTGACGGTGGGGACCCGCTTCGAGAACGTCTCCTCCTTCCGCGGCCGCGAGACCTCGCTCTGCTACGAGGTCGTCGAGCTGCGGCCGGGGACGGGCATCCGGCTCGTCGGGGAGAACAAGACCGTCACCTCCGTCGACGACATCCGTTTCCGCCCGCACCGGGGCGGCACCCGGGTGGAGTACCAGGTCGAGTTCAGGTTCAAGGGCCTAGCGCGGCTCGCGGTCCCGTTCCTCAAAGGTTCCCTCACCGATCTCGCGGACAAGGGCGCGGCCCGGATGAAGACCGTCCTGGACGGCCTGGCGCCCTGAGAGGGTGGCCGTTCCCGGCGTCAGGAGGTAGGACGGAGGGCAGGATCCCGCCACAACGACGGAGGACACAGATGACCACTCACCCGCCCATGAAGGTCCGTGTCTCCTCGGCGTGCCCCTCCTGCGGCACCCGTCACGTGATCGATCTGGAGGAGCTGCCGCCGCCCCGCGCGGCCGGTATGTACAACGCCGCGCGGACCCCCGCCAAACCGGGCACGCGCGAGGCCTGGCGCTACCGCTGCACGAACTGCGGCCAGAGCGGCAGCGCCCAGCCCCCCGACGCCCCGCTGACCGAGCTGATGGGCATGCCGGTCGGCGCCTGCGGCCACAGCGCCCTGACCGCCCACTCCCCCGGCGAGGGCCACGACGCCACGGTCTGCCCCGGCTGCTGCCCCCTCTGCCAGTCCGCCAGGGACGCCGCCCGCTCCCGCGGCTGAGCGTCTAGGGGATCACCGGGAGGGTGATGAAGGAGGGGCGGGCGGAGTCGTGGAAGAGGGTCTGCTCGGCGGGTTCGAGGCAGGGGTGCAGGTCGAAGCGGGGATGGTTGGAGCCGGCGATTTCGACGCGGATGCGGTGGCCGGCCGGGAAGAGCTGGCTCGTGGCGACGAGGTCGACCTCGTGGACGTGGTCGGCCGCGGGTGAGCGGAGGATGCCGTCGATGACGCTCATCTCGCGGCCGTCGGGCCACACGTCGACGAGCTTGACCGTCCAGTCGGCGCCCGCGGCCGTGGTCGTGCCGTGCAGGGTGGCGGAGACCGGGCCCGTGACCTCGACGTCGTGCTCGAGCGGGGCGGTGGTGAAGGTGACGACGCCCGGGTGGGGACCGTTCGCGCGCTGGTCGCGGGGGCCGACGTTGCGCGGGTCCGGGGTGAGGAGCGGGCCGCCGTGGGTCGGGACCGGCCGGTCCGGGTCGTGGGGGAAGCGGGTGGGCGCGGCGTCCGCGGTCGGGGCTTCGCGCGACAGCAGGCCGTCCGGGTGCAGGTGGAAGCGCTGCCGCTCGGCGCGGGCCGGGGGCCAGGCCTCCTCGTCGCGCCACACGTTCGCGCCCATGACGAAGATCCGGACGGGCGGCCCCGCGTCGGGACGTCCGGCGAGCCGGCCGATCTGGATCTCCTCCAGCATCGCCATCTGAGCGGACGCGGCGGCGCCGAACAGGAGCTCTCCCGCGGAGACGTCCTGGGTGAGGTGGGTCCACGGGCCGATGACGAGGCCTCCGCCGGGGATCCGCCGGTAATTCTCCAGGGTCCCCTTGAGGAACACGTCGAACCAGCCGGCGGTGTGCAGCACGGATGCGGTGATCCGATCGTGCGGGAGCGACTCGGCGAGCTCCCGCCAGTAGGCGTCGCGTTCGGGGTGGTCCACCCACTCGCGCCAGAAGGGGAACGCCCCGGCGACCCGTGCGTCGCGGAGCGGCGGGACCTCGGCGGCCGCGGCGCCGTCGGCCAGGAGCGGAAACTGCGCCCCGATGAGCTCGTAGGCCGAAGCGTCGCCCTGTCCGGCGGCGTGGACGGCGCCGAGCAGCCCCTGCAGAGCGCTCCAGTAGTGAGCGGAGGCCAGGGCGAGCGCGCCGCCGTGGTAGGTCAGGCCGTCGTAGAAGTCATGCGGGGTCATGGTCGCGGCCACGGCCTTGACCTGACCGGGCCGTGCGGCGGCCACCTGCAGGGCGCATCCGGCGAGATAGGAGACGCCGGTGGCGGCGACCTCGCCGTTCGACCAGGGCTGGGCGGTGATCCAGTCGACGGTGTCGGCCCCGTCGGGGCCCTCGTGCACCCAGGGCGCGAAGGTCCCGTCGCTGTCTCCGCGGCCCCGGCAGTGCTGGAACATCACGGCGAGGCCCGCGTCGAGCATCGGCATGATCGGCAGGGAGCGCGCGGTGCGTTCCCCGTAGGGGGAGCGGACCAGCACGGTGCGGTGGGTGGCGTCGTCGTCGGGGCGGTAGAGGTCGGCGCGCAGGACCGTGCCGTCGCGCATGGTGACCGGCTGGCCGTGGACGGTGGTCACGCGGAGGGGGGTGCGGCTCATGCGGGCTCCTCAGCTCAGGGTGTAGGCGTCGTAGACGACGGCGGAGGCCTCGCGGCGGCCGGTGGCGACGGCCACCGTCCTGCCAAGCCAGGCGTAGCCGGGGTGGGCGGTCTCGAAGGTCAGGACGAGCCGGAAGTAGTAGTCGCCGGGGTCGACGTCCTCGCCGCGGGCGAGCCGTTCCATGACCTCCTCGGGGCCGTGCCGGTGGCCCCTGGTCTGGAGGTAGATGAGGGCTCCGTCCTCGGTGCGCAGGGTGTAGCGGGTGTCGATGCTCGCGGCTCCGTCGTCGTGGACGACCTGCCAGTCGGCCCCTCCGGGCAGAACGGTCCCGGTCAGCCGGGGACCGTCGAAGGAGCCGCCGGTGATGCCGATGACCTTCCGCTCTCCCCACGGGGTGCGGCCGAGGGCGAGGACGGGGTCGAGCGTGACCCGGAAGGTCGCGAGGCGTTCCAGGGCGGGCGCCGGGCGGACGGTCCAGGAGGGCCGCTCGCTGAGCGCGGCGGGGTCGAATCCGGCGAGGCGCTTGTAGCGCAGGGAGATCTCCTCGCGTTCGGCGCGCGGGATGACCCGTTCGATGTCGTCGAAGCCGTGCGGGGCCCGTTCCCCGGCGAGGGCCAGGACGGTCTCGGGGCCGAGGCCGCGGTTGGCGTGGACGATCGCGGCGGTGGCCTCGCGGCGTTCTTCCTCGTAGGCCTGCGGGCCTCCGCCGGTGGCGAGGGCGTGGGCGAGGACCCGGGCGTCGATGATCGCCTGGGAGGCGCCGTTGGATCCCACGGGGTACATCGGGTGGGCGGCGTCGCCGAGGAGGGTGACGCGGCCCCGGGTCCAGCGGGGCAGCGGGTCGCGGTCGACCATCGGGTACTCGTAGACGTCTTTCGCCGCGGCGATGAGGCCCGGGGCGTCGAGCCAGCCGAGGTCCCAGTCGGCGAAGCGGGCGGCGACCTCGGCGGGATCGGCCGCGCGGTTCCAGTCGCCGGTGGCCTCGGCCCCCTCGGTGGGCTGTTCGGCGATCCAGTTGAGCAGGACACGGCCGTCGGCGTCCGGGGCGGAGATCGGATAGGCGACGAACTTGCGGGTGCCGTCGCCGGACATGACCATGCTCCGGCCGGTCAGGAACGGGGCGGCCCTGGTCGTGCCGCGCCACAGGGTGAGCCCGTTCCACAGCGGCGGGCCCTCGCCCGGGTGCAGGGCCGCGCGGATCGACGAGCGGATGCCGTCTGCGCCCACCAGCAGGTCGGCGTCGTGGTCGAGGGAGGTGACCGGGCTCGCGCACCGCACCGCCCCGGGACCGAGCCGTTCCCGGACGGCCTCGAGGAGCAGCATCTGCAGGAGGCCCCGGTGCACCGCGTACTGCGGCCAGCGGTATCCGGCGGCCGTGCCGCGCGGCTCACGGGAGATCACCTGGCCGAGCCCGTTGGCGTAGAGGAGCTCGGTGACGGGGACGGCGATGGCGGCGATCCGGTCGGCGAGGCCGAGCTCGGTGAGCTCGCGGACGGCGTGCGGCAGGAGGTTGATGCCGACGCCCAGCGGCTTCAGCTCGGGGACGGCCTCGTCGACGACGACGTCGGTGATCCCGGCGGCGTGGAGGCTCAGCGCGGTGGTGAGGCCGCCGATCCCGGCTCCTGCGATGATGATCCGCATCCCTGCTCCCGCACGGTCACTTGTTATGGCCGTAACAATATGGGGCAGAACGACCCGGGGGCGCAATGGAGAAGTACGAGGAGATGGCCCGGCGGGGGCTGCCCGAGCGGGTTCCCGGCGCCGACGTCGAGACGTTCTCGCTGGCCTACAACCTGCTGCACGCCGCCTATCTGATGATCAACGATCTGGAGTCGGCGATCCACCGGCCGCGTGGGCTGACGCTGCCGGGATTCCGGCTGATGTTCAAGCTCTGGCTGCTGGGCCCGACGATGCCGGCCAGGCTGGCGGAGCTGTCGGTGATGAGCCGTTCGGCCGTGACCAACGCGGTGAACACCCTGGAGCGTGAGGGCTTCGCCGAGCGCCGCAGATCGGCGACCGACGGCCGGGCGATCACCATCGCCCTCACCGCGAAGGGCGAGACGGCCGTCGCCGAGGCCTTCGCCCACCAGGCGGTCCGCGAGCAGCAGTGGTTCGCGGGCCTGTCCCTCTCCGACCGCAGGGCGCTCACCGAGATGCTCCGCGGGATCGTCGCCGCCCGCCCGCCCGACTGAGACGGGCTTCGGCAACGGGCTTCGGCGACCGAGCCGCGACGGGGCCGTCGCGGCTCGGATCCGGCTCAGCCGGTGGCGTACAGGGCCGCTCCGGCGATCCCGGCGTTGTTGTGCATCGCCGCGGCGACGATCGGCGCCCGCAGGCGTTCGAGCAGGGGCAGGAACTTCTCGCTCTTCTTGCTGACCCCGCCGCCGATGATGATCAGCTGGGGCGAGAACAGCGCCTCGAGGGTGCGGAAGTACTCGCTCAGCCGGTCGGCCCACTCCTCCCAGCTCAGGTCATGGGACTCGCGCACCAGTTCCGAGGCGCGCTTCTCGGCCTCCTTGCCGCGGATCTCCAGATGGCCGAGCTCGGTGTTGGGGACCAGGACGCCGTCGATGAACAGCGCGCTCCCGATGCCGGTGCCGAGCGTGGTCATGATGACCAGCCCCTGGACGTCCCGGCCGACGCCGTAACGCATCTCGGCCAGGCCCGCGGCGTCGGCGTCGTTGCAGACGCGGACCTCGCGGCCGAGGGCCTCCCCGAACAGCTCCTGCGCGTCGACCCCCAGCCAGGACGGGTCGACGTTCGCGGCGCTGTGCACCACCCCGCCGATCACCACCCCGGGAAAGGTGACGCCCACCGGGCCGCTCTCCCCGAAGTGGGAGGCGACCTCGGCCACCACCTTCGCGACGGCGCGGGGGGCGGCGGGCCGTGGGGTCGGGAGCTTGAGCCGCTCCTCGACCAGTTCTCCTGTGGCCGGGTCCACCGGTGCGCCCTTGATTCCGGTGCCGCCGACATCGATTCCGAGTACACGCATGCTCCGCCTATTACCCGCTCAACGAAGATCGCTACCTCAGCGATCGATACGAGCCGTCCGGTGCGGCCAGGGATTGGGGCGGCAGCCGTACAGCGACTTGGTCTGCTGGACCATCACGGGGGCGGGCGCGCCGCGCCGCGGGCAGGTGGTGTGGCCGTGGCCGAGTCCGTGCCCGACCTCGTGGCTGATGACGTACTCGCGGTAGGTGGCCAGGTCGCGGCCGTAGCTCGGCGCCCCGCTCCCCCACCGGTCGGCGTTGATCACGGCCCGGCCGTGCTGCCAGCACGACAGGCTCAGCCCGACGTCGAGGGGGAGGCAGCGGGAGCGGGCCAGGGCGGGGCTGCTGAGCGAGACGCGGATCTCGACGGGCCCGCGGGCGACCCGCTGGAAGCGTTCGCCCCAGCCGCGCGGGTCGGTCAGGGTCGCGTGGACCGCCGCGGCGAACTCCTCGGGATCGAACGGCAGGCCGCGCTCGACCTCGACGAGGTAGCGGACGGTCCGGCCGGGGCCGCGCGGGGCCGGGTCACCGCCGGGAACGGTCCGGTAGCGGCCGGAGGCCGACTCGGGCGCCCGCACGACGGGCGGCTGGCGGCGCCCGTTGACGGTGCGGACGCGCTGGGTTCTGGTGGGCTCGGGCACCACGGCCGGCGCCCGGACGGCCGGTGATCCGGCGGCGACGGGCCTCGGCTCGGTGGGACGGATCGCGATCCATCCCAGGACGGCGGCGACGGCCGCACCTCCCGCGACGGCGACCGCCGAACCTCTGCTGACCTGCATGTCCGCTCCCCCGATCGGATGCCCTGTGGCGAGTTGATCTTAGCGGTGGTGACGGTGAGTGAGGACGGCCAGCGTGATACCTTTTGTCGATTTATGTCATAACTGGCGGGGAGTTCTTGGTGTCCGTGCGAACCAGTGGCCTGGTGCGAGATCCGGCCACCTGGCTGGTCTATCTGCAGATGTCGACGTTCGCCACGATGCTCTACGGACTGAGCGCCGCCCTTCCGCTGCTCCGCATCGAGCAGGACACCTCGCAGGCCGTCGCGGGGCTGCACGGGACGGCCCTGGCGATCGGCGGGGTGGCCTGCGGCCTGAGCCTGCCCTCGCTGGCCCGCCGGTACGGCCGCCGCAGGGTCACCTGGACCGGGCTCGCGGTCATGGACCTCGCCGTGCTCACGATCATCGCCTGGCCCGTCCTCCCGGTGACCCTGGCGGGATTCACCGTCGCCAGCTACGCCGGATCCCTGGCCCTCTACTCGGGGATGGCCGCGCTCACCGACCACCACAGCGAGTCCGCGGGGCGCTCGGCGATCAGTGAGGCCAACGCCGTCGCGGTCGCGGTCGGGATCGGCGCGACCTTCCTGCTGAGCGTCCTGGCCGGGACGTCCGCGAGCTGGCGGGCCGCGATGCTCGTGACCCCGCTGATGACCGTCGTGGTGGCCGCCGCGCTGGGCCGGCACTGGGTGAAGGACGTGCCCATGCCCGAGCGCCCCTCCGGCGCCCGCGTCCCCTTCGGCCCGCGCTTCCAGCTCGCCGGGGCCGTGCTGTTCTGCGCCGCCGCGGTGGAGTTCTGCTTCAACCTGTGGGGCGCGAAGCTCTTCGCCGACCAGGCCGGGCTGTCGCCCGCGACGGCCGCGACCGGGCTGACCGCCTTCACCGCGGGCGTCGCCGCCGGCCGGGTCGCGGGGGCCCGGCTGTCGCTGCGCTACCCCCCGGCCCCGCTGCTCGTCGGGGCGATGGCGCTGACGGGGGCGGGCTGGCTCCTGTTCTGGCTGGCGACCACCCCGCTGCTGGGCTATCTCGGCCTGATCGTCTCCGGGCTGGGGGTGTCGGTCCACTTCCCGATGTGCGTGGCGCTGCTGCACGCGACCTCGGGCAACCGGCCGGACGAGGCGGGCGCCCGAGCGTCCCTGTACGCCGGGCTCGGGGTCGGCATCGGGCCCTTCGCCCTCGGCGCCCTCGCCGACGCCTCCGGCAGCCACCGCGCCTTCCTCGTGGTCCCCCTGCTGATCGTGCTGGCGATCGGCGGGATCCTCCTGCAGCGCAGGCTCCCCTCCCCGGACGCCTGAGACCGGACCCAGGGTCTAGGGGCTGTTTCAAAGTCAACTGCCCTACTGCGCGGCGCCCAGGCACGCACCTCGCGAGGTTGTCGTCGGTCGCCGACTGACGTTGGCCAGTCTGTGCCAGTCGAGGCCCGTCTGAGGGTATCGCTCTGACCTGCAAGGACGCTGCTCGGTGAATCGGTGTTCGTCGAGACTCGTAGGGCGACGGTTGCCTGTGTTGGCTCCCCCTCATGGCTCCCACTAGCAGGAGCCATGAGGGGGAATCCGCCCGTACCAGGGCGGAGTGAGCAAACGCCCGCCTACGATGGCTTGAACAGGGCTTTTCCTCTCGCCCCGGAAGGGTTCGGGTCATGGCAGTTGAGTCTCTCGGAGAGCGCATCCAAACCGTCCGCAAGAGGCGGGGACTAACCCAGAAAGAACTTGCGTCCCTATCAGGCGTCTCGATTTCTCTGCTCCGGAAGCTAGAGCAGAACGAGCGAGGAGACACCCGCGTCGAGACCCTGCGAAAGCTGGCCGTTGCCCTTCGAGTACCGACGTCTGAGTTGATCGTCCGTGAGGGACATGAGAAGTCCAAGGTTGATGTCATGGGCCGATGGACGTCCGTGCATAACGCCCTGCTCGGTCGGCATGCGTCAACGTCGGAAGAACTCCCGACAACCACGGGCCTTGGGGCCGCTGTGGAAGCCGCTGAGCCGCTCTTCACTGAGAACAGGTACAGCGAGCTTGGCGCCGTGCTCCCTGCCCTACTTCGCGATGCTGACGCGCTCGGCGTAGAGGGCAGGCACGTTCGTACTAGAGCGTTGCACCTTGCTGGATTGCTGCTCGTCCAAGTGCGGCAGTTCGAAGCGGCTGACATGGCCCTGAACCGAGCACTAGACGATGCACCGGAACGACTGGATGCCGCTGCGGCAATCAACACGCGATGCTGGCTTCTCGTGCGGCAAGGACAAATCCAGCAGTCGTTGGATCTCGCCTCTCGCTGGGCTGACGAGATTGAGCCCCGGTTCTCGCGCGCGACGATGGCGGAGCTTGCTACATGGGGCGGCCTCATGTTGCGTGTCTCGACTGCTGCTGTACGAAACAACCAACCGGGAGACGCAGAAGACGCCCTGAAACTGGCTGCTGCTGCCAGTGCGGGTCTGGGGCGCGAGTTCGCGCCCCCATCGGATTTCGTGCGGACCTTCGGTCCGATCAAGGTGGCGATGCGCAGAGCAGAGAACGCCATGGTTGAAGACAGGCCAGACCGTGTCCTTACGCTCGCACAGCAGATACCTGCGAGTGAGTTCCGGTCGAAAGCAAGCAGCGTCCACCGGCACCGCTTGGACGTTGCCAAAGCCCATACGCGCCTCCGCCAGTACGGAGATGCTTTCGACGTCCTGTCCGATATCAGGAGAAACGCCCCTGAGTGGATCGAGAACCAGCGAGGGGCGCATGATGTCCTTGGGACGATCATTAGCCGTCGCCGTACGCTGACACCCGAGATGCGGAGCTTGGCAGACTCGATTCACTTGGAGTACTGACCAGGGCTGATAGCTCTCTGGGGTACTTCTGAGAGTCTCTCCGCGAGAGTGCCAATGACAAGGTAGCCGGTACCAATTACCTTCAAAGCCATGGCGACGCATACCCGCTAGCGGGCAATCAAGAGCGTTAAGCACTCATGTCGCGGTCACAGCGAAGTGAGTTCACCCTTTCGCGCCCTTTGGCTGGTACTGCGTGAACGCTTTCCGCGATTCGAGAGAGCGTGACGCGGTCAAGGCGACCCTGGGCCGGTGCGCTAACACCGGGCCTCCCAGGGTCTGACCCGAACGGAGATCGGGCTATGGAAGATCCTAAGGCATGGGCGGGCAGGTGGCTGCTGTGAGGGAACCCACAGGCGCCATCGACACGAACCGTATGGACCTGGCTGCCGTCGGTACTGCGGCGAAGCTCGCTCGGGTGTTCGCGAAACACACTGCCAAAAAGTGGCAGCTAAGCACAGCCACGTGCGAAATGGCCGAGTTCGTGATCAGCGAGCTATGCGGCAATGCCATTAAAGCTACCGGCACTATCGCGACTGTCGGTCCGCGAGATGAGCCAACCCAGATAATCAACCTGCGCTTGGCGCTGCTTAAGACGCGGTCGATAATGATCGAGGTCGAAGATGCCGACCTAGCTACCCCGAAAATTCAAGACGGGCTCGAAGAACTCGCCGAGGGCGGGAGAGGCCTATTTATCGTTCAAGCCCTATCCAAGCAATGGGGGTTCTATCACACCGTCAATGGTCGCAAGGTCGTCTGGGCGGAGATCGAGGCGATAAGGGCGAATTCACCTGGGGAGGTCCGGTGAATCCCGATTCAGCGGCGACCGATGACGAATGGCTCATAGGTGGGTACATCTACTCGCCTCGTGCTGCGGCAGAAAGCGTCAACGTGTCCGCGAGAATTCTTAGGGAACTGGCTCGCGATGGCTTGATCCGCCATGTCGTCGTCAATGGTCACTATCTGCTAAATGCTTACGATGTCACGTTGCTGATGAGACTGACGCTGGATCATGGAATTTCGGCACGTGAACTGCGTCCGACTCTAACGATGCGAGCAAAAGCAGGCCAAAGACAAGTTGACGTGAAGAGCGAAGGGGCCTGAGCGGATCTAACCGACCAGACCTCTTCGCGTTTCAGGCGTTGACCGCGCCGCCGTTTCCTCGTAGATGCGCATAGACCGAAATTGCGAGATCGAGAACGAGGATACCTTCATGGTGAGGCTTCCGGAAGGTTGTGGGGTGAAGCCCGAGTCTGCGAGCGGCCGACCGTCTTCGGGATTCGAGACTTGTGTGGGTGGGGCTGGAAAGCTCGAAGAGGATACGGAGCGCCTCAGCGCGCTCTGAGGGCATTGCGGAGATGCCAGAGCGAATGGCCTGCTCGGCATCGTAGGCCCGGCCGTGTAGGGCCGTATCAGCGCCGGGAACGAGCAGGTCCACCAATTCGGGCGCGTAGGTGGCGAGGACGGAAGCGCGTGCGCCATGCGTCATGACTTTGCGCAGATGATCATGGATCAGGGCGGGGTCAGGAAATTCGGCAGGCACTTTCACATTCACCTGAATGTCTCGGTGAAGGTCGGACCGGTGGGATCAGTGTTCGTTTCGTTGAATTGCTCCATCCACTCCTCGGTATGCGCCTCAATCCGGCGCCAGATCTCATCGGGGACCAGCGTGAGCAGGGTTGCGCGCACAGCCCAGGATCCGTGCATGCCCGACAGGCTCAGACGGTGGTAGCGCTGGCGGCCGTGGCCGCGCAGGGCCCACCATCCGTGCTGGTCGGACGTCTGCCACTCAGCGCGCGTCTGGTCCTCTCGCAGGGCGCCCGTTTGCAGGGACGTCTGGGCGAGGTCCCCCCGCATGTCTTCGGTGATCTCGGCGTGGAAGAGATAGGGCTTGCCGGGGTGCCCCGGCCGGTGGCCGATCAGGTAGCTGATCCGGACCGGCCCGCAAGCACCCACGGAGACAGCCCAGGTCGCGGGCACCTCTGGACCGGCGGCGGCATACTGCGCGCCCCCTGACAGACTCCAGTCTTCGGGCACGCTCCGCAGCAGCTCGTCTGGACTCATGTGATGCTCCCTCGTGTTCTCCGTGGTTCCTGTGTGGTTGATCGTTAGCATGCTCCTGAGTCAGGGCGGTGTGAAGGGGCTCAGTGTGATTTCCCTGTGGTCCGCCCCTGGGTTCTGCGCTAGGGTCGGCGGTGATCGAGTGCTAAACCGCAGGTCACGGGCGTGACGGCTAGGAGAGGAGGTGGCCGTGTCCGGCCATGACGAGAGCCTTGACGGTCCCGCATTGGGCGTGCATCCCCGCAAGGTGATTGAGCCGGAACCATTCCGGCATCCGCAAAGACGGGGATCTTTGGTGCCCGAATTGACCGTCCATCTCATGCGTGAGATTGCGCGCGGTGTGTACCTTCCCGGTCGGCCTTTGCCAAGTGTCCGTGAGCTGAGTAAGCCGCATTTGGGGAGTGTCTCCGACACGGTGGCGCGAAAAGCGCTGACTGCTTTGGTGGAACGGGGAGTGGCGATCTCCAAGCCCGGTGTGGGCTACTTCGTCAAAGACGGAGCCCTCGCCATCATCAACGACATTCTTGAAACGCAGCTTGAATACTCCGATGCCGAGCCGCTGGGCGGTCCTTCGACGCTGGCGCGTTTCCCCGGCGGTCCTGCGGCGCCCCGGACGTTGCAATTCGTGCCGATCGCCTCCGACGCTGCTACGCGCTTGGTCCTGGCTACCCTCACGGTGCGCTCTGAGATGCCCTCTCCGGACGTGGCGGCGGCATTGTCTCTGTCCGATCCGCGTATGTCCGTGATAGCGCGGCATCGCCTGTTCCAGGACCCGGCGGGAGTGCCCGTCTGCCTGAGGTCGTCTTTCCTTCCGGCTTCCCTGGCTGAACGGACGCTCCTGGGATCGCCCCAAGAGGTTCCGGGCGCGTGGCAGGACGCTCTTTCTCGATGTCTCATGCGGCCGGTGGGCTCCCACCGCACCACGATCCTTGGGCGTGCTGCTGAGGAATGGGAGTGGCTGGCGCTCATGCTCACTCCGCACACGATGGTGATACAGCGCGACACCATCACCTATGATGCGACAGGAATGCCTTTGGATTTCACCAAATCGACGTGGCCAGCCTCGGGCGTGCGTCTGTATTTGGAGCACTGAGCTAGTGGCTCGTCACGCAGCCTTGCTGGGGAATTCTCTGGGTGGAGCGGCTCGGTTCCGTCCATGCTGCAAAAAGAAGACCGGCGGCACCTGGTGCCGCCGGTCAATTCGCTCTGAGAATACAGCGTTACTATCAGTCAAGACACAAATGAATTTAAGGCGCGAAGCGACCCGCTGCCGGACTCAGCTCCTATGTCCCGGGAAGCGGAAACGGTCCGCTGGGGAAATTCCATTTAGCTCCCGATTTTAGGTGACAGTTTTAGTTGCGACCTTTCTTAGAAGGCCGCGGTGCGGAGGCGTCAACCTCAGGGGCTGAAGCCTTCCACTTGACTGAAAGCCCGATCATGCGGAAGTGGATTTCGCCTTCGGTAACGCGGTTGCGGGTTGCGACAGCAACAAGCAAGCTGGCGCATAGGAGCGCCGCAACTACGATCCCGAACAAGACTAGTCCACCACCTTGCCCGATCGTGCCCAGGTATTCCAAGACACGATCGGTTGGCATGATTAAGGCTCCCTACCCTCGTTTCCCACAGGAATCACCCGGTTCTCTTGAGGCGGGTCGGGACGGAGGTCCCGGATCACAGAGTACGGAAATAACAAGATCGACGGTAGTGACCGGCACCGTTGTAGGTAACCGAGGATGGTCACCTGTTGGCTGGAAAGGATCACCGCCGTCCCCAAACGCACGCAGGCGGAACGAATAGCCAGCCGAGATCTTTTAGACAAGCCGGAAGGTCAACGCAACCGAGCTGCCGGACGTAGACGAGTATGCGAGCAGACCCGCCGGTGGTGGCGGACATGGACCGAGGATCCCGCACGAACGCCTCGGGCTTACGCGCACGACCACCTCCCAAAACGGGTCCGGGATGAGCCTGACGCTCTAACTCGCCAAGATCAATTACCCGGCAAGATCCGGTTACGAGCCACTAGCATTACTCACGCGATTCGCGGGCGGTAAGAGAGTGATACGCGTTCGGGAAGCGGACGATTTCGCTCGAAAATTGCGGGCTCTTTGTGGATTGAATCGCGAGCGGGGACCGGCTGACTCTGGGTGTGCATCATCCGGCACGCCGAGAGGAACGCTCATGGCTCGCTACGTCTACCGGCGTAATTGGTTCGGCCGCATACTGCTGGTCCTCGTCTCCATTCCCCTGATCGCCTTCTTCGGCCGTCAGGTCTACTACTGGCTGCTGCCGTTGCTGCCCGTCGTGGCGGCCGTGACCATCTTCATGGTGTTGTGGTGGGTGGCCTTCCGGCGGCGCTACTAGCAGCCGGAACGATTCCCGATGGAATACGGGCCCGCCGTGTGGGTGCTATCCGTGAGCGCCTTCTGCGCCATGGCCGTTATCATCGCGCGATTGCTGGATGCTCGCGCATGGCGTCGTTCTCTCGTCGCCTTCCGGATCCGCGTACCCCGAGACCTTTCGCCCGAACAAGTACAGGCAGCGTTCAACGGCCTGCGAGGGTTTGCCAAACGCCGCCCTCTGGTCTTTGAAACACACGGCACGCATCGCGGAATCACGCATGTTCTGCTCGTTCCTAGAAAGCATTCGAGCGGAGTAGTGTCATTTCTATCGACCATTGTGGCCGGCCTCCGATTGCAGCACATCCCCGATTATTCATTCGAATTGGGCGGAATCAGGGCTGCGGCGGAATTGAAGTCCGTCAAGCCACTTTTCCCGCTAGCTGACTCTCGGGGATTTGTCGCGGTCGCCGGTCTGCTGTCATCGCTCTATCCGATGAACACCGGAGAGCACATCCGGATCGTGTGGACGGTGACCGCAGGGCGGAACCTGCGACCCCTGTCCGACGACGCCCCTACCGCGCTGCGGACAGCAGCGGGCCGTAAGCAGTCCTCGCCCCTGTGGGAGGCCTGTGGCCGTGTCGTGGTGACCGCACGGCACACCGGTCGGGCGCGGCTGCTCCTGGGGCAAGTGCTGGCAGCAATCGACGTCCTGAGCGGTCCTGAGAGCGCGCTGAGGACCCGCTTCCTTCCCTCGCGGGTCGTTGCCTGGCGGGCACGGCGCTGGCGCCTTCCGGTGGCTCTGTGGCCCGCTGTTCTCAACGCGGCCGAGCTCGGCGCCGTGACGGCATGGCCTCTTGCCGGAATCGCGGTGCCCGGCCTTCCGTCGGGAAGCTCCCGGCAATTGCCCGCACCGTTCGGAATGCGTGGCGGTATTCAGGTCGGCAAGTCCAATCACCCGACGATGGAAGGCCGCGCGCTCACCCTGGCTCCTGATGACCGGCTGCGGCACGTCCTCATTCAAGGACCTACCGGGGCGGGGAAATCCGAACTGGTCGCCTCCCTGGCGCTTCAAGACATTCGAGCAGGGCGGGGCGCGATCGTGATCGACCCCAAGAACGACTTGATTTCCTCGATCCTCACACGCATCCCCGAATCCCGGCTTGACGACGTGATCCTGATGGACGCCTCCGCAATCGCCAACCCGGTCGGCTTCAATCTCCTGGGCACGAAAGGAATGAGCGAGCACGGTAAAGAACTGGTCGTGGATCGTATCGTGGACACTTTCCGCGACTTGTGGGCATCGTCGTGGGGGCCCCGGACCGCCGACGTTCTCCGTAATTGCCTGCTCACTCTGACACACGCCAAAGCTGTGGACGGTTCAGCGTTCACTCTGGCAGAGATTCCAGAACTGCTCACCAACGACGAATTTCGGCGAAGCGTGGTGCGGCGGTCGCGGATACCCGATGCGGTGCGGTCGTTCTGGATCGCTTATGAGCAGATGAGCACGGCAGAGCGGCAGCAAGTCATCGGGCCCGCCATGAACAAACTCCGAGCCTTCACCACTAGAACAGCGCTGCGGCTGATCCTCGGGCAGAGCGAGGGCATCAATATCGGCGAGGTGTTCCGCAAGAGAAAGATACTGCTCGTCCCGCTTTCCCAAGGCGTCATAGGCGCGGAAGCGGCACATCTGCTGGGCTCTTTGCTCGTCGCTTTCATCTGGCAGGAAACCCTTTCCCGGACAGCTGTTGAAAGCAACCGCCGGCAAACCATTTTTGCTTATCTCGACGAATTCCAAGAATTCATCCGCTTCGGTGGCGACATCAACGAAATGCTTGCACAGGCAAGAGGCCTTGGTTTGGGCCTTCACCTGTCTTACCAGTACCTCGACCAACTGTCGCCGAAAATCCTTGCCGCAGTCCTGGGAACCGTACGAACTCAGATCGTCTTTCAGCTCGAATACAAGGACGCCGAGACCCTTTCAAAAAGGTTCTCGCCCGATCTGGGAAGAGATGACCTGACCGGTCTCGGCGCCTTCGAATTCGCGATGCGCCCCTGTGTCAATTCGCGCACGGCTTCCCCTGTGACCGGATACACCCTGCCACTCCCCGAGACCGATATCACCTACCGGCAGAGAGCCACGCCCCTTCTCCGCGAATCCGGGATTCCTCGCCTTGAGGTGGAAGAGCGACGACGTGAAAGGCTCCGCATTTCCACCGGAACTGACTCCATCGGCCGGTCCTCCGGCGGAGAGGAATGGAAACGCTATGACGGCTGAGCCCTGGGGTGTTCCGGAGGGTGGCGCGAGAGATGTTTCTCTCCTCCCTCTCATCCCCACCCCTGCCCTCCCCGTTCCCCCTGGTCACCGTACCCATGCGAGGCGCCGCGCCTGCGGAATGTCTTACGCCCCCGGCGGGTCCACCCGGCGGACGCTCTTCGCCTAACGGCTCTTAACTCAGTCAGATGCGAAAGGGGAAAAGGGAAATGAGCAGTAGCGAACAGCGCACAGAGTTCCTGTCGGCACGGCTCCGCCCCCGAGACATAGAAATTGCCGAGACTCTCTTTCGCCTCAAATACGCTACCGGCGGCCAGATAGAGCGCCTGCATTTCCAGGGCCTTTCCCAGGCGACGAATATGCGCAATCGCGTCATGCGCAGGCTCGTCAGATTCAAGGCCGTCATCGCTTTCCGTACCGTTACCGGTGTGGGATCGGCGCCATTCGTCTATTCCCTCGATCCTGCCATGGAACGGCTATTGCGTTTGCGAAGAGGTGAGGAACTGGAAAGGGTCACGCCTTTCCGTCAGCCTTTCGCGCGTCTTATTCCGCACGCGCTAGCCATCTCAGAACTATACGTACGGCTTAGCGAATCGGCCAATTCAGGCGCCTTCCGGATCGGCCTCTTCCAAACCGAATCGGACGCATGGTGGTCAGTGCCGTCCGGCCGCGATATGCGACCTGACGCTTATGTGGTCCTCGTCTCGCCTTCCGGAACTGCTGACCATTGGTGGATCGAGATGGATATGGGTACCGAACGCATTCCGGTCATTGAGGAAAAGGTCTCACGCTACCTGGGATTCGCTCACAGCAATCCGTCTACACCATTCGGCGTCATCCCGCGAGTGGTGTTCTCCGTTCCCGATGCGAAGCGCCGTGAACAGATCACCAAGTCCCTGGAGATTCTCGGTGACCTCACCAAGAGACTGGTGGCCGTGGCCACCTGGGACAGTACCCCCCAATTCCTCGAAAGCTCACTAGCTACGGAAAGGGCCAGCGAATGAAAGCTCCGGCGACGGTGGGGGATCCCGTCTCCTCTCCCGGATCCACGCTTTTCCTCATCATCGTCATATCGGCTCTCGTCATCTATGTGCTTATCAAAGCGGCTGCACTCGCGCGGCGCTGTCCCGTCTGCCGGGGATACGGGCAGATTCGCACCCACAGAGGCGGAGTCGCCCCCTGCTACTTCTGCGCAGGGAGCGGTTACCGATGAATTCCGACGGAGGACCTGTGAAGAAAGCAGCTTCCGGCCATTACTCGCCTGAAGCCGTCCGATCGGCACTCGCCGATCCGGGTTTCGACTACTTTCTCACCCCGCATCTGGTGAAGCTCCTCTACCGGGGATATCAGCTCCTCAGCGGGTGCGTTTCACTGGCTTTCCTCTATCTGCTGTGGGCTTTCTCCTGGCTCCTGGGAAACGTGCTCCTGTGGATCGCAATAGCCCTCACCCCCTGCGCATGGATCGGAAGCGTTCTCGTCGTCCGCGTCATCCTCGAATCCCTGCTCACGGGATTTTCCATCAATTACCACCTGGCCGACCTGCGGAAGATCGCCGACGAGACCCGGCGCAGTTCCCGACCCTGGCTGAACTGAAAGGAAAGCCATGCGGAATCCGTTCATCGTCCTGTGCGCCTGCCTCGCTCTGCTCTACTCCCTGACCGCCGGTACCGGCTGTGCGCGTCAGCGGCCCTCAACCGTCCTCAGCCCCCGTCCCCCCTCCCCGACTGCCAGCACCCCGCCGACAGGCGCCCAGGAGCCCTCTGGGGGCGGGGCGGGCGGCTGCACGATCCACGGGACGGCCATCCAGTGCGGGCCTGCGGCTCGGACCCTGCGGCAGGCCCGCGCCCTGCTGCTCACCCCGCACGACGTCGGGCCGGTCATGCCGCATGCCTCCCCGCTGGCGTCGCCAGCACCATCCGTGCCGACCTGCGGCCCCGACACTCTCACCCATCGGGCCCCCGAAAGCGTCGGACGGCTGTTCCTGCGGTCATGGCGCGATGAAGGCGGCCGGTACCGCAACTCGACTCTTTCCCGAATCGTCCTCGTCGAAATGGCGCTGGTCTATCCCGACAGCCAGCAAGCCCAAAGGGACCTTTTCCGGATGCGCGATGTGAAGTGCGCCCGCCAGAAGCTCAGCACCCGGAGCGGCGAATGGGTCCACGTCCACCGTGTGCAGCAGATCAAATGCCCGCACCGGTCGGGAATCTGCGGTTTTATCTTCGACTACAGGCAGAAGGGCAATCTCATCCTCGCCACGCGCTACGCCTCCGTGCTCCTGTGGGGGAAGAATTCCACCCTACCCGCCGTGCAGCGGATCGCCGCCGAGTACTCCGATCGGCTCGTGAGGCGCTTCCGATGACAGGTCGGCCGATCCCCCCGGCACGGGCATTCACGGTCGAACAGACGGCACAGATTCTCGGGGTCGGGCGCGATACCGTCTACGGCCTGCTGCGCACTGGCCAACTGAGGAGCATCAAAATCGGTCGGCTCCGAAGGATCACCCAAGAACACATCACGGCCTTTCTCACGACCAAGGACAATGACAGCGACGAATCCTGAAAACAGAGAGCCGTTCAGCCTGCCTCTCGGCGGCTGAACGGCTCTGTCGGATGGTCGGGGCTAGGCGGCGCCGAAAATGCGGTCCATGTGGGCTGTGGCGTCCCGGCGGACCGGCTTGAGCTGATGGCGGTAGACCTCGTTGGTGACTGCGGGGGAGGCGTGGCCGCATAGGTCGGCAATGACCTCGATCTGGACTTCCTGGTCGCTCATGATGGAGACGAAACAGTGCCGGGTCTCGCGGGGCGTCCATTCGTCAGGGTTGAGGCCTGCGGCGGCCAGCACCTTCCGGAAGTGGTAGGCGGCGGTCTGGCTCCGGTATCCGCTCCCGTCCGGGCGTGCGAACACCAGACCGTTGTTCTGCCATGCTTCGCCAGCGATGAGCTTTTCGCCTGCCTGCCGGGCCTTGTGCGCCGTGAGCGCTGAGACGGCCGTCTGAGCGATACCCAGACCACGCCGGGACTTCTCGGTCTTGGTGTCGCCTCCCTGCCGATCGGAGCGCACCACATAGACCGTGCCCGTCGTCAGGTCCACGTCATCCCACGTGAGCGCACGCAGTTCCTCGGTACGCAGGCCGGTCGTAATGGCGAGGATTGCATATGGTCCGAAGCGGTGCTCAGGCTTGGCCGCTTCGGCGAGAACGGCTTTGGCCTGATCGAGGGTCATCGACTTGGACGGACGCCCCTTGCTCATGCCTTTCGGGGTTGCGACCAGACGGCTGACATTGCGGTCTACCTTGTCGAAACGGGCGGCACGGTCGAGCGCCCGTGTGAGCAGGCCGTGGATCATTCCCAGCGTCCTGCTCGCCATCGTTCCGCGAAGCGTCATGAGCCACTTCTCGACCTGGTCCGGGGTCAGGTCAGCGACCTTCACCGCGCCTATCTTGCTGATGTGGTTTGCGGCATAGGAGCGATATCCCACGATCGTGGACTCCGACAGCCCGCCAGCCGCCAGTGTCTCGATCAGGTCCTTGACCGCACGCGCCACCGTGTAGCCGTGATCGCGCTTGACGCCCTTTTCCATGTCGGCGACGGCCTGCTTGATCCGGTCCTTGGCTTCGGCTCTGGTGCGGCCCTTGCGCTTGATCCGGTTCCGGGTGCCGTCCGGCTTGAAGCCCAGCGAGAGGGCGACGGTCCACCCGGCGCCTTCCCGATAGATCGACCCCTCGTAGGCGCCTACGGTAATCTTCGACATGACACGTTCCTTCCGCTCATGGTCTGGGTGGGTCGGGCTGTCACTGGGGGGATCGGTCTGCCAGGACCGTCCCCCCACTCACGTTTGAAGGGGGCGGCTCCCCTTGTGAGGAACCACCCCCATTCTCCCACGCCATCCGGGAGCCAACTGGCTCCCACCATGGCTCCCCACCCCAGATCTCAGACAGCAAAAGGCCCGCTGACCAGGGGCGCCACAAGATCATGTCGTTGGTCGCCGACCCAACCAGGTCGACTCCCTCCTCCGCCCCCACGAGGCACGCACCTGGACGCCGCTCGCCACGGGCGCCGACTTTGAAACAGCCCCTAGCGGGCGTCCAGGTGACGCTCGATGCCGTCCAGGATGCGGTCCAGGCCGAAGCCGAAGGCGTGGTCGACCTCGACCTCGAAGGCGCCCTGCTCCCACAGGTCGTACAGGTGGGGGAAGCGGTCGCGGGCGATCAGCGCGGTCAGGTGCGGGGTGGCCTCCTCCCACCAGCGGCCGTAGTCGTCGGGGCCGGTGAAGTCGGCCGCGATGTCCGCGGTGCTCTGGCAGATGCCGCGCACGTAGCCGTCCAGGGTGGCGGCGATGGCGTACTGCTCGGAGCCGGGCAGGCCGAGCGGGGCCAGGGCGGCGTAGACGGCCTCGGAACGGGCCGTGCTGTTGGGGCTCATCAGCAGAAGGCCGGGGCCGGAGACGCGCAGCGTCCAGGGATGACGGTCGAACAGGTCGCGGCCGAGTTCCGCGTAGTGCCGCAGGGCCTGCCGCCAGGTCGTGCCCTCCGGCAGCGGCGGGGTCGGCCCCATCGCGCGGTCGTACATGAGGTGGAGCAGCTCACTGCGGCCCGGCACGTAGGTGTACACCGACATCGTGCCGATCCCGAGATGGTCGGCGACCCGGCGCATCGACAGGGCGTCCAGGCCGTCGGTGTCCGCGACGTGGATCCCCGCGCTCACGACCTCCTCGAGCGAGAACTTCGGCCTGGGTCCACGGGCGGGCGCGGCGGGGGCGGTCCCCCACAGCAGGGCGAGGGTCCGGCCGGGATCGCTCGGCTTCTTCTCGGCGATGTGACTCACCTCACATTTTCTCCGTAGACTGTACGGAATTAACTCCGTATGCCGTACGGTTATGCCTCCCGAACAACTCCGTACACCTTACTGATTTCTAGGGAGGACCATGGACATCCACGCCCAGCGGCTCGTCAAGAGCTTCCGCGGCGTCCGGGCCCTGGACGGCTTCGACCTCGCCGTCGCCCCCGGCACCGTCCACGGGCTGCTCGGCCCCAACGGGGCCGGCAAGACCACCGCCGTCCGCGTCCTCACCACCCTTCTGCGCCCCGACTCCGGAACCGCTTCCGTCGCCGGGCATGACGTCGCCCGGGACCCCTCGGCCGTCCGGGCCGCCATCGGGTTGCTCGGCCAGCACGCCGCGCTGGACGAGGTCCTGTCGGGCGCCCAGAACCTGGAGATGTTCGGTCGCCTCCACCACCTGGGCTCCCGCGGGGCCCGGCTGCGCGCCACCGAGTTGCTGGAGCGGTTCGGCCTCGCGGACACCGGCGACCGGCCGGTCTCGAAGTACTCCGGCGGGATGCGCCGCCGCCTCGACCTGGCCGCCGCCCTCATCCGCTCGCCCCGGGTGCTGTTCCTCGACGAGCCGACCACCGGCCTGGACCCGCGCGGACGTGCCGAGGTGTGGGCGTCGGTCCGTGCCCTCGTCGCCGAGGGCGCCACGGTCCTGCTCACCACCCAGTACCTCGAGGAGGCCGACCGGCTCGCCGACCGGATCAGCGTGGTCGACCACGGCCGGATCGTGGCCGAGGGCGACTCCGCCGGGCTCAAGGACCTCGTGGGCGGCGACCGTCTCGACCTGGTCCTGCGCGAGGCCGCCGACCTGCCCGAGGCCGCCCGCGTGGTGTCCTCGGTGACGGGCGCCGAGGCCGTGCTCGACACCGACGCCCTGCGGCTCGGCGCACCCGTCACCGACCGGGTCGCCGCCCTCACCGGAGTCCTGCACGCGCTGCGCGAGGCCGGCATCGCCGTCGAGGACGCCGGAGTCCGCCGCCCGACCCTCGACGAGGTCTCCTCCACCTCACCAGCGCCCCCGAGAAGGAGAACGCATGACCACCGCGACGTTCCGCTGGGCCGCGTCCGACGGCTGGACCCTCACCCGCCGCGCCCTGCTCCACTGGGTCCGCCAGCCCGTCCAGGTGCTGGTCGGGCTGCTGTTCCCCGTCCTGCTGGTGCTCATGTTCGGCTACCTGCTCGGCGGCGGCATGGAGATCCCCGGCGGGGGCGACTACAAGGAGTTCCTGCTCCCCGGGATGTTCGCCCTCACCATGGTGTTCGGGATCGAGGGGACCTTCACGGCCGTCGCCGCCGACGCCGGCAAGGGCGTCACCGACCGGTTCAGGTCCCTGCCGATGGCGCCCAGCGCCGTCGTGGTCGGCCGGGCCTCCGCCGACATGATCAACTCCGCCGCCGGGCTCGTCGTGATGATGGGCGCGGGCCTGGCGGTCGGCTGGCGGTGGCACGAGGGGTTCGGCCGTGTGCTCGTGGCCGTCGCGCTCCTGCTGTGGCTGCGGTTCGCGTTCCTGTGGGCCGGGATCTACCTCGGGCTGCGCTTCCCCTCTCCCGAGGCCGTGATGGCCGTCCAGATCCTGGTGTGGCCGTTCGGGTTCCTGTCCAACGTGTTCGCCTCCCCCGCCGACATGCCCGGCTGGCTCGGGTTCCTCGCCGACGCCAATCCCCTGTCGGCGACCGTCACGGCCGTCCGCGACCTCTTCGGCAACCCCGGGGTCGCGGGCAGCGGATCATGGGCCGCCGACCACGGCCTCCTGCTCGCCATAGTCTGGCCCTTGGTGATCACCACCGTGTTCTTCCCGTTGTCGGTCCGCCGCTTCCAGCGCCTGTCCGCTTGAAAGGAACCGCCCGCTTGCTCCCGTTCGACCCGCCCCACCTGCTGTTCCCCGATTCCGACGGCGTCCCCACCTGGTGCCTGGCCGACGGCGTGACACTCACCCGGCCGCCCCTGCGGCGGGTGGGCGTCGCCGAGGCCCTGCCGGGACTGCTGACCGCACCCGGCACCGACCCCTCCGCGCTGTTCTGGGCCGAAGCGGCCGCCTTCGCCCTCCATCTGCTGGCCCGCGGCGGACGTCCGGGGCCCGCCGACGAGGCCCACCTCGCGGCGCTCGCCGCGGCCATGCCCGCCACCGCACGGTCGCTGCCGCTGACCGTCCCCGACGGCGCGCGGCCGGGCCCCGCCGAGGGGCTGCGGCTCCCCGCCGCCCGCGACCTGCTCGCCGCGTTCCTGGACGCCGTCACCGACGCCCTCACCGGACGCGGCGCCCGGAGCCGGGTCTCCCTGCGGATCGAGCATCGCGACGGCGCCGACTTCAAGGCCGTCGTCCAGATCCACGACGGAGCGCTCGTCCAGGACCTCGCCGCGGTCTGGCCGCGCGAGAGGGACGCCGCCGTCGCCGCGCTGCGGCTGGCCGCGCAGGTCTACCCGCCCGCGGGACGCACCCTCGACCTGGCCGTCCCCGACGAGGTCTACCTGACCGACAAGGAGGCCGCCGCCCTGCTCAACGGCGGAGCCGCGGCCCTGGCCGCCGCCGGAGTCGCGGTGCACTGGCCGAAGGACCTCTCCAGGGAGGTCACCTCCCGCGCCGCTGTCCGGCCGGGACCGCTCGACTTCACCGCCGGCGGGACGGTCCGCCTCGGCTGGCGGCTCGCCATCGGCGGGGTGCCCCTCACCGACGCCGAGCTGGACGCCCTCGCCCAGGCCCACCGGCCGGTCGTCCGGCTGCGCGACCAGTGGGTGCTGCTCGACGCCGAGACCCTCGACCGCGCCCGCCGTCCCGAGCTGGACCCGCTCACCCCGGTCGGCGCCCTCGCCGCCGCCCTGGCCGGGACCGTCAGGGCCGGCGAAGCCGACGTCCCCGTCGACGTCGAGGCGGGCCTGGCCGAGCTCCGCGACCGGCTCGCGGACCCCGAGCGTTCGGGCGAGGTCCCGCCGCCACCGGGCCTCACCGCCACCCTGCGCGACTACCAGCTGCGCGGGCTGGCGTGGCTGGCCCGCATGACGGACCTCGGCCTCGGCGCCTGCCTCGCCGACGACATGGGGCTGGGAAAGACGCTCACCCTCATCGCCCTGCACCTGCACCGGCTCCCCGAGGACGCGGGTCCCACCCTCGTCGTGTGCCCCGCCTCCCTGCTCGGCACCTGGGAGCGCGAGATCCGCCGCTTCGCCCCCGGCCAGGACGTCACCCGCTTCCACGGCACCCGCCGCGACCTGCCCGGCCACGGCTTCGTCCTCACCACCTACGCCACGATGCGCCTGGACGCCGACGTCCTCGCCGCCCACCGGTGGGGCATGGTCGTCGCCGACGAGGCGCAGGCCGTCAAGAACCGGCTGTCCGGCACCGCCAGGGAGCTGCGGCGCATCCCGGCGGCCGCCCGCGTCGCCCTCACCGGCACCCCGGTGGAGAACAACCTCGGCGAGCTGTGGGCCGTCCTCGACTGGACCACCCCGGGACTCCTGGGCACCCTGTCCGGATTCCGTACCCGCTGGGCCCGGCCCATCGAGGCGGGCGACGAGGAGACCGCCCGGCGCTTCGCCGCCCTGTTCCGCCCCTTCCTGCTGCGCCGCCGCAAGGACGACCCCGGCATCGCGCCCGAGCTGCCCGCCAAAATCGAGTCCGACGCCCCCGTGACGCTCACCGCCGAGCAGGCCTCCCTGTACGCCGCGACGGTCGCCGAGATGATGGCCGCCATCAGGGCGTCCGACGGGATGGAGCGGCGCGGCGCGATCGTCAAGCTGCTCACCGGGCTCAAGCAGATCTGCAACCACCCCGCCCAGTACCTCAGGGAGCACGAACCCGTCCTCACCGGCAGGTCCGGCAAGCTCGACCTCCTCGACGACCTGGTCGACCAGATCGTCGAGGGCGGCGGCGCCGTCCTGGTCTTCACCCAGTACGTCGCCATGGCCCGGCTGCTGGAGACCCATCTCGCCGGGCGGGGCGTTCCCACGCTGTTCCTGCACGGCGGCACCCCCGTCGCCGAACGCGAGAGGCTCGTCGAACGCTTCCAGGAAGGACGGGCGCCGGTGTTCCTGCTGTCGCTGAAGGCCGCCGGGACCGGCCTCACCCTGACGCGCGCCGACCATGTCATCCACTACGACCGCTGGTGGAATCCGGCCGTGGAGGACCAGGCCACCGACCGCGCCCACCGCATCGGCCAGACCCGCCCCGTCCAGGTGCACCGCCTCATCGCCGAGGGGACCGTCGAGGACCGCATCGCCGCCCTGCTCACCGCGAAACGCGGACTCGCCGACCGGGTCCTGACCAGCGGCGAGACCGCCCTCACCGAACTGTCCGACGACGATCTCGCCGCCCTCGTCGCCCTGGAGGACACCCCGTGACCACCGCACTCGGATTCCCCGCCTTCCCCCCGCAGCGCGCGGGCAAGTCCTTCGCCGCCACCTGGTGGGGGCGCGCCTGGGTCGAGGCCCTGGAGGAGACCGTCCTGGACCGCACCCTCACCCAGGCCGGCCGGGCCTACGCCAAACGCGGGCTCCTCGGCCCCCTCGGCCTCTCCCCCGGCCGGATCGCCGCGGCGGCCGAGGACCACCACGCCGTCGTCAAGGTCCCGACCTTGAGCGACGCCGAATGGGTGGCCTTCGCCGACGCCGTCACCGCCCGGGCGGGCAACCTCGCCGCGCTCCTGTCCGGTGACCTGCCGCGCGACATCCTGGAGGAGGTCCCGATCCTGCCCTGGACCCTCGATTTCGAGTGCGACTGCGGCGGATGGGAATGCCGCCACGCCCTCGGGCTCGCCTACCAGGTCGCCTGGCTGCTCGACGAGGATCCCTTCCTGCTGCTCCTGCTGCGCGGACGCGACCGCGCCGCCGTCCTCGCCGCGCCGCCCGCCGGGGAACCCGCCCGGTCGGTCTTCGCCCGCACGCCCGGGCCTCTGCCCGAACGGCTGCCGCCCGTCCCCCCGCCCACCGGACTGGACGGCGCCGCACTGGCCGCCGCCCGCACGGCCCGTGAACTGCTGGGGTGGGACAGTGTCGGAGGTGGACGGTAGCGTGAGCGACATGAGTGATCACGAAGTCGTGGACTCGCCCACCGGCTGGGTGCGCAAGCACATCGACGCCTACGTCGCCTCCGGCGGTGAGAAGGGCCACGACTATCACGGCCGGCCCTCACTGCTGCTCACCACCACCGGGCGGCGCAGCGGGCTCAGGCGCCGCACCGCGCTCATCTACGGCCTCCACGGCGAGAGCCCCGTCGTCGTCGCCTCCAACGGCGGCGCGGCCGACCACCCGCTGTGGTTCGCCAACCTGGCCGCCGACCCCGCGGTGGAGGTCCAGGTCGGCGCCGAGGTCTTCACCGCGACCGCCCGCCTCGCCACCGAGGCCGAACGCCCGGCCCTGTGGGAGCAGATGGTCGGCATCCACCCCGAGTACGCCTCCTACCAGCGCAAATGCGAGCGCCTGATCCCCGTGGTGGTCCTCGACCGTGCCTGACGTCCTCACCCGGCGCGCCCTCGGGCGCGCCACCCTCGCCCGCCAGCTCCTCCTGGAGCGCTCGGACCTGCCGGTCACCGGCGCCGTCGCCCACATCTGCGGCCTCCAGGCCCAGACCCCGCACAGCTGGTACACCTCCCTGTGGTCACGGCTGGCCGCCTTCGACCCCGAGGAGACCTCCGCCCACCTCCAGGAGCGGCGGCTGGTGCGCATCGCGGTCATGCGCGGCACAATCCATCTGCTGACCGCCGACGACGCCCTCGCCTGGCGGCCCCTGCTCGACGACTTCATCCTGCGCGCCACCCGCGGGGCCTTCGGCAGGCACTGGAAGGACCTCGACCTCGACGCCGTCGCCGCCGAGGGCCGCGTTCTGCTCGAGGAGCGGCCGCTGACCTTCGCCGCCCTCGGCGCCGCGTTGGAGCAGCGGTTCCCCGGGCGGAACACCTCGGCGCTCGGCCAGCTCGTCCGGGCCCGCCTTCCGCTCGTCCAGGTGCCGCCGCGCGGCCTGTGGGGTCGGTCGGGGGCCGTCGCCCACACCACCGCCGAGCACTGGCTCGGACGCCCCCTCGCCGCCGAGCCCGACCTGCCCGGGTTCATCCGCCGCTACCTGGCCGGATTCGGGCCCGCGACCGTCATGGACGTCCAGACGCACTGCGGCCTGACCCGGCTCAAGGAGGTCGTCCAGGGCATGGACGACCTGCGCACCTTCACGACCGAGGAGGGCAAGGTCCTCTACGACCTGCCCGACGCGCCGAGGCCCGACCCCGAGACGCCCGCGCCCGTCCGGCTGCTCCCCGACTACGACAACGTCCTCATCTCCTTCGCGGACCGCTCCCGCACCGGGACCATCGGCACCGAGCAGTCCGTCAAGGCGTGGCCCGAGCACGGCCCGGTGCCCGGGACCGTCCTGCTCGACGGGACCGTCCAGGCCACCTGGTCGCTGGCCAGGGCCGCGAAGACCTCCACCCTGACGATCACCCCGTTCCGCCCGCTCACCGCGGCCGAGCGCACCGAGATCGAGCCGGAGGCCGCCGCCTTCCTGGCCTTCCAGGCCCCGAACGACGCCCACGACCTGCGCTTCGATCCTCCCTGGTGACCTCAGGACGATGCCGCGAGGCGGCCCGTCAGCGCGTCCAGGTCGGGCAGGAACCAGTGCCTGCGGCCCCGGTTGGACTCCCTGACCAGGGCCGCGAGGGGCTCGCTGGCGGCGGTCAGCGCCGCCACGTCGCCGATGACGGCCAGTCCCGTGCCGTAGTTGGTGAACTTCTGGAGCACGTCGCCCGCCAGCCCCGACGAAAGCCGGAAGAACTCCGGGTCCAGCCGGGCCACCGGCACCGCGATCCAGTCGGCCGGGCCCCGGTTCCCGATCAGGTCGAGCGCGTCGCGCTCCGAAGTGACCGGCGGGCCGTCGGCCGCGCACACCAGGACGGGGGTACCCGACAGCTCGACGATCTCATCCATGATCGTCATCCTATGCGGGGTGGGCGTTGAGCAGGATCACGCCCAGGGCGACCACCGCGGCCGCGGCGATGCGGCGCCGGCCGAGGCGTTCCGCGAAGAACACCGCCCCGATCACCGCGCCCCAGATGACGCCGGTCTCCCGCAGGGCCGCGACCTCGGCCAGCGGGCTGCGGGTCTGGGCCCAGACCACGATCCCGTAGGCGAGCGTCGACACCACGCCGCCCGTCGCCGACATCGCCCACATCCGGCGGGGCGCCGCCATGACCGCCCCGCCCTTCACGGCGAGCACTCCGGCGGCGACGAGACCGCCCTCCAGGAGGAACAGCCAGGCGGTGTAGCCGAGGGAGCCCTCGGCCCTGCGGACGCCGAGGCCGTCGACGACGGTGTAGGCGGCGATCGAGGCGCCCGTGCCCAGCGCGGCGAGCAGGGCGGGCCGTGAGGGGGCACCGCGGCGTCCGGCGATCGCCAGCGCGCCCAGCCCGCCGCAGACCGCGGCCAGCCCCAGCAGCTGCGTCAGGCTGAGGTGCTCCCCCAGCAGGGTCGCGACCGCCGCGACGATCAGCGGCGCGCTGCCCCTGGCGATCGGGTACACCTGCCCGAAGTCGCCGACGGTGTAGCAGCGGATCAGCAGCAGCGTGTAGCCGATGTGCAGCACCACCGACGTGATCACGTAGGGCCAGGCGGGCAGGGCGGGAACGTGGAAGAGGGCGAGCGGCGCGCACGCCACCGCCGAGGTGAGGCCGATGATCGCGAAAGCGATGTAGCGGTCGTCGGAGCCGCTCGCCGTCTCCGCGTCCTTGCCCGTCCGGCCGCCCGGACGGGCGACGAGAGCGTTCCAGACGGCGTGGAGCAGCCCGGCGAAGAGCACGGCGAGGTAGGTGAGCATGCCCCCCACCTCAGCCGATCCCCCGATCCGTGGGAATCCTTTTAGCCCTGGCCTCAATGCCCGGTCACGCGGAGAGGCCTTCGTAGGCGGCCATCACGACGCCGAGGGCGCGGGCGTAGCCGTCGTCCCAGAGGACCTGGTTCATCACGTAGGAGACCGCCATCCGGCGGTCGCGGTCCACCAGGACCAGCGAGCCGCCCCAGCCGCCCCACGAGCAGGTCCGGTTCTCCAGCCGGTAGCCCATGCCCCAGCGGATCGGCGTGCCCAGCACACGGTCCTCGCCGCTGAACTGCTCCTCGAAGACCCGCTCGCATCCCGCCTCCGACAGCAGCCGCGCACCCCCGGCGGCGCCCCCGCACGCCAGGACCGACTGCACGGCGGCGACCGAGCGTGCGTTCCCGAACCCGCCGACCGCGGGCAGCCCCGCGCGCCGCCAGGCCGCGGTGTTGGCGTCGGCCACCCCGACCAGGAATCCCTCCGGCCGGTCGCCCCGGGGGTCGGCGATGAGCGGGGCGACCCGGTGGTCGTGCTCGGCGGCCAGCCCGATGTGGAAGTCGGCGCCCAGCGGCCCGGCCACCTCCTCGGCGAAGAACGTGCCGAGATCACGTCCGGTCGCCCGCAGGACCACCTCGCCGACCAGATGCCCGAAGGTGATCGAGTGGTAGCCGCCCTCGGTGCCCGGCGCCCACTCCGGCGCCTGCGCTGCCAGCCTCGCGGCGGCCGTGTTCCGGTCGTAGAGGTCCTCGACGGTCGTCGGCCCGTCCCAGACGGGCAGCCCCGCGGTGTGGCCGAGGAGATGCCTGACCAGCACGCCCTCCCTGCCCGCGGCCGCGAACTCCGGCCAGTAGCGGGCGACGGGCGCGTCCAGGTCGAGCTCTCCCCGGTCGGCCAGGATCAGGGCGCTCAGGGCCGTCATCGTCTTGGTGGTCGACCAGACGCTCGTGATCGTGTCGCGCTCCCACGGGACGGTTCGCGCCGCGTCGACGTGCCCGCCCCACAGATCGGCCGCCGGCTCGCCGTCCACGAAGACCGCGGCCGACGCACCCCCGTCCCCCGCGTCCAGCGAGGCCGCCAGCGCCTCGGCCACCACGGTGAAACGGTCCTCGCACGTGCCCTGGATCTCCGCCATAGCGCGCAACGTAGCCCCGCCCGGCGGCCGCGGGCCAACCATTTATCCAGGTGATCTAAGGTGAGGCCCGATGTACGAACTGCACCTGGACGCGGGCGACCTGGCCGAGACCCGGTTCGCCGCCTCACCGCTGATGGAGGCCGTCCTGTCGCTGCGGGTGTGGCGGCTGCCCGGCTACTACGTGCTGCAACGGCCCTGGCTGGAGAGCGCGGCCGCCGATCTCGGCGACCTCGACATCTCGCTGCTGCTGGCCCTGGTGGGCCCGCGCAGGCTCGTCCCGGACTTCCTCACCCCCCGCCCCGACCAGCTCGCCCCCGACTTCGGCGCGGAGCTCGACCGGGCGCGGGCAACGGATCCCGCGAAGGTCGCCGCCGACATCCGCACCGCCCACACGGGCGGCACCGTCCCGGCCCTGCTGGAGCCGCTCCTGGCCCGGCCCGCGGTGCTGCGCGACCGGCTGGCCCGCCTGCTGGAGGCCTACTGGGAGCTGACGCTGGCCCGGCACTGGCCGCGCATCCGCGGCGTCCTCGAGGCCGACCTGCGCTACCGGGCACTGCGGCTCGCCGAGGGCGGGGTCGCCCATCTGTTCGCCGACCTCCACCCCTCGATCGCCTTCCGCCGCGGCACCGTCAGCATGGACCTGTCCTTCGCCCACCCCGACAGCCGCAACCCCGGCAGCGGACGCGGCCTGTGCCTGGTCCCGGCCCTGTTCGTGAACACCCCGGGCCCGCCCAACAGCCCCGACCACCCGCCGATGATCACCTACCCGGTCCGGGGGGCCGCGACCGTCTGGCGGACCGGCCCGCCGCCACCTCCCGGAACGCTCGCGGCCCTCATCGGCTCACCCAAGGCGACGATCCTCACGACCCTCGCCGAACCGGCGACCACCACGGAACTGGCCCGCCTGCTCGAGGTCACCCCCGGCGCCGTCTCCCACCACCTGAAGGTCCTGCACGACGCCCGCCTGGTCACCCGCGCCCGGGCCGGCCGCGGTGTCCTGTACGCCCGCACCGACCTCGCCGACCGCCTGATGCCCTAGATACTGACGCCTAGAGGCCCGCGTCGTGGGCGAGGAGGGCGATCTGGGTGCGGTTGTCCAGGGACAGCTTGGTCAGGATGTGGGAGATGTGGGCCTTGACGGTCGGGACGCTCATGTAGAGACCCGCGGCGATCTCGGCGTTGGAGGCGCCGCGGGCCACGGCCATGACGACCTCGTGCTCGCGCGGGCTGAGGGCGGCCAGGGCGGCCCTGGCCCGTTCGTGGTTCCCGGCCTGGTGGACGGCGCGGTCCATCAGACGGCGGGTGATCGACGGGGACAGGATCGGCTCCCCCCGGGCGACCCTGCCGATCGCCTCGACGATCTGCGCGGGCGGGGTGTCCTTCAGCAGGAAGCCGCTGGCGCCGGCGCGCAGGGCGTGCAGGATGTTCTCGTCGGCGTCGAAGGTCGTCAGGATGATCACTTCGGGTGGCCGGGGGCGGCGGCGGAGCAGCCGGGTGGCGGTGATGCCGTCGACGCGGGGCATCCGCAGGTCCATCAGGACCACGTCGGGACGGCAGGCGTCGGCCGCCGCCGGGACCTCCGCGCCGTCGTCGGCCTCCCCCGTGACGGTGATGCCGGGCAGGCCGTCGAGCATCATCGTCAGTCCGGCGCGGACGAGGGCGTCGTCGTCGACGATCAGCACGCGCACGGGAGGGGTCACGCGGGCCATGGTAGCCAGGCGGTCAGCGTGAAGCGCCCGGCCTCCCGCCCGTGCTCCAGGCGTCCTCCGGCCAGGCGGACCCGCTCGCCCAGGCCGATCAGGCCGGTCCCGCTGCCCGGCGGGGCGGGCAGCGGCTCGGCGGGCAGGGGGTTGCCGATCTCGATCCGCAGGCCGTCGCCTGGCCCGCCGGTGAGGCCGACCGTGACGGGCCGTCCCGAGGCGTGCTTGCGGGCGTTGGTGAGGGCCTCCTGGACGACCCGGTAGGCGGTGCGGCCCGCCGCCTGCGGAAGGCTGCCGGGCTCCTGGAGGGCCTCGTGGAGATCGATTCGTCCGCCGGCGTCGCGGGCCTCGGCGATGAGGCGGTCGAGGTCGGCCAGGACGGGCTGCGGCGGCCCGTCCTGTTCGGTGCCGTCGTCGCGCAGCAGGAGGATCACCTCGCGCAGTTCCTCCAGCGCCTGGTGGACCCCGGCCCGCACCACCCCGGCGGCCTTCGAGAGCTGTTCGGGCGGGGCGTCGGGCCGGTACTCCAGGGCACCGGCGTAGGTGGCGACCAGCGACAGCCGGTGCGCCAGCACGTCGTGCATCTCCCGGGCGATCCGGGCCCGCTCGGCGACCCTGGCCTCGGTGACGCGCCGCTCCTGCTCGGCCTCGGCCCTGCGGGCGCGCTCCCTCAGGGAGGCCAGCGCCGCCCGCCGGGCCCTGGCCACGGCGCCCCAGCCGACCAGGGCTCCGTAGGCGAGGACGACCAGGAGCGACCACCAGCCTCGGGAGATGCCCTCGCTCGGCCGCCACGCCCCCTGGAGCAGGTGGGCGGCGGCCCCCGCGACGGCCGCTCCGATCGCGACCGGCAGCCGCCTGGCCCTGGCGACCTCGACGGTCGCGCACGTGGCCGCGGGGGTCGCCGCGGGGGAAAGGACCGCGAGCACGCTCAGGCCGAGCGCACTACCGACCGGCCGCCACAGCATGACCGGCGACAGCAGGCAGGACACGGCGCCCACCGTGACGTCGAGCGCGCTCGTCGCGCCCCCGGCGATCGTCAAAGCGGTCAGCAGCCCGGTCCCCGCCGCCACCGCGACGGCCACGACGGGCGGCACCGGCCGTTCGGTCTCCTCATGCACCGGCTCACCGTAACCGGGCGGGCGGGCGCGGCGGCACCGACCAAAGTCTAGGGTCCACCGTCTTCGGGCCGACGCGGCGCTGGCGGTCCCGGGGTCAGGCTGAGGTCATGGACCAGCCCTACGGTTATCTGGTGGCCGTCGTGATCGTCGCCTCCGCCACCGTCTTCGCCCTCGTTCCCTTCCGCGGCCGCGCCCTGGCCATGATGTCCTTCCGGTGCTCTCTGATCGTGTACGAGCTGCCCGTGCTCGCCGCCTGCTGGCTGGCCGTGGTCACCGTCTGGACGGCCCTGGACGACGGGCTCGGCAACCCGGTCGGCGTCGTGGGCGCGGCGCTGGCTTCCCTCACCTGCCTCGTCCTGGCGGTCATCGCCCGGCGGGGCCTGCGCACCGGCCCGGCCGTGGACGCCGCGATGAGCGGAGCCTTCGGCCCCCGGTGGCGGTCGGTGCTCCCCGCCGGACGGCCGTCTGCCCTGGCCGGGCTCGTCCTGCCGCTGCGGGTGCGGCGCCGCGGGGTCGTGCGGGTCGCGGACCTGTCCTACGGGCCCGCGGGGAAGAGGAACCGGCTGGACGTCCTGCACCGGCGGGACCTGCCGAAGGGCGGGCCCGTCCTGGTCCACTTCCACGGAGGCGGCTACTTCAGCGGACGCAAGAACCGGGAGGCGCGGCAGCTTCTTCACCGGCTGGCCGCGCACGGATGGGTGTGCCTGTCGGCGAACTACCGGCTGCGGCCGTCCGCCGGGTTCGCCGAGCACGTCGCCGACGCCGAGGCGGCCGTCGCGTGGGCGCGCGAGCACGCCCCCGGCTACGGCGCCGATCCCTCGGCGCTGTTCCTGGCGGGAGGCTCCGCGGGAGCGCATCTGGCGGCGTCGATCGCGCTGGGCGGCGTCCCGGTGCGCGGGGTGGTGTGCCTGTACGGCTACTACGGCCGCTACTACGAGACGGGAGCGGGCTCCTCACCGCTGGACCGGCTGCGGGCGGACGCTCCCCCGTTCCTCGTCGCGCACGGGGACCGCGACTCGCTGGTGCCGGTCGAGGCGGCCAGGGAGTTCGCCGGGAGGCTCCGGGCGGCGTCCGGGGGGCCGGTCGTCTTCGCCGAGCTCCCCGGCGGGCAGCACGCCTTCGACCTGTTCGCCTCGCCGCGGTCCTGCGCGGTCGCCGAGGCGGTCGAGGCCTTCGCTCTGCTGGTCAGGACATGAGGTCGCGACGGGTGAAGCCCGCGATCCCCGCGACCGTCACCACCAGCGCGGTCAGGGCCAGCCAGACCAGCGGGACGAGCGGGGCGTCCGCGCCGGGGAGATGCGGGGTGTGGGTGAACGGCGACAGGTCCATCACCGGTTGCGGGAGCTCCAGCAGCGGGCCGAACTGGCCGAGCAGCCCGAACGCCGCGAGCACGCCCCAGGCCGCCTGGGAGGCGCGCGGCACGAGCCCGAACAGCAGGACGGCCGCCCCGGCGACGGTCCAGGCGGCCGGCGCCTGGGCGAGGGCCACGCCGGTGAGCCGGGCGATGTCGGAGGAGGCGCCGGTGCTCGCCGCCCGGACGGTTCCGGCGGCCAGCCCGCAGGCGGCCAGCACGACCACGATCCCGCCGAAGGTCCAGACGAGGTGGCCGAGCGTCCATGACGGGCGCCGGGCCGGGGTGGCCAGGAGCAGTTCCAGGTGGGTGTCGGTCTCCTCGCCGCGCAGCCGCAGCGCGGTCTGCACGCCGTAGGCGGACACGAGCAGGCCGATGATGCCGAACATCGCCGACAGGAACGTGTCGGTGACGGCTCCGCTTCCGCCGATCCTCTCGAGGATCTCGCGGGTTCCGCCGCTGTCCCTGACCAGATCGTCGGCGCCTTCGGCGATCCCGCCGATGGCGGCTCCGTAGAGGGCGAATCCGGCCGTCCAGGCCAGGAGCGTGCCGCGCTGGAGCCGTGCGGCGAGCCCGAACACCCCGCGGACCGTACCGGTGGCGGGGCCCAGGCGCGTGGGGAGCAGGCCCGCGCCCAGGTCCCTGCGGTCCGCGAGCCCGTAGGCCGCGGCGGTGAGCGCCGCCGTGGCCGCCAGCGGGAGGAACAACACCCACCAGCGCTCCCCCGCGTAGGCGGCCAGCTCACCGGTCCAGCCGAGCGGGGACAGCCAGGACAGGGCGCCGGGTCCGGCGTCGCCGACGGCGCGCAGCGCGAAGGAGGCCCCGACCGCCGCCAGGGCCAGGCCGCGCGCGGTCCTGGTGTTCTCCGTGAACTGCGCGGCGGCCGCGGCGACGGCCGAGAAGACGAGCCCGACCGCGGTCCAGCCCGCCGCGAACGCCAGCGAGCCCGCGACCGGCAGACCGCAGGCGATCAGGACGATCGAGGCGAGGACCCCGAGCGTCACCGCGGCGCCCACGCCAACGAGCAGCCCGGCGGTGAGAGCCGTGCGACGGCCGATCGCGGTCGAGCCGACCAGTTCGAGCCGTCCGGTCTCCTCTTCGGCCCTGGTGTGCCTGATGACGAGGAACACAGCCATGACCGCGACCATCGCCCCGCCGGTCGAGCCGAGCCGCCACGACACCAGGCCACCGAGGGTCTCGGCGCGCAGCTCTCCGTAGAAGGCGAGCATCGCCCCGTTGGAGGTGATGCCCGAGGCGAAGTCGTGGATCGAGGCGGGCGTGTCGTACAGCGACCTGAAGCCCAGTGCGGTGCTGGCGACATATCCGGTCAGGGCGTACAACCAGAACGGCAGCATGATCCGGTCGCGGCGCAGCCAGAGGCGCAGCAGCGTGCCGGTTCCGGCGTAGGCGCTCATCGCGCCTCCTCGTAGTGGCGCAGGAAGAGCTGCTCGAGGGTGGGCGGCCGGCTGGTGAGGCCGAGGACGCCGTGCTCGACGAACGCCCGGAGGACCGGCTCGAGGCGGGCGGAGTCGACCTCGCACCTGACCCTGGTCCCCTCGACGACGAGGTCGTGGACGCCCGGCAGATCGCCGAGGCCCTCGGGAACGGAGTCCAGGTCGGCCTGGAGCGAGGTCCTGGTCAGGTGCCGGAGGCCGGCCAGCGTCCCGGTCTCCACGGTTCGTCCCTTGCGGATGATCGTCACCCGGTCGCAGAGGGCCTCGACCTCGGAGAGGATGTGGCTGGACAGCAGCACCGTCCGGCCGGCCCGCTTCTCCTCCCGGACGCACTCCTGGAAGCTCTCCTCCATCAGCGGGTCGAGGCCCGAGGTCGGCTCGTCGAGGATGAGCAGTTCGGCGTCGGAGGCGAACGCGGCGACCAGGGCGACCTTCTGCCGGTTGCCCTTAGAGTAGGCACGGCCCTTCTTCTTCGGATCGAGTTCGAAGCGCTCCAGCAGGTCGGCGCGGCGCTTGGGATCGAGCCCGCCGCGCAGCGAGCCGAGCAGGTCGATGACCTCGCCGCCGGACAGGTTCGGCCAGAGCGTCACATCGCCCGGGACGTAGGCCAGGCGCCGGTGCAGCCGGGTCGCGTCGGCCCACGGGTCGCCGCCGAGCAGCCGTGCGGTTCCGCCGTCGGCGCGGATGAGGCCGAGCAGCGCGCGGATGGTCGTCGACTTGCCCGAGCCGTTCGGGCCGAGGAACCCGTGCACCTCGCCGGACCGGACGCCCAGGTCGAGCCCGTCCAGCGCACGGGTGCGGCCGAAGGACTTGACCAGCCCGGCCACCTCGATGACATCGTTCATGTTTCAGACACTACACAAGTTTCACAATTTTGTGAATGTAGTAAACTGACGCCATGAGAGACGAGGAAGGGGTCCGCAGGCTTGTCGAGCACATGGCGATGACCTGGGCCGACCTGGGCTTCCCCAAGATGCCCGCGCGCGTGCTGATGGCGATGATGACAGCCGACTCCGAGTCCCTCACGGCCGCCGAACTGGCGGAACGCCTCGAGGTCAGCCCCGCGGCGATCTCCGGGGCCGTCCGGTACCTCCTCCAGATCGGGATGCTGCGACGCCATCCGGCGCCCGGCTCCCGTCAGCACGCCTACGCCCTGCCCGAGGACGCCTGGTACGAGGCGAGCATCATGAAGGGCACCGCGTACCGGGCGATCGTCAAGGTCACCGAGGAGGGGATGCCCGCCCTGGCGCCCGGCACCCCGTCGGCGGAGCGGTTCGCCGAGATGAGAGACTTCTTCGTCTTCATGCAGGGCGAGATGACCGACCTGCTCGAACGCTGGCACGCGAGCAGAGGAGCACGGTGAGCGGTTACCTGGACGAGCTGTTCGGCCTGCGGGACAAGACGGCGCTCGTCACCGGCGGCACCTCCGGCATCGGCCGGGCGATCGCGCTGGCCCTCGGCAGGGCGGGCGCGAACGTGGTGGTCCTGGCGCGCGGCACCGAGGCCCTGGACGGCACCGTCGCGGAACTGGAGTCGCACGGTTGCTCCGCCGCCGCGGTCGCCGCCGACCTGTCGCGCGGACGGGCCGCGATCCGCGAGGCCGCCGAGCGGGCGGTGCTGCCGTTCGGCGAGCCCGACATCCTCGTCAACAGCGCGGGCGTCAACCCCCGGCCCCACATGGACGACCTCACCGACGACCACTGGGACACCTCCCTCGCCGTCAACCTCGACGCCCCCTACGTGCTCGGCCAGCGGTTCGGCCCGGCGATGGCCGCACGCGGCTGGGGCCGCGTCCTCAACATCGGCTCACAGCAGTCGTTCCGCGCCTTCTTCAACTCCGGCGCCTACGGCGTGTCCAAGGCGGGCGTGGTCGCCCTGACCCGCTCCCAGGCCGAGGCGTGGTCATCGCGCGGCGTCACCTGCAACACCCTCATCCCGGGCTTCGTCATCACGCCCCTGACCGCCCAGGCCTCCGCCGATCCCGCCTTCCTGGCCGAGCTGGCCGGGCGGACCTTCGTCGGCCGCAACGGCCTGCCCGCCGACTTCCCCGCCGCCGCCCTCTTCCTGACCTCGCCGGCGGCGTCCTTCGTCACCGGCCAGGCCCTGTTCGTCGACGGCGGCTTCTCCGCCCACTGATCCGTGCCCGCTGATTCGTGCCCGCTGATCCGTTCCTCAGGCTCCTTCGCCGGGCTTCCAGAGGTAGGGGGTCAGGGCGTCGGAGACCGTGACGGCCGTCAGGGTGCCGTCGAGGGGGGCGGCGGCGCTGACGGTCTGGTCGCCGGGGCCGGACAGGCCCGTGCCCTGGTGGGCGGCGGCCTGCCAGGTGCGGCCGTCGGGTGAGGTCCAGGTGATGACCTCGCCGTTGCGGGTTCCGGCCGCGAACCACTGCTTGCCGGCGGTGAGGACGGTCAGGACGGCCGGTGCCCCGGGCAGGTCGGCCTGGTTCCAGGATTCACCCGCGTCGGCGGAGGAGAAGGCCAGCGGCCGTCCCGCGGTGTCGCCGATCGCGACGACCGTGCCGTTCGCCGCGCTGACGTGCGTGAGAGCCGTGCCGGCGGGGGCGGGCATCTCCTTCGCCGTCCAGGAGGTCCCATCGGTGCTCGACCAGGTGACGGGGCGGCCCGACAGGTCCCCGGCCGCGGTGTAGCCGCCCGGACGCGCGGTGATCGCGTGCGGGGTGCCGTCACCGAAGGCGGTCTTCGTCCACGAGGTCAGGTCACTGCTGCGCCAGACGGTCGACACGTCGACGATCAGGTAGCCGCCGGGTCCCGCGGCGAGCAGCGGCCGCGACGGCAGCGTCTTCGAAGCGGTCCAGGTCCTGGCGTCGGGCGAGGTGTAGAGCAGCCCGGGGCCGGTGGCGACCCAGCCGGACGGTCCCGCGGCGACGGCCGTAAACCGGCCCCGCTCGGGCGCCTCGGGCAGGGTGGCACGGCTCCAGGAGCCTCCGTCGGAGGTCCAGATCTGGGGACGCCCGTCGCTGCTCCCCGCGGCGATCCTGAGGCCCTTGTCCTCGGCGAGGGCGCTGACGCTGAGGTCGTGGCCGATGACTCCGGGAATGTCGACGAGGCTCACCTGGCGTTCCTGGCCCGACCCGTCCTTGACGGTCAGCGTCGGATCGAGGTCGGGACCGTCCTGGACGCGTCCCGCCTTCGCCGAGATCGTCCCGGCGGCGGGGCCGGGGATGAGGTCGTAGGCGCTCTCGGGTCTGGTGACCGCCCGGTTCTCGGTCTTGGACATGACGTCCCAGCTCTGCCCGCCGTTGTCGCTGGTCCAGACGACGTCACGCTGGAAGGGAGTCTTCTCCAGGTGCTTCATCCGGATGCCCTCGAGCGTGATGCCCGAGCCGCCCGCCGAGATGCGGGTGAGGGCGACGAGCTCGTCGGCGGCGGGCAGCGGGAACCCGCCGGACAGCCGCTTCCAGACCGCGCCGTCGGTGGAGGTCCACATCACCGGGACCGCCTTGAGGGGCAGCGGCGAGGGGGTCAGCCCGATCGCCACCCAGCCCTTGGGCGAGGAGACCACGCCGATGATCCGGTCGGCGGGGCCGAAGACCTTGCCCGCTCCCTCGGCTCCGCGTTCCCAGGCGAGGCCGTCGGGCGAGCGCCACAGCGTGCCGTCGGCGGCCCCTGCCAGCCAGCCCCCCTCGGTCCCGGCGACCCAGCGGGGCACGGCACCGCCGCCCGGCACGCCGGAGGCCTTCCAGGTGTGGCCGCCGTCGGTGGACACCACGAACAGGGCGCGGGCGCCCCCGCCCTGGGGGTCGCGGTCGGCGCCGACCGCGACGACGGTCTGCCCCGAGGTCGCGACGGCGGTGAGCTCCTGGTCGCGCCCGTCGCCCTTGGCCGAGGTGTCGGCGGGGAACATGCCGCTGAGGGGGCGGGTCTCCTCACCGGCCGCCGCGGGCCGTGCGCCGGGCAGCTTCACCCCCGCGGGATTGCGGCCGTCGCCGCCGCCCTGGGTGAGGATCACGCCGGCGGTGCCACCGGCGACCACGAGGACCGCCGCCCCGATGATCTCCGCCCGCCGGGAGCGGGCCCGCCGCGGCGGCTTGGGTGGTTCGGGACCCGACCGTAGAAGGTCGGCCGGTGGACGCGATCTCCCAGACACCACGTAAGCGTAAATGTCCCAAGCTGCAGATGTAACCCGCTGTTCCTGTGATTTCACGCCAGGGGCGTCACCTGTCCGGATTCCAGCCGGTACAGCGCGCCGGTCACGGTGAGGCGGCCCGACCCCATGAGGGGCTCCAGGGCGTCGTCACGGGTGAGGGCGGAGACGGTCCTGGCGACCTGCTCCCGGACGGTCTCCTCGACCGGGTCGCCGCCTCGTCGAGCCGCCGCCTCGTAGGCGGGCCTGAGCGTCTCCACCAGGCGATCGAGGTGGCCCGGCGGGCGGATCCCGTCGCGCAGGGCGTGGACGGCCGCCGTGACCGCGCCGCACCGCTCGTGGCCGAGGACCACGACCAGCGGGGTGGCCGACTCGATCGGGCCGTACTCGGCGGAGGCCAGCACCAGGTCGTCAAGGGATGCCGCGCCCGTGCGGACGGCGTACAGGTCGCCGATCCCCTGGTCGAAGACGGTCTCGGGCGGCACCCGTGAGTCGATGCACGACACGACGGCGGCGAACGGCCGCTGGGCGGAGGCGACCCCGCGTCTCCTGCCCTCGCTGGAGTCGGGATGGACCGGACGTCCCGCCGCCCACCGCCGGTTGCCCGCCATCAGCCGCGCCCACGCCTGGGCTCCGGTCAACGTCCGGGCGTCGTCGCGGGGGGCGGCCCCGCCGGTGTCGTGGGCACACGCCGTCAACGTCGTCAGGGCCAGGGCGAGCGCCGCCCTTCTGGTCCACACCTGTTCCATACCGGTACATCGGCGGGGCGGGCGGGACGGGAGGTGCCAATGCCCTAGCGGCCGAGGCCCGCCTCCCGTGCCCTGACGATCGCCTGGGCCCGGTCGGCGACCTGGAGCTTGGCGAAGACGTTGGACACGTTGTTGCGGACGGTCTTGGGCGACAGGTAGAGACGGGCCGCGATCTGCGGGTTCGGCAGGCCCGCCGCGATCAGGTCGAGGACGTCGCGTTCGCGGGAGGTGAGCTGCGGGAACGGCTCCGTCTCCGCGGGCGGTCCCGCGGCGGCCAGGAGCGTGAAGTAGCGGGTGACCCGGGCCGCGAGGGCCGGACCGAAGATCGCTTCCCCGTGGGCGACGGCGGTGATGGCGCGCAGGATCTCCTCCTGGTCGGCGCCCTTGACGAGGTAGCCGCGGGCCCCGGCCAGCATGGCGGCGAACACCGACTCGTCGTCGTCGTGCATGGTGAGGGCGAGGATCCCCGTTCCCGGACGGGCGGCGACGATCCTGCGCGTCGCCTCGATGCCGTCCAGGCGGGGCATCTGCAGGTCCATGACGATCACGTCGGGGGTGAGTTCGGCGGCGCGTTCCACGGCCTCCTGGCCGTCCGCGGCGGTGCCCACGACCTCGACCTCGCCGGTGGAGGCCAGCATGAGGCGCAGGCCGTCGCGGTAGACGGGATGGTCGTCGGCGATGAGTACACGCGGGCCGGTCATGCCGCTCCTTGCTCGGGGGTGGCCCCCATCATCGCAGGCAGATCGGCCCGTACGCGGGTCCCGCCGCCGGCCACGGCCTCGATGAGGCAGCTGCCGCCGAGCTCGGCCGCGCGCTCGCGCATGGCGACGATCCCGACGCCGACCAGGGCACCGGCGGGGACGCCCCGCCCGTCGTCGGTGATCTCGGCGCGGATCGCGGTCTCCGTGCGGGCCAGGACGACCGTGCAGCGGGTGGCGGCGGCGTGGCGGGCCACGTTCGACAGCGCCTCGCCCACGATCCGGAAGACCGCGACCTCGACGGCCGCGGGCAGCCCGGCCGTGTCGCCGTCGGCGGTGACCGTGACGGCCAGGGCGCCGCCGCCGAACCTGGCCGCCTGCTGCCGGATCGCGCCCAGGAGCCCGAACTGGTCGAGGGCGGGCGGCCGCAGGTCGTGGACGAGCCTGCGGACGTCGCCCAGGACGGTCGTCAGGTCGGCGCCGACCTCGGTGAGGGTCCGGTCGGCCCGCTCCGCGTCGCGGCCCGCGAGGTTCCTGGCGGCCTGGATCTTCAGCCCCGCGGCGGCGAGCGAGGGCCCGAGCCCGTCGTGCAGGTCCCGGCGGAGCCTGCGCCGCTCCTCCGCGATGCCCGTCACGAGCCCCTCTCGGCTACGCTGGAGTTCCTCGGTCAGCGCCGTGGCCCGTACGGCCGCCGCGGCCTGCCTGACCACGTCGGCGAGCAGCCGCTGGTCCTCCTCCGACAGGCGGGTGCCGCGCCGCGGGACCAGGGCGAGCCTGCCGATGGCGGCGTCGCGGTAGCCGAAGGGGAGCACCACGGCGTCCGCTCTGGCCGTGCCCTCCTCGACGATCAGGGTGGTGCCGTCGGCGCGGTCGAGCTCCACCCGCACATAGGGCGACCGGTAGGCGGCGGCGACGCCCCGCGCGGTCTCCTCCAGCAGGTCCTCGGGGCCCGGTGACTCCTCCAGCCTCCGGGCGAGGGCCGAGACGACCTCGTAGGGGTCGCCGCGGCCGGTGAGGAGCCGGTTGACCAGCCGCTGGAGCCGCACCCTCAGCGGGGAGTAGAGCACCGCGACGACCCCGGCCGCGGCGACGCCCGCGACCCGGTCGCGGACCAGGGACTGGACGGCGACGAACACGGCGAGGTCGATCGCGACGACGGCCGCGGCCAGGACCGCGTACAGCAGGGTCCAGCCGAGCAGCAGATCCACGTCGTACAGCCGGTACCGGGTGATCGCGATGATCGCCGCCGCGGACAGCAGCATGTTCTCCAGGACGAAGACGACGTCCCAGGTGCCGGCGGGCATGTCGGGGAAGGAGATCGCCAGGACCACGAACAGCAGGTTCGCGATCAGGGCGAGGAGCATCCAGCGCCGCTGGGCCCGCCCGGCGCCCCCGGCGGCGCGGTAGCCGCTCACGAAGACGGCGATGACCAGCAGCGCCCCGGTCACGAAGGCGATTCCGAAGAGCCGGTCGGTGAGGGGCGTCGCGATCCGGTCCAGGCCCGGCGGGGTGAACGGGTCGAGCTCGAAGCGGGCCAGGGCGGGGTGCGGGACGACGCCGGGCTCGGTCTGGGCCTGCCAGGGCAGGGTGAGGACGGAGCCGATGGCCACGCTGATGAGCGTCAGCCCGATGGCGGCGAGGATCCGCTGGCCGAGGCGCCTGGGCAGGCCGTCGGGGAACAGGACCATCAGGGCGGGGATGGCGAAGTGGACCAGGGGCCCGAACCGGCCGCCGGTGATGATCGCCGCCCAGGTGAGGGGCAGGTCGCCGTCGTGGGAGAGGAGAGAGTAGGTGGCGTAGCAGGTGCCGAGCGCGGCGAGGACCGAGCTGGCGCCGCAGGCGATGAGCAGCCAGGTCAGCCAGTGCCGGGGCATCCGCACCGCCAGGACGCTTCCGGGCAGGAGCAGGCTCAGCCCGGACAGCGCCGAGCCCCAGTAGCTCCAGTCCAGCGGGCCGGGGATGGTCCGGCCGTCGTTGAGGTGGTCGGTCCAGGCGGCTCCGGCCGTCGCGGCGAGGCCGAGCAGCCCCAGGACGATGGCGAGGGAGCGCAGGATCCGGTCGGTTCTCATGCGGTGAACGCCTCCGTGCGGGCGGGCAGGGCGGCGGTCACGCGGGTGCCGCTGCTGGGGGCGCGGGTGAGCCGGCAGGTGCCGCCGAGTTCCTCGGCGCGTTCGCGCATGGCGACGATGCCGACGCCGAGATGGGCACCCGCGGGCAGACCGCGGCCGTCGTCGGTGATCTGGAGGCGGAGGGTCTCGCCGTCGTGGACGAGGTCGACGGTGCAGCGGGTGGCGCCGGCGTGCCGGGCGACGTTCGCGAGGGCCTCGCCGACGATCCGGTAGGCGGCCACCTCGACGGCGGCGGGCAGCCCGGACAGGTCTCCGCTGGCGTGGACGGTGACCGCGTCGAACCCGGAGGCCTGCTGCTCGATGGCGCCGAGGAGCCCGAACTGGTCGAGGGCGGGCGGCCGCAGGTCGTGGACGAGCCTGCGCACGTCGGCCAGGACATCGGACAGGTCGGTGCCGACCTCCTTCAGGGTGGCGTCGGCGGCGGCCGGATCGCGGCGGGCGAGGTTCCTGGCGGCCTGGATCTTCAGCCCGGCGGCGGCCAGGGCGGGCCCGAGGCCGTCGTGCAGGTCCCTGCGGAGCCTGCGGCGCTCCTCGGCGATGCCGGTGACCAGCTCCTCCCGGCTGCGCTGGAGCTCCTCGGTCAGGGCCGTCGCACGGGCCGCGGCGGCGGCCTGCCTGACCACGTCGGCCAGCAGCCGCTGGTCGCGGTCCGACAGCCGGGCGCCGAGCCGTGGCACGAGGGCGAGCCGACCGATGGGGGTGTCGCGGTAGGCGAAGGGCAGCACGACCGTGTCGGGGCGGGTCTCCCCCTGTTCGACGATCATGGTGGTGCCGTCGGCACGGTCGAGCTCGACCCGCACGTAGGGCGACCGGAACGCGGTGGCCACGCCGCGGGCGACCTCGGCGAGCAGCTCGTCGGGGCCGGGGGTCTCCTCCAGCCTGCGGGCGAGCGCGGAGACCACGTCGTAGGGCTCTCCCCTGCCGGTCAGGACCCGGTGGACCAGCCGCTGGAGCCGGACCCGCAGCGGTGAGTAGAGCACCGCGACGACCCCGGCGGCGGCGACCCCGGCGAGCCTGTCCCCGCCGACGAGATGGCCGACCCCGACGAAGACCGCCAGATCGATCGCCACCACCGCGGCGGCCAGCGAGCCGTAGAGCAGGGTCCAGCCGAGCAGCAGATCGGCTCCGTACAGCCGGTAGCGCAGGACGGCGACGACCACCGCCGCGGTCAGGATCAGCTGTCCGGCGAGAAAGGTGTAGTCGAGGGTGACGGGGGCGAATCCGGCGGCCTTGACGACCTGGTCCAGGACGATCAGCAGGACCTGGGCGACGACCCCGAGCAGCAGCCACCGCAGCTGGGCGCGCCGGATCGGATCGGAACCGGCGAACCTGCGCGCGAAGGCGGCGATGCCGGTCAGGAACGCCGCGGACGCGATGACCCCGACGACGATCATGAAGTGATCCCAGACCGCGTCCGGGAGGTCCACGGCGAGCGGATCGAGCGTGATCGAGTCCAGCCCCGGGACGCTCTCCGGCGCCCCGGTCTGCACGGCCACGAACGTCTGCCAGGGCACGATCGCCAGCAGGACCGGCATGGCGGCCAGTCCCGTCACCGCGACGGCCGCCGGGATCCGCCACCGCGGCGAGGGCAGTCGCCCGTCGGGGAAGAACAGCAGGAGGATCGGCCAGGTCAGGTCCTGGAGCGGGCCGGTCCTGGCGCCGAGGAACACCGCGAGATCGGCCAGCGGCAGGTCGCCGTCGCGGGCGATGGCCAGCGAGCCGTAGGCGCAGCAGAAGCCGTCCTCGGCGGCGGCGAGGCCGCTGAGGATCAGCAGCCAGGCGATCGGGTGGCGCGGCAGCTTCGCGGCGATGAGGGTCCCCGCGGCGCAGAACGCGACGCCCGGCACGGTCGAGCTCCAGTGCGCCCAGTCCAGCCACCGTGATCCGGGGGCGTCGCCGAGGAGGGCGTCGGCCCAGAATCCGCCCGCCAGGGCGATGACGGACAGGACCGTCGCGGTGGCCGCGAGGGAGAGCAGGACCCGGTCGAGCCGGGGGGCGGGGGGTCGCACCGGGACAGCGTGGCATGGGGCGAGGTGTCCCGTCGCGGGAGCGGTGTCCCTTTTCCGGCCGGGACAACGTCCTCGGATGTCCCCGATCCGGCGGGGGACCTTTCGGGGCCCCGTGCTCCCTGGTGGCCTGGGACGCCGCCCCCCGAACCTGGGAACACGGCCGTGGCGGCAGGGAGCCGCCGGCCACGAGGGAGTGAGGCGAAGATGTCGATCCGGGTGGAACGCAGTGAGGTCGGTCCGGGGGTTCCCGGTGCGAACGGCGGCCCGTCGGCCGCGTTCGTGCGGGCGGTCGGTGCGCTGCTGGTGATCGGCCCGATCTCGTGGGGCGTCGGGGTGGCCGTCGATCTCGACGGCTACGACGACGAGAAGATCTACGTCGCGGACATGATCAGCGGCGTGCCGTACCTGCTGGGGCTGGGCGCGCTGTGCGCGCTGGTGCTGGCCTGCCGGGCGACCGGGGACCGCAAGGGGCGGGCGTTCCCGATCATCCCGATGGCGCTGTTCCCGCTGGCGATGGCGGTGAACCTCGGCTCGATCCCCTACGAGACCTACGAGGACCTGCCGACGTGGGTGAACGTCCTGGACCCCGCCTGGCCGCTGTCGCAGATCGGCATGCTCGCCTCGGCGATCGCGATCATCAGGGTGGGCCGCTGGCAGGGGGCGGTGCGGTGGCTTCCGCTGGCCGGTTCGCTCTGGCTGGTGGCGGGCATGGTCGGAAAGATCGCGCTCGAGGGGGCGGCGGGCACGCTCGTGTTCGTCCTCTGGCTGATCGCGACCTACTCCACTCTGGGTGTGCTCCTCCTGGTGCGTCCCGGTGCCGTAGATTCGCGTATGTGACGACGAAGACCTCCCGGCCCGTGGGGGAACTGCTGCGCGGCTGGCGCGACCGGCGCAGGTGGAGCCAGCTCGATCTGGCGTCGCGGGCCGGGGTGTCGACCCGGCACCTCAGCTTCGTGGAGACCGGCCGGTCGCGGCCGTCGCGGGAGATGCTGCTCCGCCTGGCCGACGAGCTGGAGGTTCCGCTGCGGGAGCAGAACCTGCTCCTCCTGGCCGCGGGGTACGCCCCCGTCTACACCGAGACCCCGGTCACCTCGGACGCGCTGGCGACCGTCATGGACGCCGTCCGGCAGGTCCTGACGGCACACGAGCCCTTCCCCGCGGTGGTGGTCGACTGCCGCTGGAACCTGGTCGACGCCAACGCGGGGGCCCGGCTCCTGACCGACGGCGTCGATCCGGACCTGCTGGACAACGTGATGCGCGCCACCCTCCATCCGGAGGGACTGGCGCCGCGGATCGTGAACCTGGGCGAGTGGCGGGCGCATCTGCTGTCGACACTGCGCCACCAGGTCGTCCATCTGGGTGACCCGTTCCTGGCCGAGCTGCTCAAGGAGCTGACGGCCTATCCGTGCGACCAGCCGGAGCTGCTGCCGCCCGCGGGCCAGATCGTGGTGCCGCTGCGGCTGCGGTACGGCGACGGCGAGCTGGTGTTCTTCTCCACCCTCGCCACGTTCGGCGCTCCGATGGACATCACGGTGGCGGAGCTGGCGATCGAGTCGTTCTTCCCCGCCGACGCCGCCACCGCGCACGCCATCAGGGGTGCAGGAGGACTTTGACCGCGCGCCGCTCGTCCATGGCCCGGTAGGCCTCGGCGGCCTCCTCCAGCGGCAGCTCCAGGTCGAAGACCCGGCCCGGGGTGATCTCGCCCGACAGGACGTCGGGGAGCAGCTCGGGGATGTAGCGACGGGCGGGCGCGACTCCCCCGGCGACGCTGACGTTGCGGATGAACAGTTTGCGGATCGGCATCTGGGACCCGCCCGCGGTCGCGCCGACATAGCCGACCCGGCCGCCCGGACGGGTGCAGTCGACCGCCTGCTCCATGGACTCCTTGGTGCCCACGCACTCCAGGGTGACGTCCGCGCCGATCCCGCCGAGCAGTTCGGTGACCCTGGCGGCGCCCTCCTCGCCGCGCTCGGTGACCAGGTCCGTCGCGCCGAAGTCCAGCGCGAGCTTCTGCCGGTCGGGGTGGCGGGACATCATGATGATCCGGATCGCGCCGAGGCGGCGGGCGGCGATGACCGCGCACAGCCCGACCGCCCCGTCGCCGACGACCACGACCGTGCTGCCCTCGGTGACGCCGCCGGAGAAGGCGGCGTGGTGACCGGTCGACATCACGTCGGACAGGGTCAGCAGGCCGGGCACGAGCGACGGCTCGAACGCCTCCCGGACGGGCACGAGCGTGCCGTCGGCGTGCGGGACGCGCACGGCCTGGCCCTGGCCCCCGTCGATGGGCCCCGCGGCGTCGGAGCTGCCCCACCAGGCGTGGTTGACGCAGGAGGTCTGGACGCCGTTCCGGCAGTGCGCGCAGACGTTGTCGCTGATCGAGAACGGGGCGATGACGAAGTCCCCCGGCCGCACCGACCACACGTCGGTCCCGGTCTCCTCGACGGTCCCGACGAACTCGTGGCCGATGCGGTGGGGCTCCTCGACGGGCGAGACGCCCCGGTAGGGCCACAGGTCGGATCCGCACACGCAGGCGGCGATGACACGGACGACGGCGTCTCCGGGATGCAGGATCCGGGGATCGGGCACGTCCTCGACCCGGATGTCCCGTACGGCGTGCAGAAGCGTGGCGCGCATGATCCTCCCCCGAAGTTCACCTACCCGTCCCGGCCAGGCTACGCCGGGTCGGCCGGACCGGAGGTCAGCGGGTGCTCCTCGACGGCGTAGCGCCGCACGTAGGCCGACAGGAACGCCTGGATGCTGGCCCCGGCGGGCAGGGCCAGGATGGCGCCGGCGGCGCCGAACAAGGCGGCTCCTGCCACGACGAGCCCGAACGCGACGGCCGGGTGCATGTCCATCGACCGGGCGGTGATCTTGGGCTGGAGGACGTAGTTCTCGAACTGCTGGTAGGCGATGATGAACAGCAGCACCCACAGGGCCGTTCCCGGCGACTTGGCGAGGGCGACCAGGACGGGCACCGTCCCGGCGATGTAGGTCCCGACGGTCGGGACGAACTGGGAGACCAGCCCGACGAACAGGCCGAGGGTGATGGCGTTGGGGACTCCGAGGAGCTGGAGCGCGCAGGTGTGGGCGAGGGCGGAGACGGCGGCGAGCAGGGCGCGGGAGTAGAGGTAGCCGCCGGTCTTGTCCACGGCGATCTCCCAGGCGCGCAGGACGTCGCGCTGGCGGCGGGGCGGCAGGAACGCGCAGACCGTCCGGCGGAAGCGGGGCCCGTCGGCGCAGAGATAGAACGTGAACAGGGCGAGCCCGAGCCCCCTGAACAGCACGCCGATGGCATGCGTGCCGATCCCCCACACGTTTCCCGCGATCTGCGACAGATGGCCGGAGGCGATCGACTGGAGCTGGACGAGCTGCCGGGTGATGTCGCGCTGCGACAGCGTCGCGTTGAAGGTCTCGTTGATCCAGCCGACCCCGCTCTCGGCGTACTGCGGGGCGTTGTTGACGAGGTTGGTGACCTGGTCGAACAGCAGGGTGCCCATGAGGGTGACGAAGACCGCGACGGTGCCGAGCAACAGCAGGAAGATCAGCCCGGTGGCGGCCCCCCTGCGCAGGCCGCGCGCCTCCAGCCGGTTGACCGCGGGTTCTATCGCGAAGGCCAGGAACAGGGCCAGCAGGATGAGCGTCAGGAGCCCCTGGAGGCGCTCCAGCGCCCAGAGACCGGCCATGAACGCCAGGATCATCGCTCCGGCCAGCGCGAACCCGCGCGGCAGCCACCCCGGCATCCGTTCCCCCACGGTCCCCGACCGTAGACCGCGGGCGCGGCCGAGCCCCGGATCGACACTCGTCTACGCCGTGCGCGCTGAAACCTGTTCGGCCGGGGTGGCCACAGTCACAGGCGAACTCTCCCAAGATGCGCAAGGATGTTCCTCTTGCGCGGAATGAGCGCGCGGGGTGGGACGGCCACGGGGGCCGGGGAAGGACACGGGGTGAATCGCAGACTGTTGCGGGTGGGCGTGCGGCTGCATCCGGACAAGGGGACGTTCCGCGTGCACGATCTCGGCGCGGACCCTTCGGGATTGCAGGCACCGCCGCCGCCCGGCCAGCACCTGGTCAGCGTCGGCTACGACCAGATGTGGATCGGAAGCCTCCAGGACGACGTGGAGATCACGCTCCTGCTCGAGGAGTGGGACGCCGAGCCGCCCTCCACTCCGGGCCCGTGGGACGAGGAGGCCTTCACCGAGCTGTACCTGCGCGGCGCCATCGCCGTGGGAACGGCCACGGGCGAACCGGTGCTGCACGGCGTGCGCCTCGCGGCCGGAGTCGGCCGCTACCACGTGGCGATCAGGGCCCGGCACCGTACGGAGATCGCCCGCCTGTACGACGACCTGCTGGACCGCTTCCGCGACACCTTCAGCGCGGAGTTCCAGGCGGCCCTGCGGGAGCTGCAGGGCATCGAGCACTACCTGGTCCAGCTCTGGCCCGCGCAGCCGACGGGCCCGCAGCGGATCGTCCCGGATCTGCCCATCTGATCGCGGTCACCTGACGCTTCGAACGGGGCGGGCTCCTGCGGGAGCCCGCCCTTCGCCCGTTCCAGACCTTGCCGTCAGTGCGGCAGCTCGTCGGCGACCCCGGCGAGATCGGGGGCCGACAGGGTGAAGCCGCGTTCGCCGAGGACGGCGACGGTGGCGTCGGCCTGGCCGAGGTGGCGGGTGCAGGCGCGGTCGAGGTAGGCCTCGACGAGGCGGGCGTTGACGAGACGGCCCCGGCCCGGCAGGGACGCCAGGTCGCGGCGCAGGACCGGCCAGGCGTCGTCGGTGAGGCCGACGTAACGCTCCTCGGCCAGCAGGGCCAGCAGCGCGACCCGGGTCTCGTTCTCGTCGAGGTCGGGCAGGCGCACGGTCCTGAAGTCGGTGACGAGCTCCGGATGCTGCCCGCGCAGTTCCTCGTAGCGCCCCGGCGTGCAGGAGGCGACGAGGGTCGTCTCGGTGACGCCCTCCGCGCGGACCCGGTAGAGGGCGCGGGCGTAGGCCGGTCCCTGGCCGTCGTCGAGGATCAGCTCGTCCAGGCCCTCGAGCAGGACGGTGTGGCCGCCGTGCTCGGCGAGCAGCGCCTCCAGCCCCTCGGGCCCGCGGTCGCGGATCTCCTCCAGGTGCAGGGTGCGGACCCGCTCGTCACTGAAGTCGACCTCCGCGAGCGCGCGGGCGACGATGCGGGCGAGCCTGCGCTGTCCGCTGGAGGGCGCCCCGACCAGCAGGACCGCGGGCGCCGACGCGCTGGAGACCTCCTGGCCGCGCAGCTGACGCGCCCACTTCCCGCGCCGCCGCACCTCGGTGACCATGCGCTCGACGTCGTCGGTCCCGCACAGGAACCGGATCGAGTACAGCTCGACGATCTTCATGCCCGTGGGCCGTCCCTGCCCGCCCTGGACGGGCGGCGCCTGGTCCGGAGCGCCCGCGGGCCGCTGGGCGTCGTCGGGCCGCCAGGGCTGCACCGGCTCGGGCGGCGCGGGCTGGTTCTGCGCCGTCCAGGGCTGCACGGGCGGCTGGGCGTCCTCAGGCCGCCACTGCGGGACCGGCGCCTGCGCGGAGGACTCGTTCTGGGCCCCCCAGGGCTGGACGGGTTCCGTTCCCGGCGCGTTCTGGGGATTCCACGGCGCGACCGGCGGAGGGCCGTCCGGCCGCCAGGGCTGGACCGGCTCTCCCCCGGGGGCGTTCTGGGCGCCCCACGGCTGGACCGGCTCGGCGGGCGGGGCGCCCTGCGGCGCCCACGGTTCGGTGGCGGGCCGCTGGCTGTCGGGCCGCCACGGCTCGGCGGCGTGACCGGCAGCGGGAGCGGCGGTGTTGCTCGCGCTCCAGGGCCGGACGGGCTCGGCGGCGGGCGGGGCGGGGGCGGCGCCGCCCCGTGAGGAGG
>NZ_BAAAUV010000028.1:0-91425 GCF_039534125.1 Actinocorallia longicatena | reverse complement strand
CTGCCTCCTCGAACGAGGTCGTGAACCGCAGGCGCCCGGAGTCCAGGGCCTTCCCCAGCAGCTCCGGCAGGCCGGGCTCGAAGAACGGCACCTCGCCGTTCCTCAGCCGGTCGATCTTCTCCGCGTCCACGTCGACGCCGAGGACGTCGTAGCCGAGGACGGCCATGCAGATGGCATGGGTCGCGCCCAGGTAGCCGGTTCCGATGACGGTCAGCCGGGGGAGTACCACGTCACTCACTTCTCTGCCTCTGCTCACTTCTTCGATGCTCGTTCGTAGACCCGCACGTAGTCGACGGCCATGACGGCCGGGAACCTCGTCGCGGCGTTCGGGGGGCCCTGCCAGTTGCCGCCGATCTGCAGGTTCATGATGATCTGCATCGGCTGGTTGAACGACCAGCCCTTGTACCGCTTCATGCGGCCGTAGGCCTTGCCGTCGACCCACCAGGTGACCTCGGTCGGAGTCCAGTCGACGCCGTAGGTGTGGTAGCGCGCGTGCAGCGGCTTCTTGAACACCTTCTTGGTGTCCTTGACCTTCTTCTTCTGGTGGGCGGCGCCCAGGATGCTGTTGGTGTGGGCGCCGTAGACCTCCGCGATGTCGATCTCGGAGTACTTCTTCGTGCCGCCCTTGGCGTTCGGGTTCTGCAGCCAGAAGGCGGGGAAGATCCCCTTGCCGGTGGGGAACTTGATGCGCGCGGCGAAACGGCCGTACTTCTGGGTGAAGCGTCCCGAGGTCTGGAGCCGCGCCGAGGTGTACTTGCAGGTGCCGTACCAGCACTTCCGCGCCGTCTTGTTCTTCTTCGCGGTGATCAGCAGCCGGCCGTGGCCGTTCTGCACCGCCTGGGCCGGGTCGTAGTAGGCGAGGCCGCCGACGCCCCAGCCGCCGCGGTCGCCCGTCTGGGAGAACCACTTCGCGGTGCTGGGCCGGACGCCCTTCCGGCCGCGGAACTCGTCCGACCAGACCAGCCGCCACTTCGGCGCGGCCTTCTTCTTCTTGGCGGCCGCCTTCTTCACGGCCGTCTTCTTCACCGTGGCGCTCGCGGGCACGACGGTCCGCTCCGCCGAACGCCCCTCGGCGACGACGCCCTGCAGCCCGGCGGTCGCGAACAGCGCCCCGGTGGCGAGGGCCGCGGTCACCGCGACCCTGGTACGGACGGAGGTCATCGCACGCTCCTGGAGAGGGACGGCCGCAGCGGCACGCCGTGCCGGACGGGGAGATCGGACTTGGGCTCGATGACGACCGGGTCCCGCAGGGTGGCCAGCGGGTCCTCGGCCGCGACCGACACCTCGACCCTGGCGCGGGTGCCCCAGCTCGACGTGCCGAGCGTCATCAGGGAGAAGACCCGGATCGGCAGGAGCAGCAGGATGTGCATCAGCCCGTACAGCGGCGCCATCAGGAAGATCCCGAGCTTTCCGGCGAATCCCATGCCGGGCCGCGGGAGGTCCAGATAGCGGACCGACCGCAGGTACCCGTAGATGACGATCATGGTGGCGTACTGGGCGAGCACGAACCGGCCGCCGTGCATCAGCGGGTAGACGACCAGCGAGTACAGCAGCGTGGTGGTGAACACCAGCCAGGTCGCGATCTCGATGAACGACAGGAGGAAGGCCATCGGCCGCCTGACAGGGAACGCCTTGAGGCACCAGAGCGTCTCGCGGAAGAACGAGCGGTTCCAGCGGGCCTGCTGCCGGACGTAGTGGCTCATCCGCTCGGGCACGGCGGTCTCGGCCATCGCGCTCGTCTGGATCACGACCTGCCCCTCGAGCAGGCAGTAGTTGGTCAGGCGGCGGTCGTCGCCGACGGTCGCGGGCTCGCCCATGAACGTCTGGGTGCGGAAGTCGTCGAGGTACTTGTGGACGACGGAGCCGCGGTAGGCGGCGAGCGATCCGCAGCAGCACAGGACGCTCTTGACCATCGAGTAGGCGGCCCGCTCGTAGAGGAAGGCGTTCGCGTAGCGCAGCTCGATGAGCCGGGTGAGCACGTTGACCTTGTAGTTCGAGGCCAGGACCGTGCCGGTCACCCCGGTGACCCTGGGGTCGGCGAGCGGGGCGAACAGCTCGGTGAACGCGTTCTCGTGCAGGATCGTGTCGCTGTCGACGCCCACGTACACGTCGGCGTGCGGGGCGGTCAGGAAGCCGCGGGCCAGCGCCTCACGCTTGCCCATGTTCCGCCGCTGGCGCAGGACCAGCAGCCGGATCCCGCGGTCGCGGAACGGCCGGACCATCGTCTCGGCGACCCGGGCGGCCGCGTCGTCGGCGCTTCCGTCGTCGACGACCATCACGGTGCGGGGCCTGGTCTCCTGGTTCAGGAGGGTGACGAGGCAGCGCCGCAGGATCTCCGGGTCCTCGTTGTAGATCGGCACGACGACCGCGGCGTCGAGCACGGGGGCGTCGGCGCGCGGCGCGACCGGCCGGTAGGCCAGGGCGAGGACGAGCTTGACGGCGAGCAGCCCGAACAGCAGGTAGCCGAGGACGGTCAGGTGCTCGGGCGTGCCCCAGGCGAAGGCCGCCGCCGACAGGAGCACGAAGGCGGTCAGGCTGCCGAGCCGGGAGGCCTTGCGGGGCCGTGTGCGCTGCTCGGCGTGGTTCACGGGGGCGCTCACCTGGGCTCCGTCGGGTTCTCGTAGATGCGGACCCAGTCGACGGCCATGACGGCGGGGAACCTCGTCCGGGCGTTCGGGGGTCCCTGCCAGTCGCCGCCGATCTGCAGGTTCATGATGATCTGCATCGGCTGGTCGAAGGACCAGCCCTTGTACCGCTTGAGCTCCCCGAACGGCTTCCCGTCGAGGAACCAGCGGATCGCGGTGGGGGTCCATTTCACAGCGTAGGTGTGGAAGCCCGAGTCGAGCGGCTCGTCGAGGGTCTTCCGGGTGTCGATCAGCTTCTTGGTCTGGTGCGCCGCGCCGAGGACGTCCCTGGGATGGGCGCCGAAGACCTCGGCGATGTCGATCTCGGCGTAGCGGCCGGTGCCGTAGTCGGCGTGCTCGCTCTGGAGCCAGAACGCCGGGAAGACGCCCTTGCCGGTGGGGAACTTGATGCGCGCGGCGAAGGTCCCGTACTTCAGGGAGAACCGCCCGGCGGTCTGGATGCGGCCCGACCGGTATTGGCACGGTCCATACCAGCACTTCTGCGCCCTGGTGTTCCTGGACGCGGTGATGTTCAGGGTGCCCGAGCCGTCCTGGACGACGTTGGCCGGGTCGTAGTAGGCCAGGCCGCCGACGCCCCAGCCGCCGCGGTCGCCGGTCATGCTGGACCAGCGGCCCTCGTCGACCGCTCCGCCGCCGTCGAACTCGTCCGACCAGACGATCTTCGGTCCCCTGGCGGGCTGGACGGAGCCGGGGTCGACCGCGGTGTCGACGGCCGCGACGGGCCTGCCGTCCTTACGCGTGCTCCCGGACGGGTCGTCGCCGCCCATGACATGGACGGCCGTCCCGGCGGCGAGCAGGCCGCCGGCCACGACGGCCACGGCGACCTGGGCCCGGGCTCCCCAGGAAGTCCTGGCGGTCATCGGTCCTCCCAGCGGTGAGAAGTGCGGTCGGCGGTCACGGCGAGTGCCTCCAGACCAGGAGCAGGTAGCCGCCCATGTAGGCCGAGACCAGGCACAGGGTCGTCAGGACGACCACGGCCCGGCTCGTCCTCGCCCGGCCGAGCGCGGCCGCCGCGGGGATCAGCAGGGCGAACGCGGGCACGAGGTAGCGGGCCTTGGAGTGGTAGTAGCCGTCGCCGCCGAGGGTGGTGGCGAGCATCAGCGCGGAGTAGACGAGCAGCGGCCAGGGCTGCCGGTCGAGCAGGCTCAGCACGAACAGCCCGACGGAGACGACCAGGATCAGGGTGATCATGATCATTTCCAGCTCGGACGCCCTGCTCAGCACCTGGCGGGCCTGCTCGAGGGTGTATCCGCCGCCGTCGAATCTCGATCCCCAGCCCTCGCCCTGGATGTGGAACCAGCCGTCGAGGCGTCCGGTGCGCAGGCCGACCCACAGCAGGTAGGCCAGCCAGCCGAGCGGGGCCAGCAGGAGGGCCAGCCAGGGGCGCCAGCCGTCGCGGCGGCGGACCACGGCCACCAGGGCGGCCAGGCAGACCGCGCCGATCAGGGCCGAGGCGGTCGGCCGGCTGAGCCCGGCGACCAGGGTCAGCAGCCCGGCGGTGATCCAACGGCGCTGGAGCACCTCGTAGAGCGCCCAGACGGCCAGCGCGGTGAACAGGCTCTCGGTGTAGGCCATCGACTCGGTGACCGCGTGCGGGATCACGCCCCACAGGACGGCCAGCATGATGCCCGTCCTGGGGTCGTGCAGCCGGGTGCCGAGCGCGAAGAGTCCCCAGGCCGCCGCGGCGCCGCTCACCCAGGCGAGGAGGATCCCGGCCCCGGCGGCGTCGAGCGGCGAGAGGGCGTCGACGGCCTTGATGAGGCCGGGGAAGAGCGGGAAGAAGGCCAGGTTGCTGCGCAGGGGCTCGCCGAGGTCGTAGCCGTTCTGCGCGATGCCGGTGAGCCAGTTGGCGTCCCAGGCGCGCCCGAACAGGTCGGTCAGCGGCTTGCCCTGCGAGGAGCCCCACAGCCACAGGACGTAGGCCCCGAACGTGCGGACCAGGAGGTATCCGGCGAGGGCGGGCAGGGCCGCGCCGAAGCCGACATAGGGCTTGCGATCGGGGTCGAGGCCGTGGCCGACGAGGGGGCGGTAGGCGTCGAGATCGAGGTCCCGGTCGTGGCCGCCGACCGTCCGGACCGGGGGAGGGGGTCTGTGAGAGCCTCTCGTAGCGGTCACAGAACACACACCTCACGTCGGCCTTCGGGGGGACAGTCAGTGAGGTTATGTCAGGGTTTAACGGGTCTTGACCGTTTCTAAGTAAAACATGAGAGCCCCTGGTGAGACGGGGCTCTCATCGGTTCGGCTCAGCGCGCGGCCCACTTGAGCTGCTCGAATCCCGGCTTGATGACGCCGTTGATCAGTTCGAGACGCTCGTCGAAGCCCAGGAACGCGGACTTCATGGCGTTGACGGTGAACCAGCGCAGGTCGTCCCAGTCGTAGGAGAAGGCCTCGACGAGCTTGGCGAACTCCTCCGACAGGCTCGTGCCCGACATGAGCCGGTTGTCGGTGTTGACCGTCACCCGGAAGCGGAGCGCGGTCAGCAGGCCGATCGGGTGCTCGGCGATCGAGTCGGCCGCACCGGTCTGGAGGTTGGAGGTGGGGCACATCTCCAGCGGGATGCGCTTGTCGCGCACGTAGTCGGCCAGGCGGCCCAGCTTGGTGCCGTCCCGGGAGATGTCGTCGATGATCCGGACGCCGTGGCCGAGCCGGTCGGCGCCGCACCACTGGATGGCCTGCCAGATCGACGGCAGCCCGAACGCCTCGCCCGCGTGGATGGTGAAGTGGGCGTTCTCACGCTGGAGGTACTCGAAGGCGTCGAGGTGGCGGGTGGGCGGGTTGCCGGCCTCGGCGCCCGCGATGTCGAAGCCGGCGACGCCCTCGTCGCGGTAGCGCACGGCCAGCTCGGCGATCTCCATCGAGCGGGCCTGGTGCCGCATGGCCGTCAGCAGCGACCTGACCTTGATCCCGTGCTCCCTGCCGCCCTCGGCGAAGCCCGCGTTGACGGCCTCCACGACGGCGTCGAGGGACAGGCCCTGGACGATGTGCTGCTCGGGGGCGTAGCGGACCTCGGCGTAGACGACGCCGTCGGCGGCCAGGTCCTGGGCGCACTCGAAGGCGATCCGGTGCAGGGACTCCTGGGTCTGCATCACCGCGACGGTGTGCCGGAAGGTCTCGAGGTAGCGTTCGAGCGATCCGGAGTCGGCGGCGGTGCGGAACCAGGTCCGCAGGGCCCCGGCCTCGTTCTCGGGCAGGCCGGTATACCCGTACAGATCCGACAGCTCGACGATCGTCTCGGGGCGCAGCCCGCCGTCGAGGTGGTCGTGCAGGAGGACCTTCGGGGCCCGCCGGATCTGCTCCAGGGTGGGGACGTCGCTCATGCGTCGATCCTTTCGATGATCAGCGGCAGCAGGTCGGGCTCGCCGCCTTCCACGATGTCGAAGGCGCCCTCGAGGGACTCCAGGGCGCGGGGGACGCGGCCGGGCTCGTCGGTGTGCAGGGTGAACAGGGGCTGCCCCGCGGTGACGGAGTCGCCGGGCACGGCGTGCCAGGTGACGCCCGCGCCCGCGCTGACCGGGTCCTCCTTGCGGGCCCTGCCCGCGCCGAGCCGCCAGGCGGCCAGGCCCACGCCGTAGGCGTCGAGCCGGGTCAGGACGCCCGAGGACGGCGCGGTGACGACCTCGGTCTCCGTCGCGACGGGCAGCGGCGCGTCGGGGTCGCCGCCCTGGGCCCGGATCATGGTCTTCCAGGAGTCCATGGCGGAGCCGTCGCGCAGGGCGTCGGCCGGGTCCTTGCCGGAGATCCCGGCGGCCGCCAGCATCTCGCGGGCCAGCGCGACGGTCAGCTCGACCACGTCCGATGGCCCGCCGCCGGCCAGCACCTCGAGGGATTCGGTCACCTCGATGGCGTTGCCGGCCGTGCGGCCCAGCGGACGGTCCATGGCCGTCAGCAGCGCGACGGTGTTCACCCCGGCGTCCTGGCCGAGGGCGACCATGGTCCTGGCCAGCTCCTGGGCCATCGGCACCGACTTCATGAAGGCACCGGAACCCACCTTGACGTCCAGGACCAGCGCCGACGTCCCCTCGGCGATCTTCTTGGACATGATCGAGGAGGCGATCAGCGGGATGGCCTCGACGGTGCCGGTGACGTCGCGGAGGGCGTAGAGCTTCTTGTCGGCGGGGGCCAGCCCGTCCCCGGCCGCGCAGATCACCGCTCCGGCCTCGCGCAGCACCCGCAGCATCTCGTCGTTGGACAGCAGGGCCCGCCAGCCGGGGATGGACTCCAGCTTGTCCAGGGTGCCGCCGGTGTGGCCGAGCCCGCGGCCCGAGAGCTGGGGGACGGCCCCGCCGCAGGCCGCGACCAGCGGCGACAGGGGGAGGGTGATCTTGTCGCCGACGCCGCCGGTGGAGTGCTTGTCGGTGGTCGGGCGGTCCAGGACCGACCAGTCCATCCGCTCGCCGGAGCGGATCATGGCCTTGGTCCAGTCGGCGATCTCGCGCCGGGTCATGCCGTTGAGGAGGATCGCCATGTTCAGCGCCGACATCTGCTCGTCGGCGACGACGCCGGACGTGTAGTTCTCGATCACCCAGTCGATCTGGGCGGTGGTCAGCTCGCCCCGGTCCCGCTTGGCGAGGATCACCTCGATGACGTCCATGTAAATTCTTCCTTAGAGGTACTCGGGCCCGAAGGCGTCCGGCAGGTACTCCGTGAGCCGCCGGATCCCGGTCGCGGTCTCCAGCAGCAACTCCGGTCCGCCGTGCTCGTAAAGGAGCTGTCGGCACCGTCCGCAGGGGGTCAGGGGGCGGCCTTCGCGGTCCACCACGCTCACTGCGAGCAAGCGCGGAACCTCACTGAAGGTGAGCTCCTTGATCTCTCCCGCACCGTGCAATGCCGAGATCAGAGAGCATTCGGCACAGAGAGTGAGCCCGTAGGAGGCGTTCTCGATGTTGCTGCCTGTAATCACTCTGCCGTCCGAGGTCAGGGCGGCGGCCCCGACGGGAAAGCGGGAGTATCGCGCGTAAGCGCGCGACATCGCAACTTTCGCGGCACCCCGGAGCAGATCCCAATCGATCACGTCCATAGAGTGACTCTAACGCGGTCCCGCAGGTCAGGCAGGGGTCGCGGGTACATGTAAACCAGGCGTATGGTGACCGTCACACGTATGACGGTATCTGTCACCCGATGAAGGCATTTTCGTAACGGTATGCCCACAACACCGCTGTGGAACTCGACGAAATGGCCACGGAGGGTGAACCTGGGTACCGCACAGGCTTGGAGTAGTGGTTGCTCCAGCCCGCATCAACATGGAGGCAAAGTGTCCAAGGGGATCCGGCTCGCTGCCGGTGTGGCCGGTCTTGCGCTGCTGGTCGCCGCGTGTGGAGAGAAGCCGAAGGACGAGACGAGCACCTCGCCGAGCGCGGGCTCTTCTGCGAACGCCAGCAACTTCTCCGCGTGTATGGTCACCGACACCGGTGGCATCGACGACCGCTCCTTCAACACGGCCTCCTGGGCGGGCATGGAGGCCGCAGGCAAGGAGACCGGCGCCAAGGTCAGCTACGTGGCCTCCACGTCGGCCAACGACTACGTGCCGAACCTGAACAGCGAAGTGAAGAAGGGCTGCAACCTCGTCGTGGCCGTCGGCGGCCTGATGGGCGAGGCGACCACCAACGCCTCGAAGCAGAACCCGAACACGCAGTTCGCGATCGTGGACTACCCGTCGGTGGACGGCCAGAAGGTCTACGGCATGCAGTTCAACACCGCGCAGAGCTCCTTCCAGGCCGGCTACCTCGCCGCCGCCTACTCCAAGACCGGCAAGGTCGCCACCTTCGGCGGACTGAACATCCCGCCGGTCACCATCTTCATGGACGGCTTCTGGGAGGGCGTCCAGTACTTCAACAAGGCCAAGGGCAAGGACGTCAAGGTCCTCGGCTGGGACGAGAAGAACCCCAAGAGCGGTTCCTTCGCCCAGAACTTCGGCGACCAGAACAAGGGCAAGTCGATCTCGAAGAACTTCATCCAGCAGGGCGCTGACGTGATCTTCCCGGTCGCGGGCGGCACCGGCCTGGGCGCCGCGGCCGCGGCGAAGGAGTCCGGCGGCAAGGTCGTCACGATCTGGGTCGACACCGACGGCTGCGAGTCGGCCTCGCAGTACTGCGACGTCTTCCTGACCTCGGTCATGAAGGGCATGGAGGGCGCGGTCAAGCAGACCGTCGTCAACGCCACCAAGGGCCCGCTGTCCGGCGGTTACCTCGGCACCCTCGAGAACGGCGGCACCCAGCTCGCGCCGTTCCACGACTTCGACTCCAAGGTCGACGCGACCCTGAAGGCGGAGCTCGACCAGATCAAGGCCGACATCATCTCCGGCAAGATCGCGATCACCTCGCCGTCCGCGCCCAAGGCCTGACGCACTTCCCTTCGAGCGGAGCGGGAGCCTGACTCCCGCTCCGCTCGATCAAGTTATCGGGGCTATTTGCCTTTAGCCTCAGAGGTTTTGGGAGAGGTACCGAAGGTGTCACTCGAACTTCGGGGCATCACCAAGCGCTTCGGCACCTTGGTGGCCAACAACGCGATCGATCTGGAGATCAATCCCGGCGAGATCCACTGCCTGCTCGGCGAGAACGGGGCGGGCAAGTCGACGCTGATGAACATCCTGTACGGGCTGTACGAGCCCACCGAGGGCGAGATCCTCGTCAACGGTGAGAAGCTCAGCCTGGACGGGCCCCGCTCGGCCATCGCGGCCGGGATCGGCATGGTCCACCAGCACTTCATGCTCGTGCCGGTGTTCACCGTGGCCGACAACGTCATGCTGGGCGACGAGCGCGTGAAGAGCGGGCTGCTCGACCACGCCAAGGCGCGCAAGGACGTCCGGGAGATCAGCGAGCGGTACGGCCTCGCGGTCGACCCGGACGCGATCGTCGGCGACCTGCCCGTCGGCATCCAGCAGCGGGTCGAGATCATCAAGGCGCTCACCAGGAACGCCAAGTTCCTGATCCTCGACGAGCCCACCGCGGTCCTCACCCCCCAGGAGACCGAGGAACTGTTCACCGTCATGCGCGAGCTGCGCGCGGGCGGGACGGCCATCGTCTTCATCACCCACAAGCTCAAGGAGGTCAAGGCGATCGCCGACCGGATCACGGTGATCCGGCGCGGTTCGGTCGTCGGGACCGCCTCCCCGCAGGACTCCCCGGCCGAGCTGGCCGCCCTGATGGTGGGCCGCGAGGTCCGGCTGAAGGTCGAGAAGCCGCCGGTCGAGGAGAGCGCCGAGGGCCCCGCCTTCAGCGTGAAGAACCTGACCGTGCTGAACGAGGCCGGGCAGATCGTCGTCGACGACATCAGCTTCGACATCCACCCGGGCGAGATCCTGGGCGTCGCGGGCGTCCAGGGCAACGGCCAGACCGAGCTCGCCGAGGCGGTCCTCGGGCTGATCCAGCCGGTGTCGGGGTCGATCTCGCTGGACGGCGTCGAGGTCGTGGGCCGCTCGGTCCGCGACACCCTCCGCGCGGGGCTCGGGTTCGTGCCCGAGGACCGCAACCACGACGGCCTGGTCGGCGGCAGCAGTGTCGCCGAGAACCTGGTCCTCGACCTGTACGACCGGCCGGAGTTCAGCAGCCGCGGCTCGATGAACATCGGCAAGATCCGCAAGAACGCCGACGAGCGGGTCGCGGAGTTCGACATCCGGACGGCCTCGATCGACACCCCGGCGGGCAAGCTGTCCGGCGGTAACCAGCAGAAGGTCGTGGTGGCGCGGGAGATGTCCCGGCCGCTGCGGATGCTGCTGGTCTCCCAGCCCACCCGCGGTGTCGACGTCGGCGCGATGGAGTTCATCCACAAGCGGATCGTGCGCGAGGCGCGCGAGCAGAAGCGGCCCGTGCTGGTCGTCTCCACCGAGCTGGACGAGATCTACGCGCTCGCCGACCGGATCGCGGTCATGTACCGCGGAAAGATCATGGCCATCGTGCCGCCGGAGACGTCCGCCGAGCAGATCGGCCTGCTGATGGCCGGCGCGCACCCAGAGGATGCAGTCGATGAGTGAGACGGTTAAGGGCTCCGGGGCGACCGCCTCGGAGCCGGTCGGCAAGCCGGCGGATCCGGAGCGTCCCGGGCTCGGCAAGAGGCTCGTCGACCAGGTGGTCTACGGGGCCGACTGGGTCGTGACGCTGCTGGCGATCCTGCTCGCGCTGTTCTTCGGCGCGATCCTGATCATCTTGTCGGACGAGTCGGTGCGCGGCACCTTCTCCTACTTCTTCTCCTCGCCCGGTGACGCGATCAGCGCGTCCTGGGACGCGGTCTCGACGGGGTACACCGCCCTGTTCAAGGGCTCGATCTGGGATCCGTCGCACTCCTGGAACGTCGGTTCGGCGATCGCGCCCTTCAGCGAGACGCTCACCGAGGCCGTTCCGCTGATCTTCGGTGGTCTCGCGGTCGGCCTGGCGTTCCGGGCGGGCCTGTTCAACATCGGTGGCCAGGGCCAGCTGATCATGGGTGCGATCGTCGCGACCTGGGTCGGCTTCACCGTCACCGGGCCGACCTTCCTGGCGATGATCCTCGCGGTCATCGGCGGCATCGCCGGCGGTGCCGCCTGGGGCGCGATCGTCGGCCTGCTGAAGGCCAAGACCGGCGCCCACGAGGTGATCGTCACGATCATGCTCAACTACACGGCGCTGTACTTCCTCGCCTACCTGATCGGCACGGACACCTTCCGCGACCCCGACCGGCAGGAGCCCCTGTCGAAGTCGGTGTCGGAGGCCTCCAAGCTGCCCAAGCTGCTGACCTGGCTGACCGACGGCGGGTCGCTGCGCCTCAACTTCGCCCTCGTGATCGCGGCGGTCGCCGTCGCCTTCGTGTGGTGGCTGCTCAACCGCTCGACGCTCGGCTTCGAGCTGCGGGCCGTCGGCTCCAACGCCTCCGCCGCCAGGACCGCGGGCATGTCGGTGGCCAAGAGCCAGATCATGGCGATGCTGATCTCCGGTGGGCTGATGGGCATCGTGGGCGCGTCCCAGGTGCTCGGCACGGCCAACGCCAACAACGCCCTCACCCCCGACATCGACGCGGGCCTCGGCTTCGCAGCGATCACCGTCGCCCTGCTGGGACGGGCCTCGCCGATCGGGACGGTCTTCGCCGCGATCCTGTTCGGCGCGCTCCAGGCCGGCGGCCGGTCGATGCAGTCCGAGGCCGGGATCTCCATCGAGATCGTGACGGTCATCCAGGCGCTGATCGTGCTGTTCGTGGCCGCTCCGCCCCTGGTGCGGGGGATCTTCCGGCTCAAGGGCTCCGGCAGCGGGGACGCCGCGCTCGCTTCGAAGGGATGGAACGGCTGATGGCCACCGCTACTGTGGGCGCCGCGCCCGGCATCGGCGCCATGAGCAAGGGGCGCCTGTACGGCGGCGTCTCGATGATCGTCCTCGGGCTGTACGGCCTGTGGGCCTTCGGGCTCGGCAGCAGGACCAGCGACGGCGTGAAGTCGGAGTTCAGCCTGAACCTGACGACCGCGACCGGGCTGAAGGCGCCGGACATCACCGTCCCGGCCGCCGCCACCGCGATCGTCCTGTGCCTGCTGGCCGCCGCGATGGGCGTGATCAAGCTGGCGAGGCCGCTGTCGAAGCGGGTCAACGGGACCGTCACGGGGCTGTTCTTCGTCTTCTACGTGCTGGCCTTCCTGGTGTGGGCGACCGCGGCGCAGACCCTGAACGTCGCCTCGATCCTGGAGGCGACCGTCCTGGGGGCGGTGCCGCTGGTGCTGGGCGCGCTCGCGGGCGTGCTCGGCGAGCGGTCCGGCGTGATCAACGTCGCGATCGAGGGGCAGTTCCTGCTGGGCGCGTGCGCCGCGTCCTTCTGCGGGTCGCTGACCGGCAGCCTGGTCGCCGGACTGATCGCGGGCTGCCTCGTGGGCGCGCTGTGGGGCCTGCTGCTGGCGGTGTTCGCCCAGCGGTACCTCGTGGAGCAGGTCGTGCTCGGTGTCGTGCTGACGATGCTGGCGACCGGCCTGACCGGGTTCTTCTACGAGCGGGTCATGCGGGTCGACCCGGAGAAGTACAACTCGGCGCTGAGCTTCGCCAAGGTCCAGATCCCGGTGCTGTCGAAGATCCCGGTGATCGGCCCGGTGCTGTTCGACCAGAACGTCCTGGTCTACGTGACGATGATCCTCATCGCGGTCGTCCACGTGGCCCTGTTCCACACCAAGTGGGGCCTGCGGACGCGCGCCGTGGGCGAGCACCCGACGGCCGCCGACACCGTCGGCATCAACGTCATCCGCACCCGCTACGTCAACATGGCCGTCGGCGGCCTGCTGGCCGGGCTCGGCGGCGTCTGGCTGACGATCGGCCTGAACATCTCCTTCAACAAGAACATGGCCGCGGGACAGGGCTTCATCGCCCTGGCGGCGCTGATCTTCGGCCGCTGGTCGCCGGTCGGCGCGCTCTGGGCGGCGCTGCTGTTCGGCTTCGCGGGCGGCCTGTCGAACGCGGTCCAGCCGCTGCAGACCCCGGTGCCCACGGCGTTCCTGACGATGCTGCCCTACCTTGCGACGATCTTCGCCGTCGCGGGCCTGGTCGGCCATGTGAAGGCACCAGCGGCGGACGGCCAGCCGTACGTCAAGAGCTGACCTCTCACGCCGGACGGCCCCGCACTCGCCCGAGAGCGGGGCCGTCCGTGCTTCCCGGCACGGTTCCCGCGCTTTCCGGCACCTTCCGCACTGCCCGACCGACGATAATTTGGTGTTCATGAAGCCGCTCCGCTCCACCTTCGCCGCCGTCTGCGCCTGGGCATGGCTCGCCCTCGCGGCGCTCAACCTCGCCGACGTGGCGTTCCGCGGCCGCGACAAGGCGTCCCTGGTGGCGGCGGCGGTCCTCCTGCTGACCAGCGGCATCGCCTATGTCCTGGGCCTGCGCCCGAAGGCCTTCGCCGACGCGGAGGCGGTGACGGTCGTCAACCCGCTGCGCACCACCCGCTCCCCGTGGTCGTCCGTGACGAAGATCGACGGCACCCGCACCCTCACCGTCCACCACGAGAAGGGCGAGACCCACTCCTGGGCCGTCCAGGCCTCCCCCCGCGCCCAGCGCAAGGCCGAACGCGCCAAGCCCGACCCCCGTCTCCCCGAGGCCGTCGCCGCCGAACTCGCCGGCCGCACCCCCGTCACCTTCGCCATCGAGCACCTGACGGCCCAGCGCGGCCCCGGCCAGGGCCCCACGACCACCACCTGGTCCCCCCTGGCCCTCACCACCCTGCTCGCCCCCCTGACCCTCCTGATCGCCGCCCTGTTCACCTGACCGCGCCTCACCCCCAGAACCACTCCGAATAGTCCGGATGGTGGTACTGCGTCGCCGTCACATGAATCCGGTAGAGCCGCCCCTGATAGATCTTCCAGTTGGTGTGCCCCCACGCGTCGGTCTTGTGACACGACCGCGTCGAGACGTGATCGTCCTCCTGCCGCTGAAGACACACCTCGATGTACCGGAGCGTCTTCCCCGTATCGGCCCGGTGCACGGTGACGTCCAGACTGTCCACGGTGTCGGAATACCCGCCGAGCGACAGATCCTCGTACACGTAGTACTTCCCACCGGCTTCGGCCCCCGCCGCCCCGACCGGAGCCACCGCCATCACGGCGGCCATCATCAATCCCCCGAGCATGTCCCACTCCCTCCGAGCGGGCGAAAACTCCCTTAAATCCAAGTATGTGACCGATGCCCGCCCCCGGACCTCCGTACTTGGTCAATTCCCCGGGCCGCCGACCGCACCGCGACTTGCTCGTCCGCGAACCGTGCCCGAGGCGAGATCCACGGCGTCCATCCTGAACCGGTGGGCGAGCGGCGTCGTGAGGTGCGGAAGCGGACGGTCGTCCGCTTCCCCGGGGTGAGGCACCGGTACGTCGTGGAGTGCCGGAAGATCGGCTTTTCTACCGAGAAGGCGGCGGCCGCCGCGCTGTCCCAGGTGGAGCGGCGCGTGGCGCGAGGCCTGGGTGACGCCTTCGGCCGTTCCCCGCCGGCCAGCGCCTACTCCTGTGGCACCTGCGGCGGCTGGCACCTGACGTCACGGGTGGAGACCGGAACGGGAAGAACGCCCGTGTGGCTGGTGCGCGCGGGCGTCCCGGAAGGGGAGGTGGCACGGGCGAGGAGGCGGGGGGCCCGTCTCGTCGCGGGGCGGGAGCGGGAGATCGCCGAATTCGTGGACGCCTATCTGCGGCAGCACTCCCGAGGCCCGCGGTGGAGCGAGGTGAGGGCGCGTTTCGCGTGGCGGAGCGACGCGCAGACCATGTCCGCGCTCGTCTGGCTGGGCCTGAACGGCTGGATCCTCTTCACGCCCGCCGAACGCTCCCTGCGCCCCGGCCCCCGGTGGACCGCACCTCGGTAGGGGACGGCGTCAGGCGTTCATGCGGTGGTCTTGGGGAGGGTCAGCGGCTTGGGGGGCGGGGCGATGCCGATGGGGTCGGGGTAGGAGAAGGTGATCTTGGTCTTGGAGTCGGGGTCGGTCATGATGAGGGGGAGGGGGTCGCCTACTGAGGCCAGGTACATGCCGGCGCGGGAGTCGGGGATTCCGTCCCGGAGGTGGATGACGGTCGAACCCTTGTAGGTGGCGGGCTTCATGACCTTGAGGATGTCCTTCGGGGCGGGCACGAGCAAGGTCTGATTGAGGCCCTGGAGGGTGGTGAAGGCGGCCATCGGGGCGAAGGCCTTCACGCTCTCGGGGGGAGCGACGAACCAGCGGTCCTTGAACTTCGCCGCGCTCGCGGGCATGCCCATCTGGGTCCAGGCCTCGGGGGCGCGGAGGTACAGCTTGCCGTTGAGCCTGATCATGCCGATCTTCGCGGGCTTCTTGCCGAACGGGCCGACGATGACGCCCTTGGCGTCCTTGCCCGCGATGTAGAGGTCCAGGGCGATCTTGTCCGTGCCGGTGCCGATCGACCCCTTCACGTGCACCTGGGGCACCTTGACGAAGGCGGCGCTGGAGGCCTTCAGCCATTCCTTGCCGGTCCTGTCCGGGATCGCGGTGGCCTTCGCCGACGCCGTGGGACCGCCGCTCAGCCCGCCGGGCAGCTTCGTCGCGGGTTCGCCGCCGCCTCCGCACGAGGTCAGGGCGAGGACGCAGCCACCGGCGAGGACGATCGAACGCAGTGCACCGAGCATGCCGGACTCCCGCCGTAAATGATCTAGTTCGCGCCGGGGAGTCTAACGCGTCGGCGGGGGACCGGCCCCGAAGTTCCGCTCAGAACTCGCTGTCGGTGGTGAGCCGGTTGGCGGCTTCCTGGATGCTGCCGGACAGCGACGGGTACACGGTGAAGGTGTGGGCGAGCTGGTCGACCGTGAGGTGCTGCTGGACCGCCACGGAGAGCGCCATGATCAGCTCACTGGCGCGCGGCGCGACGATGACGCCGCCGAGCACGATGCCGGTCGAGCGGCGGCAGAACAGCTTGATGAACCCGTCGCCGAAGCCCTGCATCTTGGCCCGGGCGTTGGTGTTCAGCGGGAGCATCACGGTGCGGGCGTCGACCTCGCAGGAGTCGACCATCTGCTGGGTGACGCCGACCGAGGCGACCTCGGGGTCGGTGAAGATGTTGCTGGAGACCCAGCCGAGCTTGAGCGGCTGGACGGCCTCGCCGAGCGCGTGCCACATCGCGATGCGGCCCTGCATGGCGGCCACGGAGGCGAGGGCGAGGATGCCGGTGCAGTCGCCCGCCGCGTAGATGTTCGGGACGCTCGTGCGCGAGACCTTGTCGGTCTCGACGTAGCCGCCGCGCGCCAGCCGCACCCCGGCGGCCTCCAGCCCGATGCCGCGGGTGTTGGGGACCATGCCGACGGTCATGAGGCAGTGCGAGCCGTAGACCTTGCGGCCGTCCTCCAGGGTGACCACCACCCCGTCCCCGTGACGCTCGACGCGCCCGGCCCGCGACCGTCCCATGACGTTCATGCCGCGCCGCCGGTAGACGTCCTCGAGGACGGAGGCGGCCTCGGCGTCCTGCGACGGCAGGATCCGGTCACGCGAGGAGACGAGGGTCACCTTCGAGCCGAGGCCCAGGTAGGCGCCCGCGAACTCGGCACCGGTCACACCGGAGCCGACGACGATCAGGTCGGAGGGGAGCTCGTCGAGGTCGTAGAGCTGGCGCCAGTTGAGGATCCGCTCGCCGTCGGGCTCCGCGCCCGGGAGCACCCGGGGGGTCGCGCCGGTGGCGACGAGGATCACATCGGCCTCGATCCGGTCGTCGCCGACGACCACCGCGCGGGCGCCGTCGAGCCTCCCGTCCCCGCGGACGATCTTGATCTCCTCATAGCCCAGCCGCTCGGCGACGTCGAAGGACTGGATGCGCGCGAGTTCCTTCACCCGCTTGTTGATCAGCGGCAGGTCGGAGCGCACGTTGCCGACGACCCCGTCGGGGCCGCCGTCGAACCGCACGCCCAGCTCGGAGGACTCCGAGAGCACCGACATGCGGACGGAGGTCGCGATCAGCGTCTTGGAGGGCACGCAGTCGTACAGGACACAGGCCCCGCCGGGCCCGTCCCGTTCGACCACGGTGACGTCCGCGCCCAGCCGTGCCGCGACCAGCGCGGCCTCGTAGCCGCCCGGTCCTCCACCCAAAATGACGATCCGCGTGCTCACATCACCCATTCTTTCCCACAGAACGCCATGCCCGGGCCGGTACTCTTGGTCAACGTGGCTCTCTATGCGGCGTACGCCTCCAACATGGACCCCGAGCAGATGGCTCAGCGGGCGCCGCACTCTCCCCTGCGGGAGGTCGGCTGGCTTCCGGGCTGGCGCCTGACCTTCGGCGGCGAGGAGATCGGCTGGGACGGCGCTCTGGCGACCGTCGTCGAGGATCCCGACTCGCACGTGTTCGTCGCTTTGTACGACGTCACCGAGTCCGACGAGCAGGCCCTGGACGAGTGGGAGGGTCACGAGCTCGGCCACTACACGAAGATCCGCATCCGGGTGCAGACCCTGTTCGGCGAGGAGCTCGCCTGGATCTACGTGCTCAACGCCTGGGAGGGCGGCCTGCCCAGCGCCCGGTTCCTGGGGATCATCGCCGACGCCGCCGAGAAGGCCGGAGCGCCCGAGGACTACGTCAAGGAGCTGCGCTCCCGTCCCTGCGACACCCTGGGCACCGAACTGTAGTTCTCTACAAGAGTGGTTAACCTGGGGTGGTGCAGAACAACCCATATGAACTCGCCCGTGAGGCCGCCGCGGCGCTGACCGCCCGCACCTTCGACCGTTTCGACGTCGCCCTGGTCATGGGCTCCGGCTGGGTCCCCGCCGCCGACGTCATCGGGGAGGCGGTCCACGAGATCCCGTTCGCCGAGCTGCCCGGTTTCACGGCCCCGGCCGTCCAGGGGCACGGCGGCAAGGTCCGCACGCTCCGGGTGGGCGACAAGAACGCGCTGGTGTTCCTGGGACGCACGCACCTGTACGAGGGCCGCGGCGTGGACCCGGTCGTCCACGGGATCCGCACCGCGCTGGCCGCCGGGGTCGAGACCGTCGTGCTGACGAACGCGGCGGGCGGCCTGCGCCCGGAGACGCAGAGCATCGGCGACCCCGTGCTGATCAGCGACCATCTCAACATGTCGGGCGCGAACCCGCTGACCGGCACGACCTTCCTCGACCTCAGCGAGGTGTACTCCAAGCGGCTGCGCGCCCTCGCCCTGGAGGTCGACCCGACCCTCGCCGAGGGCGTCTACGCGGCCTTCCGCGGCCCGACCTACGAGACCCCGGCCGAGATCCGCATGCTCCGCACCCTGGGCGCGGACATGATCGGCATGTCGACCGTCCTGGAGGCGATCGCGGCCCGGGAGGCCGGCGCCGAGGTGCTGGGCATCTCCCTGGTGACGAACATCGCGGCGGGCCTGTCCGACGCGCTGCTCGACCACCAGGAGGTCCTCGAGGCCGGGCGGAACGCAGCCGAGCGCATGGGACGCCTCCTGGCGACCGTGGTGGGCAAGCTGTGAGCAACCGGGAGCGCGCGGAGCGCTGGCTGGCCCAGGATCCCGATCCGGTCACCCAGGCCGAGCTCGGCCTGATCCTGGAGTCGGGCGACGAGGAGGCGCTGGAGTCCCGCTTCGGCGCGACCCTGGAGTTCGGCACGGCAGGCCTGCGGGGCGAGCTCGGCGCGGGCTCCAACCGGATGAACCGCGTGACGGTCATGCGCGCCGCCGCCGGAGTCGGCCACCGGCTGCTGGCGGACGGCCCCGAGGGCTCCCACGCCGTCGTGATCGGCTACGACGCCCGCAACGGCTCGGCCCAGTTCGCGGTGGACACCGCGGCCGTGCTCAGCGGCATGGGCATCTCCTCCTGGCTGCTGCCCCGCATCCTCCCGACGCCCGTCCTCGCCTATGCCGTCCGGCACCTGTCGGCCAACGCGGGCGTCATGGTCACCGCGAGCCACAACCCGCCGCGCGACAACGGCTACAAGGTCTACTGGGGCGACGGCGCCCAGATCGTCCCGCCGGTCGACAAGGAGATCTCGGACGCCATCGCCGCGGTCGGCCCGGTCAACGAGCTGCGCCGCGGGGTGCCGCCGGGCCAGGCCAGGGCCGAGGGCGAGAGCTCGTGGAAGGTCCTGGGCGACGAGATCGTCCAGGCCTACCTCCAGGCGATCCAGCACATCCCGTTCGGCGTCGACCGGGCCGTACGGGTGGCCTACACACCGATGCACGGGGTCGGGGGAGCGCTGCTGATCAGGGCGTTCATGGAGAACGGGTTCGCGCCGCCGCTGACCGTCCCGGAGCAGTCGCTGCCGGATCCGGAGTTCCCGACCGTCGCCTTCCCCAACCCGGAGGAACCCGGCGCGATGGACCTGGTCCTCGCCCTCGCCTCCCAGGTCGAGGCGGATGTGGCCATCGCCAACGACCCCGACGCCGACCGCTGCGCCGTGGCCGTCCCGCTGCCGGAGGGCGGCTGGCGGATGCTGACCGGCGACGAGGTCGGCGGGCTGCTGGCCGAGCACGTCCTGCGGCACACCACGGGCGAGGACCGCCTGGTCGCGACCACGATCGTGTCCTCGTCGCTGCTGGGACGGATCGCCGAGGCGCACGGCGTCAACTTCGCCGAGACCCTCACCGGCTTCAAATGGATCATGAAGGCCGGCTGGCCGACCCACCGTCTCGTCTTCGGCTACGAGGAGGCCCTGGGGTACAGCCTCGGCGGGCAGAAGGGCGTCCCGGTCAAGGACAAGGACGGCGTCAGCGCCGCGCTGGCCGTCGCCGCCCTGACGGCCGAGGCCAAGCGGGCGGGCCGCACGCTCCTCGACCTCCTGGACGACCAGGCGAGCCGGTTCGGCGTCCACGCCACGGCCCAGGTCAGCGTCCGGGTCACCGACAAGGCCCTCATCGACGACGCGATGACCGCGCTCCGCGAGGGCCCGCCGGTCCAGCTCGGCGGACGCGCGGTCGAGCGGATCGACGACCTCTCCGAGGGGCTCAACGGCCTCCCGCCGACCGAGGGGGTCAGGCTGGCGCTCGCCGGCGGCGCCCGGGTCGTCATCCGGCCGTCGGGGACCGAGCCCAAGCTCAAGGCCTATCTGGAGGTCGTGGTGCCGGTCGAGGCCGACGACGTCCCGGCCGCGAGGGCCGCGGCGGCCGACGCCCTGACGCTCCTCAAGAACGATCTGGCGGCTCTTCTCCCCGCCGGATAACGACCCGGTTCCCGGAATCGCGATCGGCGGGTGCGGGCAATTGTCCGCAACTATCGTGTCTGGCGACGAGGGGAGCGCCCGTGCAGTTGCTGGACCACGCCCCGTGGGTGGCGTCGTTGCACAGCGGTGAACGGGAGCTGGAACCGTTCGGTTCCGCGGTCGTCATCGACGCGCGGCGGCTGCTGACCGCCGCGCACGCCGTCCCGGACGAGGTGTGGGCGGCGTTCCCGATGGCCCGGCCGGTGCCTGCGCACCGGCTCCGGGTCGCGGTGGTGCGCCGGTCGGCGCCGGAGTTCGACGTCGCCGTCCTGGAGCTCGAGGACGAGATCCCGCCGGGCGTGCGGCCCGCCGCGCTGCGCTCCCCGCTCCCGGAGGACCTGGCCGGACGCCCGTGGTGGGCGCACGGCTTCCCCGAGCGGGACCATCTCGGCGGCCGGTCCGACGGCCGGTTCGGCCCCGCCGCCCTCGGCTACGGGACGGTCCGCCTCGACACGACCTCCCCCTACCGCCTGACCAGGGGCTTCAGCGGCACCGGCGTCTGGAGCCCCGACTACCGGGCCGTCGTGGGCGTCCTCGGATTCACCGACGAGCGCGGGAACGGCAAGGCCATCACCCTCTGGCAGGCCGACCAGGCGCTGCCGGAGGAGAAGCTCGGCGAGCTGCTGCGCGCCGGGGCCCGGCACTCCGGCGAGCTCGCCATGACCTCCTGGGGCTGGTCGCTGACCACCGATCCCGAGGCAGGGCAGCACTGGGTGCCGCGGGCCCGCGGAGTCACGGTGGACCGCGAGCGCGGCCACCGCTTCCGCGGCCGCCGCGCCGCCCTCACCGAGGTCACCTCCTGGCTGGACCGGCCCCGTCCCGACGGCCGGGTCCTGGTCGTCACGGGCTCGCCAGGCGCGGGGAAGTCGGCGGTCCTGGGCCGGGTCGTGACGACAGCCGATCCCGAGCTCAGGGCGTCGCTGCCGCCGGACGACGACGCCGTCCGGGCGGCCACGGGCTCCGTCTCCTGCGCCGTGCACGCCAAGGGCAAGACGGCGCTGGAGATCGCCGAGGAGGTCGCGCGGGCCGCGTCCGCCCGGCTTCCCGCCCGGCTCCACGAGCTGATCCCGGCCCTGCGCGAGCGGATCGACGGCCGCCGCTTCACCCTCGTCCTCGACGCCCTCGACGAGTCCTCGACCCCCGCCCAGGCCCGTCTGATCGTCACCGAGATCCTGCTTCCGCTGCTGCGCGACTGCCCGTCGGCCGAGATCGTCGTGGGCTCCCGCCGCCGCGACGACGCGGGCGACCTCCTCGCCTCCTTCGGGCCCACGCTCCATCTGGTCGATCTGGACGAGCCCGCCTACTTCAGCCCGGCCGACCTGGAGTCCTACGCCCTGGCCACCCTGCGGCTGGAGGGCGCCGAACGTCACGGAAACCCCTACAACGACCCGTCGGCCGCGGGCCCCCTCGCCCACCGTGTCGCCGCGCTCTCCGGCGGGAACTTCCTGATCGCGGGGCTGACGGCCCGCCGTCACGGCCTGTACGACAGCGTCCCGGCGACCCCCGCCGCGGTCTCCTTCACGGCCGACGTCGAGGAGGCGCTCGGCGCCTACCTGGCCCGCATCCCCCGCATCCGGGGCCTGTCGGCCGCCGATCTCCTGACGGCCCTGTCCTTCGCCGAGGCCCCGGGCCTGCCCCTGGCCCTGTGGCAGACCGCGACCGAGGCCCTCACCGGCCGTCCCCTGCCCGAGGAGGACCTGGCGGAGTTCGTGGGATCCTCCGCCGCCAACTTCCTCGTCGAGTCCGGCCACACCGCGGGCGAACCGGTCTACCGCCTCTTCCACCAGGCCCTCGACGACGCCCTCCTGCGCGCCTGGACCCGCTCCGGCACCGGGACCGCGCTGACCAGGGCCTTCCATGCCTACGGCCGTTCGAAGGGCTGGTCGGCGGCCCCCTCCTACCTGCTGCGCTCCCTGCCCGGGCACGCGGCGCTCTGCGGCCTGATGGACGACCTGCTCGCCGACGACGACTATCTGCTCCACGTTGATCTGGCCCGGCTGATGGCCTTCACGGACCGGGTCGGCACGGAGGCGGGCCGCAACCGTGCCGCCCTGCTCCGCCTGACCCCGCAGGCGGTGGCGCTGGACGCCCCCGGACGGGCGGCGGCCTTCGGCGTCACCGAGGCCCTGGAGCAGCGCCTCGGCCGGTCCTTCAGGGGCGACGGACGCCCCCGGCCCTACCGGGCCCGCTGGGCCGTGGCCCCGCCGAGCGTCGAGCGGATGCGCCTGCACCATCCGTCGGAGCTGACGGCCGTCTGCACGCTTCCGGGGCCCGACGGCGCCGCCCGTCTCGTCACCACCGGCCACGACGGCGGGGCGCGGATCTGGGATCCGGTCTCCGGCCGGGAGCTGCGGGCCTTCACCCGTCAGGCCGACGGGGCGACGGACGTGTGCGCGTTCCGCGGCGCCGGGGGAGAGGCCCGGATCGTCACCACCGGCGGGGCGGTGTCGATCTGGGATCCGGAGACGGGCAGGGAACTGCGCGGCCTCGACGGTCACGGCCACGGCGTGACGGGCGTCTGCGCGTTCCCGGGAGCCGGCGGCGCCGTGCGTCTCGCGACCATCGGCGACGATCTGACGATCCGGATCTGGGACCCGGAGACCGGCGGGGAACTCCGCGCGCTCACCGGCCACACCGGGGTCATGACGGGCGTGTGCGCGTTCCTCGGCGCGGACGGCGCTCACCGGATCGCGACGACCGGCCTCGACCGGACCGTCCGGATCTGGGACCCGGACGCCGAGGGGGAGACCCGGATCCTCACCGGCCACTCCTCCGCCGTGCTGGGCGTGTGCGCGTTCTCCGGAGCCGGCGGCGCCGTCCGTCTCGCGACCATCGGCGACGACCAGACGATCCGGATCTGGGACCCGGACACCGGCGCCGAGGTGCGGAGCCATCTGCACGACGACCGGATGACCGGCCTCTGCGCGTTCAGCGGGCCCGGCGGCACCGCCCGCCTCGCGACCGTCGGACGGTACGGGACGGTCCGCGTCTGGGATCCGGAGACGAGCGGCCTGCTCCGCGTCCTCACCGGCCACAAGGGCGCGGTGCGGGGCGTGTGCCGTTTCACCGGGACCGGCGGGACCGACCACCTCGCCACCGTCGGGCACGACCGGACCCTGCGGATCTGGGACCCCGAGACGGGCCGGGAGAGCGAGGTCGACGGCCGCGCCCTCCAGGTGACCGGCGCGCTCACCCTCCCGGCCCCGGACGGCCGCGGCCCTGTCGCCACCTCCGGAATCGACGGGACGCTGCGCACCTGGCATCCGGAGACCGGCCGTGAACTCCAGGCCTTCACCGGCCACACCAAGGCCGTGACGAGCATGGGCCTGCTCCACGACGACCGGGGGCGTCCCCACATCGTCACCGCGAGCGACGACCGGTCGGTGCGGATCTGGGATCCGACCGGAGCGAACGCCCGGGACCTCCCGCCGTCGGACGGTCTCACCGTCCATCTGACCTCCGCGACCAGCGTCCGGGCGTTCACCCGACCCGACGGCGCCACCCAGGTGGCCCTCACCGTCGCCGACCGTTCCGTCCGGATCTGGGACCCGGCCACCGGCAGGAAGGTCCGGGCGATCGGCGGCGACATCGACTACGTGACGGCCGCCTGCGCCTTCCCGGGCTCCGACGGCGGCGTCCACCTCGCCATGACCGGCACCGACGCGACCGTGCGCATCTGGCGTGACGGCCGCCGCTGGCCGGGCCGCGGCCGAGGCTGGAGGGAACTGGACGTCAAGGCGGTCCACCTGTTCCCCTGGGGCCCGCCCGACACCCTCCTGCTGATCAGCCCGCTCGGCCGCCTGGCCCTCTACGACGCCTCCACCGACGACGTCGAGGACGTCACCCAGATCGAGGAGGTCGTCACGGCGGCCTGCGTCCTGCCCGACGGCGCCGGCGGCAGACTCCTCGCCGTCGCCCAGTCCGGCGTGGTCCGCCTGCTGAGACCGGGCCACCCCCAGCCGGTCCTGACCCTGGTGATCGGCCGCTCGGTCAGGGCCCTGGCCGAGGTCGACGGCGGCCTCGCGATCGGCATGGACCCCGGCCTCCTGGTGGTCGACCTCGACCCGGCGGACCTGCCCACCGCCTGACGCACGGCTCAGGAGACGGGAAGGGGACGGTCGAAGCGCGCGAAGACCGTCTTGCCGCCGTTGGGCAGCGGATACCAGTCCCACTTCGTGGCCAGCCGCCCGACGAGGAGGAGCCCCCGCCCCGACTCCTCGTCGAGCGCCGGAACCCTCGGCACGGGATGCCCGTCCGCGGTGTCGGTGACCGACAGGACGAGGCCCCCGGGCCCCAGGCCGACCGTCACCGAGACCGGCCCGGCTGAGGGCAGCGCGTTCGCGACGAGTTCGGTGAGGACGAGCGAAGCGGCATCGCGAAAGCCGGAGAACTCGTCCTCGGCGAGGAGCAGGGAGAGGAACCGCCGTGCCAAGCCCGCTGAGGAGGGCACGGCCGGGCAGATCAGGGTGAACTCGGCGGCGATGGGGTCGGCGTTCATCTGCGGATACCTGTCGATAGTTGTCGGAAGATTCCAGAAAGCTCTCACCCACCCTGGCCTCCGTAGTTACGCTGCGACAGAGAGTTTTGCCGTGCGCGGCCCACTGCGAAAACCCCAGGAGCCCCCATGGGACGCCCGCCCAAGCCCCTCGACCCGACCACCTCCCTCGCCGCCCACTACGGCTGGAAGATCCGAACCCTCCGGGAGCAGCGCGGCTGGACCCTCGCCGACCTCGGCAGGCGCATAGCCCTCAGCGGTGACGTCGTCTCGCGCCTGGAACACGGCAAGACACCCCCCAACGACCGCACCGGCGAACTCCTCGACGAAGCCTTCGACACGGCGTACTTCCAGGAACACGCCCTCCTCGTCCGCAAGGAACGCGTCCCCGGCGCCGCCCGCAGTTTGGCCGAAGGCGAGGAAGTCGCGCTGCGCATTGACATCTACGAGCACTCACTGATCACCGGCCTGTTCCAGACCGACGACTATGCTCGCCACCGGCTCATGACGGCCCATCGGGGCGCTGAGTCAGATGACATGCTCGCCCATCGGCTGGAGCGCCAGAAGCCACTGGAACGCGACGTCCCACCGGAAGTGTTGCTCGTGATCGACGAACAGGCGCTCCGGCGTCCCATCGGAGGTCCGAAAGCGTTCAGGGTCCAGCTGGAGAAGCTTGAGGACCTCTCGCGAAGGCCGACCATCAGGATTCACGCCGTTCCGGCTGAGGCTGTTGACTACCCGGGCCTGCTGGCGGGTTTCACTCTGTTGACGCTTCCCGAAAACGAGGTCGTCGCCTACGTGGACGGCCCGGTCCGTGGAACAGGCCAGTTCATTAGAGATCCGGCTAAGGTGACACTACTGGTGGAGGCATTTGACCACATTCGGAGCGCGAGCCTCCCCGCCACGGACACCACGCGCCTGATCAAGGAGATCCGGGAGTCTTTGTGAGCGACTTTTCCCGCGCGACATGGCGTAAGAGCAGTCATAGCGACAACGACTACGGGCAGTGCGTCGAGCTGGCCGCCGGACCTCGCGGCGTCGTGGGCGTCCGTGACAGCAAGAATCCGTCCGGTCCGATCCTGGAGTTCACCCGCCCCGGCCTGTCCGCTTTCGCCGCTCGCCTCCGCACAGGCACCACCGGGACCTAGGCCGTCACGGACCCTCCGGCCTCGCCGGCACCCGAGTGACGCGCTCGGCCGCCCATTCCAGATCGGCCGCCGGACGCAACGGTTCCAGCTCACCGGGAGCATCCCGCGTCGGACCCTGCCAGACCCAGGACCACCACGGCACTCCCGCCGCGTCCGGCTGGCACACGACCTCCTGACGCAGCCCGGATTCATCGCCCTGCCCGCCACCGTCGGACCGCTCCAGCGGATGCTCCGCGCATGTGGCGAGGTGAGCCTTTCAGCCGGCGGGCCGCTTCAGGGACCGTCTTGGCGGCGCATTCGGTAGAACAGGCGGTCGACGTGTTCGTCCGGGATGGTGTGCCGCATCGCGGCGCGGGTGCGGCCGCCTCCCGGCCCGGAGCTCGGCGGGGAGGCAGACGCCGTCGGAGACCAGGTCTTCCAGGAACCGTCCCGTCGAGGGCTCCGCCGGGGCCGGGGCGCCCGGCACCGGGACGCCGGCGATCACGAACAGGTCGGCCGCGTGCAGGCCGAACGCGGCGGCGAGCGGTTCCAGCAGCGGCGCTTCGGGTGCCCGCCCGCCGAGGACCGCCCGGAGCGAGGACTCCGGCACCCCGGCCGAGCGCGCCAGCCCGCCCGGGGCGAGGCGCCGATGGGTGAGCAGCCGTTCCAGCAGCACTCCGAACGGCGGAACCCCGGTCATCGGGGCGCCGTCATTCGCCCGGCTGGGGCTCGGGGCCGGGTTCCTGGGCTTCCTCTTCGGGAGGCTGGAGATCGTCGGCGGAGCGCCAGACGAGTTTGATCTCGAAGTTGGCTTCGGTGGCGGCCTTGGCCACGAGCCAGTCGGCGTCGCCGCTGACCTTGACGCCGAACTTCACTTCCACCTCGTCGGGGGAGGCCTTGCGGACCTGTTCCAGGACGGTCATCGCGGCGGAGACGGCGGGCTGGACGGCCTCCTGGACGCGGGAGATCGCGATTCCTCTGGCGGCGGCGGGGCGGAAGCCGGGGGGAGGGTCGAACTCGAAGGCGACCTCGACGCCGTCGACGGTGTAGCGGGCGACGTCGCTCATGGAAGGCCTCTCGTCGGAGGGCTCTCATTATGGTGGCGATCACCCAGGTGGGGGGGGCCGCACACGGCGGAAGGGAGCGGCCCACCCCCGAAGGAGGCCGCTCCCGGTCCGCCGGGCGGCGCTCAGGCCGCCGTGACCAGTTCCCGGTCCGGGGTCTCGGCCGAGGCCCTGCGGGTGCGGGGGATGAGGAAGGCGGCGAGGGAGCCGAGGGCGACGGTTCCGGCGCCGAACCACAGGGCCGGGACGAGGCCGTCGACGTAGTCCTGGCCGCCGGCGTAACCGCCGTTCGAGGCGAAGACCGCGGCGAGGATCGCGACGCCCAGCGCCCCGCCCAGCTCGCGGAGGGCGTTGTTGGCGCCCGAGGCGATGCCCTGCTCACTGGCCTTGACGCTGCCCATCACCAGGTTGGCGGACGGCGCGAAGTACATCGCCATGCCCGTCCCGCTGATGATCAGCGACGGAAGCTGGATGGCGTACGACATGTCGGGCGAGGCGATCAGCGCGAACCAGCCGAGGCCGATCGCCTGGAGGGCCAGGCCCAGCGCCACGACCGGACGGCCGCCGATCTTGTCGGAGACGATCCCGGCGATCGGGGCGACGATCATCGGCATGCCCGTCCAGGGCAGCATCCGCAGGCCCGCCTCGGTCGGCGAGTAGCCCAGGACGGTCTGCAGGAACTGGCTGAGCAGGAAGATCGACCCGAACATCCCGAGGAACATCAGCAGTGACGCGGCGTTGATCATCGCGAAGGCGCGGTTACGGAACAGGCGCATCGGCAGCATCGGCTGGCCGCCGGGGGTGGCGGCGAGGCGGATCTCCCAGGCGACGAACGCGGCGACCAGAGCGGTGCCGAGGATCAGGCCGGTGAGGACCCACGGGCTGGTCCAGCCGTCGGCGTTGCCGCGGACCAGGCCGTAGACGATGCCGAACAGGCCGGAGCTGGCGAGCAGGGTGCCGGGGAGGTCGAGGCGCGAGTTCGAGCCCCTGGACTCGTCGAGCTTGATCCGGGCCAGCGGCAGCAGGGCCAGGCCGAGCGGGACGTTCAGCCAGAAGATCCAGTGCCAGGAGATGTGCTCGGTGAGCCCGCCGCCGATGAGCGGGCCGGTCGCGACGGCCAGGCCGTTGACCGCGCCCCAGATGCCGAAGACCATGCCGCGCTTGTTCGGCGGGGTCGCCGCGGTGAGCAGCGTCAGGGTCAGCGGCATCATGATCGCCGCACCGACGCCCTGGAGGGCCCGGGCCGCGATGAGCATCTCCAGGCTGGGCGCGAGGGCGGCCAGCGCGGAGGAGGCGGTGAAGCCGGCGAGCCCGGCGATGAACATCCGGCGGCGGCCGAACCGGTCGCCGAGCGCGGCGCCGAACATCAGCAGGACCGCGAAGGTCAGGGTGTAGGCGCTGACGGTCCACTCGAGGTCCTCGAGCCCCCCGCCCAGGTCGGTGCGGATGGACGGAAGCGCCGTCGTGACGACGAGATTGTCGAGGGAGGCCATGAAACCGGCCACGCTGGTGATGATCAGCGCCCAGATCAGGGTGCTGCGGGGGGTGCGCATGCCATTGCTCCTAAGTGATCGGTCACTAACTTTGGAGGATGTCGGAAGGCACGGGCCTTCCCGCCGGATGTCTAGTGCTTCTCGCCGGTCGGCAGCTCGATGCAGCCCCAGAGGGGATCGTCCTCGGGGTAGTCGAGTGCCGTCATGACGTTGATCAGCATGCCGCAGGAGAAGAAGTCGGTCGTCGCCTTGTTGTCGAAGCCGAGCAGCTCACGGCAGGTGTCGTACAGGTCGGTCCAGGCGCGGCGCAGGATCGCGCCGAACTCCGCGTCGCCGTTCTCCTTGGCGACGAAGACCGCGACGTGCATCTGCATCTGCATCATCAGCAGCTCGGTGTTGACGATCCTCTCCAGGTAGGAGGTCGCCATCGCGTGGTGCCGCTCGTCGACGGGCAGGTCCTTCGCCGCCTCGACGAAGGTGCTCTTGGTCGCCTCCATGCACCGCAGGCAGGCGGCGAGGAAGATCGCTCGTTTGTTGGGGAACAGCCGGAAGAGGTACGGCTGGGAGACCCCGACGCGCTTGGCGATCGCCTCGGTGGAGGTCCCCTGGTACCCCCCACGAGCGAACTCGCTCATCGCGGCGAGGATGACGCTCTCGCGCCGCTCCTCCGCACTCATCCTCGTCATGGGTCTTAAGTTAGTGGCTAATAACTAACTCTGCAACCCCTCGCCGGGGAATCCCTAGAAATCGCCGCCGCCGAAGTCCCCGCCGCCCCCGAAATCGCCTCCGCCGCCGAAGCCGCCGCCCCCGAAGTCCCCGCCCATGCCGCCGCCGAAGTCGCCGCCCATGCCGCCGTCCCCCTGGTCGTAGCCGCCACCGCCGTAGCCGCCACCGCCGTAGGAGCCGCCGTAACCGAAGGGCCCGCCGAACATGCCGCCGATGGCCGTCCCGATGAGGATGGTGTTGAGCATCCCGAAGCCGCCGTATCCGGCGTAGTAGCCGCCCGCGTAGGGCGCCCAGGCGGGCCCGGCGTCCCAGTAGGGCCGCTGGTAGCCGCCCACGTCGACCATCCTGGCCTCGGGATCCTCGCCGCGCTCGACCCGCTCGGCGTCCGCCGCGCAGGCCGGGACCTCGCGCGGCGCCCCGCCCGCCGGAGCCCACTGGACGTCCCGGACGGACGGCCCGTGCTGCGGATTGAAGAAGCACGGCGCCCGCCGTTCGGGGGCCGGCAGTCCCGACAGCATCGCCCGGACGGCCGTCATCTCGTACCGGCCGTCCTCCAGCGCCTCGGTCACCGCCTGGACGTCCTGCGGCTGCCGGATCCGCTCGGAGGCCGTCTTGGCCCGGTCGTAGGAGTCGAGGGCCTTGGTGTAGTTCTCGCGGACCACCGGATCGAGCTTCGGATCGGCGACGTCCAGGTCGAGCCGGGCGATGTCCTCGCCGAGCAGCGTGACGTCCTCCTCGACCCCGGACCTCAGCTCCGCGACCTGCCGGGCCTGCGCCAGGGCGGCCTGCTTCTTCTTGTTCCGGAAGTACAGGAACAGGCCGAGCCCGGCGAAGACGACCAGGCCGAGCAGCACGTAGGTGAAGACCTGGCTGGACGTCGAGGACTTCTTGCCCGCCGCGACGTCGACGTCATGGGCGAAATCGACCAGCAGCCCGGCCGGATCCCCCTTGTGGGTCTGGGCCGACTGGGCGGCGAGCTGCCCCGCCTCCCCGGGCTTCAGCCCGACCCGGCTGGTCGCGGCGGCCTCGAAGTGGTTGCCGCTCATCAGCCCGTAGACCCCGAGGCTGCCGACGTTGTTGCCGATGCTCCGCAGCAGCGAAGCCCGCGTGGCCCCGTCGTCGATCGCCTCGGTGACCACCACGTAGACGGGCGTCTCGGCGTCCTTCAGCGCCGCCCGCACCCGGGCGGCTCCCGCGGCGTCGAGCTGCGTCTGCCCCGGTGCCAGGTAGAGCCGGTCGGCCCGCAACGCCGACGCCACCGCCACGGGATCCGGGGGCGCGGCCAGCGCAGCCCCCGGCACCGCTCCGACGAGCAGAACGCCCAAAAGCACCACCAGCACCCGCAGCGATCTCATACCGACCAGTCTGCGCGCCACGACGCCAACCAAACGTAAAGACTCCCCAGCCTGCCCCTCACGGCCCGGAGGGGCCGTGAGAAGCGGCAGGTCAGTCCTTGATGTCGCAGATGGCCGCGCCGCTGGTGACGGTCTGGCCGACCTCGGCGGACAGGCCGGTGATGGTGCCGGACTTGTGGGCGGTGAGGGGCTGTTCCATCTTCATGGCCTCGAGGACGACGATGGTGTCGCCCGCGGCCACGGTGGCGCCGTCCTCGACGAGGATCTTGACGATGGTGCCCTGCATGGGGCTCACCAGGGAGTCGCCGCTGGCGGCCTTCGCGCCGCCCTTCTTGCCGCCGCCGCGCTTGGGGGCCGCCTTGCCGGACGCCGCCGGGGCCGCGCCCGCGCCGAGCCCGGCCGGGAGGACGACCTCCAGGCGCTTGCCACCGACCTCGACCACGACCGTCTGACGCTCCTCCGCCTCGGCGACGCCGGTCGCCGCCGCGTAGGGCTCGAGGGTGTTGTCGTACTCGGTCTCGATCCACCGGGTGTGGACGGAGAACGGCTCGTCGGTGTAGGCGGGCTGGTTCAGCACGTCCTGGTGGAAGGGGATCACGGTCGGCATGCCGTCGATGACGAACTCCGCCAGCGCCCGGCGCGAACGCTCGATGGCCTGCTTGCGGGTGGCCCCGGTGACGATCAGCTTGGCGACCAGCGAGTCGAACGACTGCGGGACGGTCTGCCCGGCCACGTAGCCGGAGTCGAGGCGGACGCCGGGACCGGTCGGGGCGACCATCGAGGTGATCGTGCCGGGGGCGGGCAGGAAGCCCCGGCCGCCGTCCTCGGCGTTGATCCGGAACTCGATGGAGTGGCCGCGGGTGACCGGGTCGCCGTAGCCGAGCTCCTCGCCGTCGGCGATCCGGAACATCTCGCGGACCAGGTCGATTCCCGTGACCTCCTCGGTGACGGGGTGCTCGACCTGGAGGCGGGTGTTGACCTCCAGGAAGGAGATCGTGCCGTCCTGGCCGACCAGGAACTCACACGTCCCGGCGCCGACGTACCCGGCCTCGCGCAGGATCGCCTTGGACGAGGTGTACAGCAGCTCCATCTGCTCGTCGCTCAGGAACGGCGCGGGCGCCTCCTCGACGAGCTTCTGGTGCCGGCGCTGGAGCGAGCAGTCACGGGTGGAGACGACCACGACGTTGCCGTGGGAGTCGGCCAGGCACTGGGTCTCGACGTGCCGGGGCTTGTCGAGGTACCGCTCGACGAAGCACTCGCCGCGCCCGAACGCCCCGATCGCCTCGCGGACGGCCGAGTCGTACAGCTCGGGGACCTCTTCGAGGGTGCGGGCGACCTTGAGGCCGCGCCCGCCGCCGCCGAACGCCGCCTTGATCGCGATCGGCAGGCCGTTGGCCTTGGCGAACTCCACGACCTCGTCGGACCCGGAGACCGGGTCGGCGGTCCCGGCGACCAGCGGCGCCCCGACCTTCTGCGCGATGTGCCTGGCCTGCACCTTGTCGCCCAGCGCGGTGATCGCGGCGGGCGGCGGGCCGATCCAGATCAGCCCGGCGTCCAGGACGGCCTGGGCGAAGTCGGCGTTCTCGGCCAGGAAGCCGTATCCGGGGTGCACGGCGTCGGCCCCGGCCTCCTCGGCGATCTTCAGCAGCTTCTCGACGCTGAGGTAGGACTCGGCGGCGGTCTGGCCGCCGAGCGCGTACGCCTCGTCGGAGACCCTGACATGCAGGGCGTCGAGGTCCTGCTCGGAGTAGACCGCGACGCTGCCCAGGCCCGCGTCCCGGCACGCACGCGCGATCCGCACCGCGATCTCACCCCGGTTGGCGATCAAGACTTTCCGCAACGTCATGTCTCCGTCCCTGAAAATCACTTCCGACCTTGTGGACGGGAGTCTAGAGAACCGGTGCACCGGTCCCTGTAACCGGCTCCTTATTCCGGACACCTGCCCAGGTAGAGGGCCTGCCCACGGAAGCCTGTCCGGATACGGCCACGCACCCGGAGCCCCCTGTGGTGTGTGCTGGTCGGAGGTACGTCTGATCCCCTTCGGAAGGACACCGGCCATGGGTGCGGACCGTCGCGGCGGCAACATCGCGCAGATGGAAGAGCTCGCTCGCCTCTTCAACAAGCACAGCAAGAATCTCGACGCCCTCATCAAGGACCTGAACGGCCGCACCGTCGGCTCGACCGAGATCTGGTGGGGTCCCGGCGCCGACCGCTTCCGCGCCGCCTGGTCCGAGGCCAAGGCCGCCTTCGACAAGATGGCCGTCGCCCTCGACGAGGGCGGCGCCGACGTCCGCCGCTCCCAGCAGAACATCGAGGCCGCCACCCGCTGACCCGCCGTCTTCGGTGGCTAGTCCTCCGGCGGTGTCGGGGGCAGCGCCGCCTGGACGGGCTGGGGGGTGCCGCCGAGGATGAGGAGGGCGCGGCCCTGGGGGCCGGTGTAGGTGGCGTTGCGGGGGAGGCGGAGGCCGAAGAGCTCGCCGTCGTCGGGGGAGGCGATGCCGAGGAGGAGGCCGGTGCGGGTCTTGCGGGCGTCGGCGAGGAAGCCGCGGTAGCCGCGGGTCAGGTCCTCGGTGGTGCCCGCAAGGACGATGGCGTGCTCGGCGTCGCGGGCGGAGCGCAGGAGGGCCTGGATCGGGTCGGCCAGGTCGGTGTCGTCGAGGAGTTCGGCGTCGTCGATGACCACGGCGAAGCGGTGCTCGTCGGCCGTCAGTGCCTCGAGGGCGTCGGGGTCGGCGGTGGCGTCCAGGACGCCCAGCACGCCCGGCACGCCCTTCAGCTCGCGCAGCGGCGACCGGCGCGGTGTGACGATCAGCACCGGGACGCCTCGGTCGAGCAGGGTCCGGGTCATCGTCTCCAGCACCGTGGAACGGCCGGAGCGCGGCGGACCGCCGATCATGAAGGCGGGCCCGTCGGCGAGCAGGTCCACGCCCTGCGGCCCGAGGGTGTCGCCCCCGGCCCCGACCAGCGCCCACAGCGGTGACGGCGGCCGGAACCCCGGCGCCAGCGCCAGCGCCTCCTCCGCCGTGATCAGGGCGGGGAGCTCGTCCACCCGGAGCGGCCCGGGGGTGACCTTCCCGTAGCGGGCGGTGCCGGCGGCGGCCAGCGCGGTCAGCGCCGCGACCTGGGCGGGCCCGGACGGATCCTGGCCGAGCAGCCCGATCTGCGACTCCTCCAGCGGCGCGTTCGGCGCGACCCGCAGCGCCCGGCCCGGCGGGACGTGCGCGGGGATCTGGGAGTCCGGGATGCCCGCGTAGCCGTAGTCGGACGGGTCGGCCATGCGCAGGATCAGCCGCCGGTCGAAGACCGTCGCGACCTGCCCGGTCAGGCCCGTGCGGTCGCCGGTGAACACCGCCCGCAGCCCGACCGCGGACCCCTCCTGGAGGAGGCGGATCAGCGAGTTCAGCAGCCGCCCGTAGTCGTAGTGCTCGAACGCCGCGGTGAAGCCCTCCCAGCGGTCCAGCAGCAGGAGCATCCAGGGCAGGCGCTCACCGGGGGAGACCGTGGCGCGCTGCTCGGCGAGGGTCGCGAACCCGGCGGCCGACAGGAGCTGCTGGCGCCGCGAGACCTCCGCCGACAGGGCCGTGAGCAGGCGCTCGATCCGGTCGTACTGGTCGCGGGTGACGACGGCGCCGCAGTGCGGGAGCGCCGCGAGCGCGGTCAGGGCGTTGCCGCCGCAGTCGATGGCGTACAGATGGACGTCGTAGGGGGTGCAGGCCGAGGCCATCGCCCCGGCCAGCGACCGCAGCGCCGTCGTCCGGCCGGACTGGGCCGAGCCGCACAGGTAGAGATGGCCGTCGCGGTCCAGGTCGAGGGTGAGGGCGGCGCGCGACTGCCCGGCCGGGAGGTCGGTGATCCCGAACTCGATCGGCGGGACGGCCACCACGGAACCGCCCGCGGCCGTCCGGGGGGAGAGCACGACGGCGTCGGGCAGCGGCGACAGCCACGGGCTGGGCTGCGCCGCGATCCCGGCCTTGCGGGCCGCCTCGGCGACGGCCCGCACCAGCACGCTCAGATCGGTGACCCGCTCGTCGTCGCTCTCGGCCGGGACGGGCAGCGGCCGCGCCAGGTCGGCCCAGCCCAGCGTCCGGGCGACGGTCGGCCGGGCGGTCGCGCCCCGCCGCCCCCCGATCCGCGCGGTCTGCACGGCCGTCAGCGACGACGATCCCGACCGCACGAAGCACCGGCCGGGAGCCGACCTGGGGATCTTCGCCGCCTCCGGTGAGTCGAGGACGTCCGAGGAGTCCTCGGTGTCGGTCACCCGCAACGCGATCCGCAGGTTGGTGTTGGCCCGGATCTCGGCCGTCACCACCCCGGCGGGGCGCTGCGTGGCCAGGATCAGGTGGACGCCCAGCGACCGTCCGCGCCGCCCGATGTCGACCAGCCCGTCCACGAAGCCCGGCAGCTCGGCCGCCATCGTCGCGAACTCGTCGATGACCAGGACCAGCCGGGGCAGCGGCCGGGAGGCGACCCGCCGGTAGTCGTCGAGGTCCTTGGCCCCGACCCCCGCCAGCACCTGCTCACGGCGGCGCAGCTCGGCGGCCAGGGACTCCAGCGCCCGCTCGGTGAGATGGCCGTCGAGGTCGGTGACCATGCCGACGGTGTGGGGGAGGGCGGCGCAGTCCTTGAACGCCGCGCCCCCCTTGTAGTCGATGAGGACGAAGGTCATCTCGTCCGGGCGGTTCCGGACGGCCAGCGAGGCGATCAGGGTCTGGAGGAGCTCGGACTTGCCCGCGCCGGTCGTCCCGGCGACGAGCCCGTGCGGCCCGTCGGCGGCCAGGTCGAGGGTGAAGATGCCGCTGGTGCCGATCCCGACGGGTACCGAGGTGCTCCCGCCGCGCTTCCAGGAGTCCAGGACGTGCGCCGCCGACGGATCGGGCATCCCGAGCACGTCCAGGAGCCGGACGGCCGCCGGAAGCTCCTGCCCGCCCTCCTCCCGCGAGACGTCCCTGACCGGGGCGAGGGCCCGTGCCACCCGCTCCGACCAGGCGGGAGCGGTCTGGTCGGCGAGGACGGGGCCGAGCTTCTCCAGGCCGTGGCCGCGCAGCGTGATCCGCTCGTCCTGCCAGGAGGCGACGACCGTGCACTCCTCGGGCAGCAGCCGCTCCTCGTCGTCCAGGCAGAGGGCGTGGATTCCGACGCCGGGGCCGTGCTTGAGCACCTGGGGCATGCCGGGGACGCGGCGGAGCGTCCGGGCGCCGTCCAGGACGAGCAGCACGTTGTAGGGGATCGTGGGCGCCTTCGCCTGCCCGAACCCGGCCTGGGCCGCCCGCTTCCGTTCGGTGATCTTGATGGCGAGCTCGGTGACCCGCGCGACCGCGGTGGACTGGTCGCCGCCGACGAGCGTCACGCACTCCTCGCCGTCGCGGGGGGCGCAGTGCGGCAGCCACCGGACCCAGTTCCACTGCTCGGCCGCGTCGTCCGCCGCCGACAGCACGATGATCATCAGATCGCGGGGGCTGTGCAGCGTCGCGGCCTGGCCGACCAGCCAGCGCGCCAGCGCCCGCGACCTCGCCCGGGGCCCGGTCAGGCCGACCACGCCCAGCTCGCGCAGCGGCAGCGTCACCGGGACGGTCCGCGCCACCGGACGCCGCTTCAGCGACGCCCGTTCCAGTGCCTCGAGGATGTCGTCTGCGGCGCCGTCCAGCTCGATCGCCGCGGGCAGGTCGGCGAGCCCGACCCGCAGGTCGAGGGCGTCGGCGTCGTCCAGGCGCCGCTCCCACAGCCGCCGCCGGGGGCCGGTCGCGGTGAGCAGCACCTCGGCCGGGTCGGGCGAGGCGGCCCGCCGGTCCAGCTCGTCCAGGCGGCGCAGCTCCTCCAGGTCGCGCGCGAAGAACGCGGACTTCACCTGGTAGTCCTTGTAGGCCTTCTTGTAGGACTTGCGGCCGTACATCCGGTCGCCGATCCACTCGCCGATCATCATCAGCGGCCAGGCCAGCGCGAACAGCGCCCAGTACCACTGCTGGAGCACGAACGCCATGACCAGGCCGAACGCCGAGAACAGCAGCGCCCCGATCAGCCGCAGCCGCTCCTTGTGCTGCTTCTCCGGCAGCGCGGGGACCGTCAGCTTCCTGGCCCGCCGCTCCGGCGCGATCCGCGGCGGCCGGTTGAAGGCCCGGGTCCCGGCCTCGAGATGGGTGTCGGGCGCGGTGACGGGCGCCAGGACGAGCACGTCGTCGCCCGAGCCGAGGATCTCGCCCTCGGCCCAGGACCGCTCGCCCTCGAACCGCTCGCCGTCCATCCTGCCCCGCTCGGCCGCGACCGAGACGCCGTCCCGCGCGACGGTGACCGTCACGCCCGGCACCGGCCGCGCCTTCCCCGGCCCGAGCCGGTGCACGGCACCGGCCGAGGGGCCGCCGGCCACCCGCACCTCGAACAGCCCGTCCGGCTCCGCCTGGACGGTCGCGGGCGCGAACTCGGCGTCCAGCGCGACCAGCGCGCCGTCCCTGAGGGCCCGGCCCGCCCGCCCCGACGGATCGAGCATCCGCCCGTCGCTGTAGAGCGCGACCCGCACCACGTTCCCCCCGGGCCCGAGCCCCGAAAGGCTCCGTGCCACCGAGGACACCGTCATGTCGTCGTCACCCTCGACGACCACATCCCGCGGTCCACCACTCGTCATTGCCGTCAGGGAGATCCGCACGCACCGCTCCGACTTCCGGGGGAGAAGACGCCACCCACCCTAGGGCCCGCACGTCGCGGGCGGAGGAGAAGCCGGAGCCGGAGCCCGGACGGGCGGCACACCCTCGGCCGATCATCCTGGCTGGAGCCGATCCTGCGGTCAGAGGCCTGTCAGCACAGTGAGAAGAAAAGCAGAAATCCGTCGTTCCCTACAGGTTTATTGAAAGGGAACAGTGGATAGTGCCGCAACGGCTGAATGGTTGTCGCGCAGGTCGGACCGTATGTGGCCAGAGTAGCCAGTGGGGCGTGCTAAATGTGATCAATGGGGTTAATTTTCTACAGCTGGTCACGGGAAAGTGTCAGGTACTGGAATCCATTGACGTGGTCTTGTCAAGGACGCCAGCATGGTCGTTCCGGCCGTCTGCGGAGTGCTCGGATACCCCCCGGAGTTGACAGCGAACATGAGGACCAGTCAGCCCACCGCCAGTTCCAACAGTGCCGGCGCCCATGGGCTGGGCACCGGCCTGGCGGCCCAGCGCCTGCCCGTGGCGCCGCGCGAGCGCAAGCCGGCCCTGGCGGCGCTCGCCGTCCTGCTCATTCTCGGCGGGGCCCTGGTCAGCGGATATCTCGTCATAGCGAGCGGTGAACGCGTCGCGGCCATCGAGGTGGTCGAATCGATCGGCGCGGGAGAGCTCATTCCCGAGAGCGCCCTCCGCGAAGTGACGATCGGAAAGACCGGCATCTCCTATGTGCCGTGGGCGCAGAAGAACCAGGTCGCGGGCCGTTACGCCGCGGTCGGCCTGGTGCCCGACACGCTCCTCACCCCGGCCATGGTGACCGAGGCCAAGGACACCCTGAAGGGCCGGGTGCTCGTCGGCCTCGCCCTCAAGACCTCGCAGTACCCGCCGCAGACGATCAGGCTCGGCTCGACGGTCGCGCTGTACGCGGTCGGCGCCAGGACCGACGCGGCCGTCGCCAAACCGGGCGTCCTGCTGACCACGACCGCCCTCGTCCAGCAGATCGGCGTCCAGACCGGCCGCACCGGAGGCAACGGCGACACCCGGTTCTCGGTGGCCGTCGTGCCCCAGGAGGCCGCCGCGATCACCCAGGCCGCCTCCTCCGGCAACATCGTGATGGTGCTGGTGCCGCCGGGGGTGACGGTGCCGATCCCGCCGCCGGTCAAGGGCACCGTTCCCAAGACGGGCGGGTGACCGGGTGGCACTGATCGCACTGGCGGCCGACAAGGGCGCCCCCGGCGTCACCACCGCCGCCGTCGCCCTCGGCGCGGTCTGGCCCCGTCCCGTTTTGGTCGCCGAATGCGACCTCGCGGGCGGCGACCTCGTCCACCGGCTCCCCGGCGAGCAGGGCCTGCTCGACCCGGGCAAGGGGCTGCTGTCGCTGGCCACCTCGGCCCGGCGCGGGCTGCGCCCCGAGCAGATCGCCCCGCACACCCAGCGGCTCAACGGCGGCCTCGACGTCCTGGTCGGGCTGACCAACGCCGAGCAGGCCGCCGGGATGACCTGGCTGTGGAACCCGCTGGGCCGGTCGTTCGCGATCCTGCCCGGCGTCGACGTCATCGCCGACTGCGGGCGCCTCGGACCGCACACCGCCCTCGTCGACCTGCTCCGCGAGGCCGACATGGTCGTCCTGGTCACCCACGCCTCCGTCGACCACGTCGCCCATCTGCGCGAACGCATCGCCGCGCTGTCGGCCGACCTGCCCAAGCAGCGCGCCCATCTCGGAGTGATCGTGATCGCCGATCCCCGCGGATTCCGTGACGCGATCTCCGAGGTCGAGCGCATCATCGTCGCGGCGAAGCTGCCCGCGACCGTCCTCGGCGGTCTGGCCTTCGACCCCAAGGGCGCCCACATGCTGCGCGGGCCCTGGGGCGGGCGGCTCGACAAGTCGCTGCTGATCCGCTCGGCCAGGGAACTCGCCGTGAACCTGCTGCGGCGGCCCGTCCTGGAGTCGCGGAACGTCCCGGCGGGGCCGCCCCGGCACCCGACCGTCACCTCCGCTCCGCCGCCCCGCGCCCAGACCGGGCCGCAGCCCGTCCAGCGGCCCGCCCAGGGCGCGCCGCCCATCGGCTCGCGCGGCCAGGCCCCGCAGGGGAGCGGGCACGCCGTCCCGCCGTCAGGACCGCACACCGGGCCCCAGCAGGTGCTCGGCGAGCCGCCGAGGGGGCGATAGATGGACCACGGGATCGTCAAGCGGCTCCGCCAGGAGGTCGGCGACCGCCTCGCCACCCAGCGCCGCCTGGACGCCGCGTCCGGCCTGACGCCGATGTCGTCGGAGGACGAGCGGCAGTTCGCGCGCGCCCTCATCTCCCAGGTGCTCGAGGAGCACGCCCGCTCCGAGATCGGCTACGGGCGCCGCCCGCCGACCCCGGACGAGGAGGAGGCCTACGCCGCGGGCATCCACGCCGCCCTGTTCGGCGTCGGACGCCTCCAGCCCCTGCTGGAGGACCTCGAGATCGAGAACATCGACATCAACGGCTGCGACCGGGTGTTCCTGTCCTACGCCGACGGCCGCGAGGTCCTCGGCGAGCCCGTCGCCGAGTCCGACGAGGAGCTCGTCGAGCTCATCCAGATCCTCGCCGCCTACTCGGGCCTGTCGTCGCGCCCGTTCGACACCGCCAACCCCCAGCTCGACCTGCGCCTGCCCGACGGCTCCCGGCTCTCGGCCGTCATGGACGTGACGATGCGGCCCGCGCTGTCGATCCGCCGCTCGCGCCTCGGCAAGGTCTTCCTGGCCGACCTCGTGGGCAACGGCACCGTCTCGCCCGAGCTCGGCACCTTCTTCCGCGCGGCCGTACTGGCCCGCAAGAACATCATGATCTCCGGCGCGACCAACGCGGGCAAGACGACCCTGCTGCGGGCCGTCGCCAACGAGATCCCGGCGGCCGAGCGTCTCATCACGGTCGAGCGGGCCCTGGAACTCGGGTTGGAGCACTTCCCCGACCTGCACCCCAACGTCGTGGCGTTCGAGCAGCGGCTGCCGAACTCCGAGGGCAACGGCGCGATCTCGATGGCCGAGCTGGTGCGCAGGTCGCTGCGCATGAACCCCAGCCGCGTCATCGTCGGTGAGGTGCTGGGCGACGAGATCGTCACCATGCTCAACGCGATGACCCAGGGCAACGACGGCTCCCTGTCGACCATCCACGCCAACTCCTCGATGGAGGTGTTCAACAGGATCGCCACCTACGCGATCCAGTCCCAGGAGCGCCTCCCCATCGACGCCACCCACATGCTGATCTCCGGCGCGATCGACTTCGTCGTGTTCATCACCAAGCGCAACGACTACGGCCGGGGCGGGCGGCTGCGCCGGTTCGTGTCGAGCGTCCGGGAGGTGACGGGCGTCGACGGGCGGGTCCTGTCGTCGGAGGTGTTCGCGCCGGGCCCCGACGGGGTCGCCAGGGCGCACGCCCCGATCTCCTGCCTCGACGACCTCGCGCCCTACGGCTACGACCCGAGCCGGGGTGGCTGGTCATGATCTTCGGTGCCGATGTCCTGGTGGCCCTGCTCTTCGGCGGGGTGACGGCCATCGGGCTGATCCTGCTGTTCATGGCCGTGCGCGGCCTGCCCGCCAAGCCCGGCCGGCCGACCCGCAAGCAGAGCCGTGAGGAGATGATCAGGAAGCTCACCACCAAGACCGGGACGGCGATCATCGCCGGGGTCCTGGTGCTGATCCTCACCCGCTGGGTCGTCGCGGCCGTCGGCATGACGCTGCTCGTCCTCGGCTGGGACAGCGTGTCCGGCGGCGCCGCCGACGAGCGCAAGGGCATGGCCAGGCTCGAGGGCCTCGCCTCCTGGGCCGAGTCGCTGCGCGACACGATCGCCGGGGCGGTCGGCCTGGAGCAGGCCATCCCGTCCTCGGTGCGGGCGGCCTCGCCCGCCCTCCAGGGACCACTGAACGCCCTGGTCGACCGGCTGCACACCCGCGTCCCCATGCCCGACGCGCTGCGGAGGTTCGCCGACGACCTCGACGACCCCGCCGCCGACCTGATCATCGCCGCGCTCATCCTGAACGCCCGGCTGCGCGGCCCCGGCCTGCGCGAGATGCTCGGAGCCCTGGCCGCCTCGGCCCGCCAGGAACTCGACATGCGCCGCCGGGTCAACGCCTACCGGGCGCAGACCCGGCGGAGCGTCCAGATCGTCGTCGGCTTCTCGGTGTCGGTCGCGCTCGGCCTCGCCATCTTCAACCGCGACTACGTCGAGCCCTACGACTCCCTCATCGGCCAGGGCATCCTCGCCTGCGTCGTCGGGCTGTACGCGGGCGGGTTCTTCTGGCTGCGCAAGCTCGCCAGGTACCAGCTCCCGCAGCGGCTGCTCGGCTCCGAGGAGGCCAAGCCGGAGTCCGCCGCCCCGCTGCGCGGCCGCGCGGCCATGGACGCCGGAGTCGGGTCATGAACCGCCCGATCGCTGGAAAAAGCGGGCTCGCCGGGGTCATGATGGCAGGGGAGGGGACGCCATGACCCAGGCGATGCTGGCGGGAGCGGTCTGCGGGCTCGGCATCCTGGTCCTGCTGCGGGCGCTGTTCCCGCCCAGGCCGGGACTGCGCTCCAGGATCGCCCGCTACGACGACCTCGTGAAGCAGACCGCCTCGCAGCGCGGGGCGGCGCCCAAGGCCGTCGACGCCTCCGCGGGCCGGGCCTCCCGCTACCGGACGTCCCTCGGCGAGTCGGTGGCGGTCTTCTGCGACCGGCGCGGCTGGCAGATGCGGTCCACCCGGGCCGACCTCGCCCTCGTCGGCCGGGAGTACGAGACCTATCTGGCGACCAAGGTGCTGGCGCCCGTCATCGCCCTGATCTTCATCCCGCTGCTGGTGGCCGTCGCGGCGTTCGCCGGGATCTCGGTGAACGTCCCGCTGTGGGCGGGGCTCGCGTTCGCCGTCCTGTTCTTCTTCTACCCCGACCTCCAGCTCAAGCAGGAGGCGGCCAAGGCCCGCGAGGACTTCCGGCACGTCGTCGGGGCGTTCCTCGACCTCGTCGCGATGAACCTCGCCGGAGGCCGCGGCGTGCCCGAGGCGCTGATGTCGGCGTCCCAGATCGGCGACAGCTGGCCGATGCGCAGGATCAGGGACACCCTGGCCAGCGCACGGATCTCCGGCATGACGCCCTGGCAGGCGCTCGGCGCGCTCGGCGACGAGATCAACATCGTCGAGCTCGGCGACCTGGCCGCCGCGCTGACCCTCGTCGCCGACGACGGGGCCAAGGTCCGGCAGTCGCTCGCCGCCCGCGCGGGCTCCATGCGCAGCCGCGAGATCTCCGAGATCGAGGGCCGGGCCGGTCAGAACTCCCAGACGATGCTGATCGCGCAGCTCTCGTTCTGCCTGGGGTTCCTCATCTTCCTCATCTACCCCTCGTTGATGCAGGTCCTGAACACGGCATAGGAGAACCCCCATGTACTACCACCTGTACGTCTACAGCCGGGCGATGCTCGGCGTCAGGCTCGACAGGGCCAGGGACGCCGACCGCGGCCTCGGCGCCTCCGCCATCGAGTGGGCGATCATCACCGGCCTTCTGGCCGTCATCGCGGGCGCGGTGTACGCGGTCATCTCGGTGGCGATCGACACGGCGGCCGACAACGCGGCGGACCAGACCGGCGACGCGGGCAACGTCGGCGGCGGCCCGGTGGCCCCCTGACCCGTGGTTCTCCAGGGCGCGGGCCGCGGAACCAGAGCACGGCGGGGAGGGGACGGCGGAGCATCGGCCATCGAATGGGCCCTGCTGACGCCCGTCCTCATCCTCGTCATCCTGTGCTGCATCCAGTTCGCGATGGTCTGGCACGCCCAGCACGTCGCGCTGTCGGCCGCGCAGGAGGGAGCGCGGGTGGCCCGCCAGGCCGCGCCGGACAGCGACGCGTGGCGGGCCGAGGGCCCCGACGCGGCCCAGCGGGCCATCGACGTCCTCGGGCCGAACCTGCTGGACGGCGTCCAGACGGCCGCCGCCGGCGACGGAGTGTACGAACGCGGTGTGACGGTGACGGGCGACGCGCCCAGCCTGATCGGCATCACCTTCCACATCCGCAAGACCTCGGTCGGCCCGATCGAGTGCTTCCGCCCCGACGACGTCGTGGGCGGAACCGGCAGGGACTGCCTGGAGGGGGAGGGATGAGACGGGCCGGAGCGGAGAACGGCGACGACGGGAACATGGCGCTGGAACTGGCGCTGCTGAGCCCCGTCCTCGTCTTCTTCTTCCTGCTCCTGGTGATCGTGGGAAAGGTCGTGGACGTGAAGAGCCAGCTCGAGGGGGCGGCCCGCGACGGCGCCAGGGCGGCGTCGACCGCGCGCAGCTACGGCGACGCCGAGGCCTTCACCGAGCAGTCCGTCGCGAACTCGATCGACGACTCCAGCAAGTGCGTCGGCGGGCCCGAGGCCGTGGTCACCTCCGGCGAGGGCGCCTTCGTCCCCGGCGGCGTCGTCACCGTCGAGGTCACCTGCGAGGTCGACCTCCTCTGGCTGGGGACCATCGAACGCAAGGGCACCGCCTCGGCCCCGCTCGACACCTACCGCCGCATCGACTGCGGCGGCGAACCCTGCGAGGGGGTCGCCGAATGACCGTCCGGACGAGACGCGAGACCCGACGAGATGCACTGCGCGAGGCCCGCCGCGACGGCGACCGCGGGACCTTCAGCTCGTTCACCGTCATCTTCGCGCTGGCCGTCCTGCTGTTCGCCGGGCTCCTCATCGACGGCGGCCTGGCCATCCACGCCCGTCAGCGGGCCTTCGACATCGCCGAGCAGGCCGCGCGGGCGGGCGCCAACGAGATCGACCTCGACCACCTCCGGGAGACGGGGGAGCCGCTCATCACCGACTACGGCGCCGCCTGCGGCGCGGCGGACGAGCTCCTCGGCAACTATCCGGAGATCAGCGGCAGCCAGTGCGGGGCGGGCGAGGGCGAGAACGAGGTGTCGGTGACCGTCACGAAGACGGTCAACCCCACATTGCTCTCGCTGGTCCACCCCGCCCCGTTTACGATGACCGTGACGGCGACGGCCCATCCACAAGAAGGGCTCTGAGCAGATGCAGCGACGGCAGCCGGTAAGGACGCGCAGGCGGAGCGCGGCGGACGTGCTCGCGGGGCTCCTCTCGCTCCTCGCGCTGCTGGCCCTCGTGGGCGGGGTGCCGGCGGCGCTGCTGGCCTTCACCGGATCGCCGATCCCGTCCGAGGCCCCGAAGCTCGACACCTTCACCGAGCAGATGAGCTCGACCAGCGTCCTCTACGTCATCACGGTGCTGGTGTGGCTGGCCTGGCTCCAGCTCCTCGTCTGCCTGGTCGTCGAGCTCCAGGCCGGGGTGCGCGGCATCGGGGTGCCCGCCAGGGTGCCGCTGGCCGGGGCGACCCAGGCGGTCGTGCACAAGCTGGTCGTCGCGGTGCTGCTGCTGTTCACCGCCACCACCGCGATCATGCCCGCGTTCGCGGCGCACGTGGTCCACCAGCCGCCGGTCACGAACGTCGCCGTCTACGAGCCGCTGAACGCGATGGCCGGCGGCCACCTCAACGGGCAGACGATGGCCTCGCCGGAACGGCTCGACGCCGACGCCGCGGCGGACAACGCCACCACCAAGATCTACCGGGTGAACCCTCCGCACGGCCGCCACCACGAGTCGCTGTGGGAGATCGCCGAGAAGTGCCTCGGCGACGGCCGCCGCTACAAGGAGATCTACGAGCTCAACAAGAACCACGTCCAGCCCGACGGCTCGCACCTGCACAAGGCCAGCCTGATCCGGCCCGGCTGGATCATGGAGATGCCGGCCGACGCCGAGCACACCCAGGTCATCCCCAAGTCCGACCTCCAGGACTTCTTCCACCACGGCCACGCCGTCCCCGACAAGCCGGCCCCGCCGCGGTCCGAGCAGCACACCCCGCCGCCGCCGTCGCAGACCCCGGCCCCGTCCCAGACCCCGGCGCCCGCACCCTCGCAGACCCCGGCACCCTCGCAGACACCGGCGCCCCAGCAGACGCCCGCGCCGGACTACGACTCCTCGATCCCGCCGATGAGCGACCCGGTGCCCTCGCAGACCCCGGCCCCGACCAAGCCGGCTCCGGAGAGGCCGACTCCGGACAAGCCCGCCCCGTCGCAGACGCCCGCGCCCCAGCAGACGCCCGCGCCGCACGACTCGGGCGACGCGATCCCGCCGATGGGCCCGGCCACCCCCGGCCCGTCGCAGACGCCGAAGCAGCAGGACACCCCCAAGCCGTCGCAGACGCCCGCTCCGTCCCAGACGCCGTCGGCGTCGCCGTCGCCCTCGGACGCGGTCGTGCCGCCGCCGGGCAACGGCGCCACCCCCAAGCCGACGCTGCCGGACACCCCGCGCCCGTCGCAGCAGCCCTCGACGCTCGGCGAGCACTACCCCTCTCCCCGGCAGGACCCGGCGAAGCAGGCTCCGGCCAAGGAGAACCCGCAGCAGGAGTCCTTCCCCTGGCCGGAGGCGCTCGCCGCGACCTCGCTGCTGGCCGCCGGGGTCGTGGCCGCGCTCGCCAGGCGCCGCCGGATCCAGATGGTCAACCGCGGCTACGGCCGCATGATCGCCCGTCCCGAGGGCGAGCCCGCCGCCGCCGAACAGGCGCTGCGGATCGGCGCCGACCCCGCGGCCGTCCGGACCCTCGATCTCGGCCTGCGGCTGCTGTCCAAGGGCCTGGCCGCCCAGCAGCGGACCCTGCCGACCATCTACGGCGTCCACCTCGGCGCCCACAGCCTCGACCTGTGGATCGCTCCCGCCGACCCGAACCCGCCGGCCCCGTGGGAGGCGCACGACGGCGGCCAGGTCTGGCGGCTGAACCCGTCGGCCCTCGAACCTCTCCGTTCCCGCGACTTCGCCGACGTCCTGGCCCCCTACCCGGGCCTGATCTCGCTCGGCACCGACGAGGGCGGCCGGGTCCTGGCCGACCTGGAGGCCGCGCACGGCCTCATCTCCCTGGACGGCCATCCCGAGCAGCGCAAGGCGGCCCTCGCCGCGATCGCCGTGGAGCTGGCCACCAACACCTGGTCGGACCACATGCGGCTGACCCTCGTGGGCTTCGGCGACGAGCTCGCCGCGATCGCCCCCGCCCGCATCCACTGCCACGACTCGCTCGCCGACGCGCTCCCCGAGCTGGAGGCCCGCACCGCCCAGGTGAAGGAGGCCCTCGACGCCGCCGGCACCGACTCGGTCCTCACCGGCCGCTGCCGCGGAGTCTCCGGCGAGGCCTGGATGCCGCACTACCTGATCATGGCCGACCAGCCCACCAAGGCCGACGCCCAGCGGCTGGTCGCCCTCGCCCGCACCGGCCGCAGGCTGTCGGCGGGCTTCCTGGTCGCCGGGCACGTCGAGGACGCCACCTGGCACTGGCGCATCGAGGAGTCGGGGCTGCTGTCCGCGGGGGTCCTCGGCTTCGAGGTCGACGCCCAGCGCATCAGCGAGCCCCAGTACCGGGCCGTCGCCCGCCTGTTCACGACCACGGCCCAGCAGGACGGCGTCCCGCTGCCGAGGCCCGAGCAGCCCGAGTCGTCCGGTGAGGCCCCCGTGGTCGACGTCCGGCTGCTCGGCCCGATCAGCGTGACGGCCCCCGGCCCCATCGACGACGCCCGCCGTGACATCTGCACCGAGGTCCTGGCCTATCTGGCGACCCACCCCGGCGGCGTCCACCCGACGGTCCTGTCCGGCGCCATCTGGCCGCGTGGCATCACCGCGGGAGCCCGTGACGCGACCCTCGCCATGGCCGCCGACTGGCTGGGCCGCGACTCCCGCGGCCGTCCCAACCTCTACAGCGACGAGCGCGGCAGAATCCGGCTGGGCTCCCAGGTCAGCGTCGACTGGCAGGAGTTCCGCTTCCTGGTGTGGCGTTCGGCGGCCGAGCCGCAGAACGAGCAGGCCTTCCTCTCGACGGCCCTGGAGCTCGTCCGGGGCCCGCTGCTCTCGCCCCGCCCCAAGGGCCGCTACGCCTGGCTGGCCACCGACTCCGTCGAGTACGAGACGGTCGCCCGCGTGGTCGACGCCGCCCACCGCCTCACCGTCATCCGGCTCGACGACCGCGACCACCAGGCCGCCGTGGACGCCGCCCGCTCCGGCCTCCGCCTGGCCCCCGACGACGAGGGCCTCTGGCGCGACCTGCTCCGCGCCACCGACGCCTCCGGCGACAGCCGCGCCGTCCAGTCCGTCATCGACGAACTCCGCGGCCGCGCCGACCTCGACCTCCTCCAGCCCGAGACCGAGGCCCTCATCGACGAGCTCACCCCCGAACGCCTCTACATCCGCGGCGCCTGACGGGGCGCCTAACGGTAGGTGCGGCCGAGGCTGTAGCGGCCCGGCTGGGGGAAGACGGTGAGCGTCGTGGCGGCGATCTTCAGCGGCTTCAGGGGGCGGCCGGTGGGGCCGTAGGGCGTGAGGGCCTTGGCGGAGTGGAGCCAGAGGGTGCGGGTCGCCGGGGACAGGGCGTCGAGGGTGGCGGGGGCGGGGAGCCGCCAGGTCCTGGCCGGGGAGCCGGCGGGCAGGGCCAGGGCGGTCACGCGGGCCCTGCCGCTGGCGAACAGGGTGGCGCCGTCCCGGGTGACGGCCAGCGACTCGACCGGATGGGACGTCCTCAGCGGCGTGGTCTCGGCGAGCGAGGCGGCGTCGAAGCGCCGCACCCCCCGGGGCCCGGTCAGGAAGAAGGCGGAGCCGTCGGGCGACAGCAGGACCTGGGCGGCCCTCCCGTGCAGCGGCACCCGGTGGGTGACCTCGCCGGTCAGCCAGTCGAGGCGGAGCAGCGATCCGGCGCAGGCGACCGCGAGGAACGAGCCGTCGGCGGAGAAGTCGGCGGGGCCCGTCGCCGGGCACGGCAGCCTCATCGACGAGCGGACCTTGAGCCGGTGCGGGTCGCGGAACTCCAGCCGGCGGCCGGTGAACAGCAGCGCGGTCAGCCCGTCGGGGGTGAAGTAGAGCGCGGACGCTCCCCGGGGCCTGAGGTTCCTCCCCGGCTTGAGGCTGCGCGGGTTCAGCGGGGCGAGGAGCCCGGGCCCGGTGAGCCACAGCGTCTTCAGGTCCCAGGACGGCACCACCCGCAGGACCGGCTTCGGCGTCCTGACCTTGGCGATCTGCCGGGACGTGACCGGGTCGAGGACCGCGACGACCCTGCCGTGCGGGGCGAACAGCCGCACCGGCAGGCCGCGGACGGCCGGGCTGAGCCGGGCGGCCGCATAGACGTTCACCCGGTTCACCGTCGGCTTCACCGGCACCGGCACCGGAACGGGTTCGGGTGCGGGCGCCGCGACCGGGGCGGGCGCGGAGACCCCCGGACGCGCCGTGACGTAGGGGGCGACGGCCCCGAACCCGATCACGCCGGTGTTCCGGTGGTCCGCCGTCCGGAACGGCACCGTCTCACAGCCCGCCGTCAGGACGACGGCGAGCGCCGACACTGCGATCAGTAGCCGCCGAGGGTGCCTCACGCCGCAGAATGTACCCGTTCGAACACGCTCCGTGTCGCAGCCGGGAAGATTACTGCTAGTCGGACTTCCCGATGCCGATGCCGAACTCGCGGTAGACGCGCTCCCAGAAGCCGTCCCGGAGCCAGGTCCGGGCCTCCTGGTAGGGGCGCAGCGAGCGGCCGAGGACCTTCTCGGCGTCGATGAGGAGCTCCTTGTCGATGACGGGCGGCAGGATCGGTCCCGGCAGCAGGTCGCGGATGTTGTCGCGGCCGCGCTCGAAGACCCACTTCTGCGCCACGTGCTCGCCGACCTCGAGCATCTGGTTGCGGTCGGGCCCGAGCTTGGACTCGGTGGCCGCGACCGGGACCGGCGCCTTCATGACCGGGGCGACCGGCTTCGGTACGGGAACCGGAGCCACTTTCCCGGCGAACACCTGGGCGGGGGAGGGCACCGGCGGCTTCGGCCCGTTGACCGTGACGACCGGCGGCGGCGAGCTGGCCGGCACCGACAGCATCCCGGCCTTGGCGAAATAGGGCCGCAGGAAGTCGGCGGGGAGCACCTCGACGGTGTCGGACTCCCAGACCAGCCACTCGGCCTGGTTCGATCCGTGCGTCGGCTCGACGCCCCACAGATGGACCCGGACGCCGTACCGCTGGGCCGCCTCGACGGCCGGAAGCATGTCCTCGTCGCCCGCGAGCAGCACCGCGTCGGTGATGGCCCGGTGCCGTGCGAGAGCCTCCAGATCGGCCCTGAGCTGGGCGTCGACGCCCTTCTGCTGTCCCTGGGCGTTCAGGTTCCCCAGCCTGAGCTTCACCAGCGGCAGGTTGGCGATCACGCGCTGCTCGACGGTCGGCTGCCTGCGCGGCGCCGCGTCGAACCAGTACAACCGGAGCAGCTCGCCGGAGATCTGCGCGTCGGCGTGCGCCGTCAGCGACTTGATCAACTTTTCCGCGAAGACCCTGTATTCGCGACGTGAACCGGCGTCCAGGAGCAATGCCCCGGATGCCGCGTAAAGATAACCCGCGTCGACGAAAACGGCATAGCGGGCAGGTTGCGGTATGAACTCCGAGGTAGCCATGGGAACCCCACCTTATGTGTACCGAGCCTTTCCCAGGGCCTACTTGTCCACGGCGATTGGAAGATTTGGGGGGTGGGGTTCCGGGCGGTCCGAGACCGCCGCCGATCAGCCCGGAAGGGCGCTGGAGCGCCAGGCTCCGGGACCGTGCCGGAGGGGCCGCCGCGCCAGCCGGGAACGGTCGGTCCAGGCAGATCCCCGCTTTTCGGGCGCGGGAGCGGCGGCCGCCGCCCGGGCGGAGATCACGGCGATCAATGCCGCGATCTCCTCCGGGGTGGCATCGCCTTTGACGACCTGCAGAAAGGGGCGTTCGCTCATGATTGCTCCTCCTTAGAGGGGAATGTTCCCGTGCTTCTTGGGAGGCAGCGTCTTGCGCTTTTCCTTGAGGGCCCGCAGCGCCTTGATGACCTGAATACGAGTTTCGGACGGCCGGATGACGGCGTCCACGTAGCCGCGCTCGGCCGCGATGTAGGGGTTGGCGAGCGTGTCCTCGTACTCGGTGATGAGTTCGGCCCTGCGGGTGTCGGGATCGTCGGAGGCCGCCAGCTCGCGCCGGTAGAGGATGTTGACCGCGCCCTGGGCGCCCATGACGGCGATCTGGGCGGTCGGCCAGGCCAGGTTGACGTCCGCGCCGAGGTGCTTGGACCCCATGACGTCGTAGGCGCCGCCGTAGGCCTTGCGGGTGATCACCGTGACGAGCGGGACGGTCGCCTCGGCGTAGGCGTAGAGCAGCTTCGCGCCGCGCCGGATGATGCCGTCCCACTCCTGGTCGGTGCCCGGGAGGAAGCCGGGGACGTCCACGAAGGTCAGCACGGGCACGTTGAAGGCGTCGCAGGTGCGGATGAACCGCGCGGCCTTCTCCGACGCGCCGATGTCGAGGCAGCCCGCGAACTGCATCGGCTGGTTGGCCACGACGCCGACGCTGCGGCCGTCGACCCGGCCGTAACCGACGATGATGTTCGGCGCGAACAGCGGCTGGACCTCGAGGAACTCTCCGTCGTCCAGGACCGCCTCGATCACGGTGTGCATGTCGTAGGGCTGGTTGGCCGAGTCGGGGATGAGGGTGTCCAGCTCCTCGACGAGGTCGAGGTCGGCGGCCGGCTCGAACTCCGGCGCCTCGGACATGTTGTTGGAGGGCAGGTAGGACAGCAGCGCCTTCACGTACTCCAGCGCGTCGCCCTCGTCACTGGCCATGTAGTGGGCGACGCCCGACTTGGCGTTGTGGGTGTGCGCGCCGCCGAGCTCCTCGAACGTCACCTCCTCGCCCGTGACGGTCTTGATCACGTCGGGGCCGGTGATGAACATGTGCGAGGTCTGGTCGACCATGACGATGAAGTCGGTCAGCGCGGGGGAGTAGACGTGCCCGCCGGCCGCAGCGCCCATGATCAGCGAGATCTGGGGGATGACGCCGGAGGCGTGCACGTTCCGCTTGAAGATCTCCGCGTAGAGCCCGAGCGCGACCACGCCCTCCTGGATCCGCGCGCCGCCGCCCTCGTTGATCCCGATGATCGGGCAGCCGGTCTTCAGGGCCAGGTCGAGCATCTTGACGATCTTCTCGCCGTAGACCTCGCCCAGCGATCCGCCGAAGGCCATGACGTCCTGGGAGAACACGCACACCTGACGGCCGTCGACCGTGCCGTAGCCGATGACGACGCCGTCGCTGTAGGGGCGCTTCTTCTCCAGCCCGAACATCGTCGACCGGTGCCGCGCGAACTCGTCGAACTCGACGAACGAGCCCTCGTCGAGAAGGGCGTCGATCCGCTCCCGGGCGGTCATCTTGCCCTTGGCGTGCTGCTTCTCCACGGCCGCCGCCGAACCCGCGTGAACGGCCTCGTGCCGGCGCCGCTCCAGATCCGCGATCTTTCCCGCGGTGGTGTGGATGTCGATCTCTTCCACCGTGTTCTCACCCTGAGGGGCAACAGCTTCCATCGCCATGCGCGAAAGAGTAACCGGACACTTGTCAGGCGGGCCGCACCGGGGTGTCCCAGCCCACGTGGTATAGACCAATACCGCCGGAATAGGATGGGGCGTGTGACCGAGAGCCTTGCATCCCAGATCCGTCTTGACCTGCCTGAAGAGCTGCGGGCCGACGTCCGGCTGCTGGGCGCGCTGCTCGGCCAGGTGCTGGTCGAGTACCGCGGCCAGGACCTCCTGGACGACGTGGAGAACCTCCGCCGTTCGGTGATCGCCGCCCGCAAGGGCGAGATCCCCGGGGAGAAGGTGGCCGAGCTCGTCTCCGGGTGGTCCCTCGACCGCTCCGAGCTGGTCTCCCGCGCCTTCTCCGTGTACTTCCACCTCACCAACCTGGCCGAGGAGCACCACCGGATCCGCACGCTGCGCGAGCGGGACGTCCCCGGCGCCTCGGGCTCCGGCACCTTCAAGGCCGCCGTCGACGCCCTGGCCGACCCTGCCGCCGCGCTGGAGGGCCTGGAGTTCCGCCCGGTCTTCACCGCCCACCCGACCGAGGCCCGCCGCCGCGCCGTCGTCACCGCGATCACCCGGATCTCCGATCTGCTGCACCGCTACAACGACAACGGCGCCCACACCGAGAAGCTCGACCTGCGCCGCAAGATGCGCGAGGAGATCGACCTCCTGTGGCGCACCGCCCAGCGCCGCCACCAGCAGATGGACCCCCTCGACGAGGTCCGCACCGCCCTCGCCGCCTTCGATGAGACGATCTTCCGGGTCGTCCCGCAGATCTACCGCTCGCTCGACTCGGTGCTGAAGGACGACGACGAGACCGACCTGGGCGGGGCCCAGCCCCCGAAGGCCCCTGCCTACCTGCGGTTCGGCTCCTGGATCGGCGGCGACCGCGACGGCAACCCGTTCGTCACCGCCCAGGTCACCCGCAAGGCGCTCAAGATCCAGTCGCAGCACGTCCTGATCGCGCTGGAGAACGCCGCGACCCGCATCGGCCGCAGGCTGACCGTCCACGAGGCCACCACGCCCGCCTCGCGGGCGCTGCGCAACGCCCTCGGCGCGGCCCGCACCTCCCAGCCCGAGGTCCTCGGCGAGATCGCCGCCAAGTCGCCCGGCGAGCCGCACCGCCAGTACCTCCTGTACGCCGCCGAGCGGATCAGGGCGACCCGCGAGCGCAACGCCGACCTCGGCTACACCGGCCCCGAGGCCCTCCTGGACGACCTGGTGCTGATCCAGGACTCCCTGGCCGAGGCCGGTGCCGTCCGCCAGGCCTACGGCGACCTCCAGCACCTCATCTGGCAGGTCGAGACCTTCGGCTTCCACCTGGCCGAGCTCGAGATCCGCCAGCACTCGGCCGTCCACGAGCGGGCCCTGGCCGAGGTCAGGGCCGGCGGCGCCCTCTCGGAGGAGACCGAGGAGGTCCTCGACACGCTGCGGGTCGTGGCCTGGGCGCAGAAGCGCTTCGGCGTCGAGGCGTGCTGCCGCTACATCGTGTCGTTCAGCCGCACGGCCGCCGACATCGACGCCGTCTACGAGCTGGCGGCCTCCCTCGGCGACGGCGCCCCGACCCTCGACGTCGTCCCGCTGTTCGAGACGGGCGACGACCTGGAGCGGGCCGTCTCGGTCCTGGAGGAGGCGATCAAGCTCGTCCCGGTCCAGCGCCGCCTCGGCCAGACCGGCCGCCGGCTGGAGATCATGCTCGGCTACTCCGACTCGGCCAAGATCCTCGGCCCGACCAGCGCGACGCTCCTGCTCTATGACACCCAGGAGGCCCTCGCCGAGTGGGCCGCGGCCAACGACATCACCCTGACCCTCTTCCACGGCCGCGGCGGCTCGCTCGGCCGCGGCGGAGGCCCCGCCAACCGCGCCATCCTCGGCCAGGCCCCCGGCTCGGTCGACGGCCGCTTCAAGGTCACCGAGCAGGGTGAGGTGATCTTCGCCCGCTACGGCCACCCCGAGATCGCCCGCCGTCATGTCGAGCAGGTCACCAACGCCGTCCTGCTGGCCTCGACCCCCGCGGTCGAGGAGAAGGCCCGCATCGCCGCCGAGCGCTTCCGCCCGATGGCCGACAAGCTGTCCGAGGCCGCCCACAAGGCGTTCCGCTCCCTGGTCGAGGCCGAGGGCTTCGCCGAGTGGTTCTCCGAGGTCTCCCCGCTGGCCGAGATCGGCGACCTGCGGATCGGCTCCCGTCCGGCGCGCAGGACCGGCGCCAGCACCCTCGACGACCTGCGCGCCATCCCATGGGTCTTCGCCTGGACCCAGACCCGCCTCAACCTCCCGGCCTGGTACGGCCTGGGCAGCGGCCTGGCCTCGGTGGCGGGCGACCCGGCGCTGCGCGAGGCCTACGAGTCGTGGCCGCTGTTCAACGCCCTCATCGACAACGCCGAGATGGCCCTGGCCAAGACCGACCGGTACATCGCCCAGCGCTACCTGGCCCTCGGGCGGCGTCCCGACCTGACCGGGACGGTCCTGGACGAGTACGACCGCACCCTGGAACTGGTCCTCAGCGTCACCGGCCACACCCGCCTGCTGGAGAACCGCAAGGTGCTGTCCCGCGCCGTCGAGCTCCGCAACCCCTACGTAGACGCCCTGTCCCACCTCCAGCTGCGCGCCCTCACCGCGCTCCGCCACGACTCCACGCCCGACTCCGCCCGGCCCCAGCTGGAGAACCTCCTGCTGCTGTCGGTCAACGGCGTCGCCGCCGGCCTGCAGAACACCGGCTGATGCCCAGGGCCGCGACGGGGGCCGACGAGCCCCGGGTCAGGGAGATCGTCCGGGCCGCCTACGAGCCCTGGATCCCGGTCGTCGGCATGCGCCCGGTCCCGATGGGGGCGGACTACACCGCCCTCATCGCGGACGGGCGCGTCTCGGTGCTGGGAGACCCGGTCAGCGCGCTGATCGTCCTGGTCCCCGAGCCGGGCGTCCTGCTGGTCGAGAACGTCGCCGTCGATCCCGCGGCCCAGGGCAGGGGCTTGGGCCGCGCGCTGCTGGCCTTCGCCGAGGACGAGGCGCGGCGCCTCGGGCTGCCCGCGGTGCGGCTCTACACGCACCGGCTGATGGCCTCGAACATCGCCCTCTACGAGCGGCTGGGCTACGTCAGGTCGCAGGAGACGGCGCCCGGCCTCGGGCACGCCGTGCACCTGGCGAAGGACCTCTCCTCAGGGTGAGGCGCGTCAAGGTGATGCCCGTCAAGGTGCTTCGAGGACCATCGCCATGCCCTGCCCGCCGCGGGCGGAGAGGGTGACGAGCGCGGTGCCGGTGCCGCTGTGCCTGAGGGTCTCCAGGGTGGTGGCGGCCAGCCGGGCGCCGGTGGCCCCCTGGGGCTCGCCCAGCGCGATCGAGCCGCCGGGGGCGTTCACCCGCGCCGGGTCGAGGCCCAGGTCGGAGCAGTAGGCCAGGACCTGCGCGGCGAACGGCTCGTTGGTGGTGACGACGTCGATGTCGGCGAGGGACATGCCCGCCCTGGCCAGGGCCGCACGGGTGGCGGCCACGGGGGAGGGGCCCTCCAGCTCGGGGGAGAGCGCCGAGACCGCCGTGGCCCGGATCCTGGCCAGCGGCTCGATGCCGCGGATCGCGGCCAGCTCGGCGGACATGACGATCACGGCGGCCGCTCCGTCCGAGGCGGGCGCGCTGTTGCCGGCCGTCACCCGGCCGTCGGGGCGGAACAGCGGCGGCAGCGCCGACAGCGATCCCGCGGTCACCCCGGCCCGCGGGCAGTCGTCGGCCTGGACCTTCCGGCCGCCGGGGGCCTTGACCGGCATCATCTCGTGCAGGCCCCGGGCGGCGGCCTCGAGGGCGCGGCGCTGGGACTGGGCGGCGTAGGCGTCCATGTCGGCCCGGGTGATGCCGTAGCGGTCCGCGACGTTCTCGGCGGCCAGCCCGGCCGCGATGTAGGGGTCGGGGAGCTCGCCGCGCAGCCGCGGATCGGTCCAGGCCCGGCCGCCGCCCTGCGCGGCGGCGGCACTGCGCTCCCCGGCCTCCGCGAACACCGGATTCTCCGCTCCCCCCGGCTCCGAAGACCGCAGGGACGACGACTCGACGCCCCCCGCGATCACGACCGAGGCGTCCCCGCACCGGACGGCCTGAGCCGCCTGCCGGATCGCCTGGAGCGAGGAGGCGCAGAACCGGTTGACGGTCACCCCGGGCAGATGGTCCCAGCCGAGGAGCAGCGCCGCGATCCTGGCGATGTTCGCCCCCGGCCCGCCCTCCTGCGACGCCCATCCGGCGATCAGCTCGTCGACGCCCGTCGGATCGAGCTCGGGCACCCGGGCCAGCGCGGCCTCGACCACGGCCGCCAGCAGATCGTCGGCCCTGACCCCGGCCAGCGACCCGTCACCGGCCCGGCCGATCGGGCTGCGGACGGCGGAGACGATGACGGCTTCCGGTGGAACGGTGCTCACGCGGTCATCATCAGGCGCCGTGCTGGACCGATCCACCGTGACACGCGGTCACAGGGCGGGCGCGTGGTGTTCCAGGGAGACGAGGGCGTCGGAAGTGACGTGGAAGACCCAGAAGGCGCCTTTGCGGAGGGCCGGATCCTCCGGCGTCTTGGCGTCGAACACCGCGCACAGGGTGTGGATCAGATCGGGGACCAGCTCGCCGTGGGTGCACACCAGGAGGCCGTCGTGCGGCTCGCGCAGCAGCGTGCGGAAGTGCGGGACGGCCTCGGCCAGCCAGGGGGAGCCGACCGTGAAGTGCGGGTCGGTGGTGATCGAGCCGGTGGGGGATCCCGTCGCGGCGAAGGGCAGCATCGTCTCGATGCAGCGCTGGGTCGTCGAGCTGATCAGCTTGAGCGGAGCGTAGGCCTGGAGGAGCGCGGCGAGCTCGGCGGCCTCCCAGCGGCCGCGCGGGTCGAGCGGCCGCAGGAAGTCCGCGCCCTGCCAGAAGCGCTTCTCACCGGCCGAGGCGTGCCGGAGCACCACCACGGGACGGGTCGTGCGCGGCAGCCCCGACCAGGTCCGCAGCAGGCTCTCGTCGTGCTCGTAGCTGAGCACGGCCAGGGCCTCGGGCACGCTCGCCCAGCGGACCTCGTCGATCTCGTCGTTCGGCCGGAAGGCCCCGGCCGCGAGGACCTCCGCCGACCAGTAGTCGACGCGCTTGGGCCGCCCGTCCTTCAGGTAGGAGACGGAGGGCAGCCGCGAGCCCAGCCGGACCGTCGCCCCGGTCTCCTCACGCAGCTCGCGCCGGACGGTCCGCAGGATGTGCTCGGCGCTCTTCGCCTTGCCCTTGGGAAAGCTCCAGTCGTCGTACTTGGGCCGGTGGACCAGCGCCACCTGCACCCCGGCCGGGCCCGGCCGCCAGAGGATCGCTCCGGCGGCCCGTACGGTTCCGGCCTCCAACGTGGTCGGCTCAGCTGCCATCCACCGTTCTCCAACGTCGCGTGCGCATCAGATGGGTCTGGATGTCCTGGGTCGGGACGTCCTCGGCCGGGCGGGTCCAGACGCCGTCGCCGTCGAGCCGCCAGGAGGCGGTGTCCTCGGCCATGCCCTTGTCCAGGAGCTTGATCAGATCGTCGCGGTGGGCGATGTCGTTGACCCTGACCAGGGCCTCGACCCGCCGGTCCAGGTTGCGATGCATGAGGTCGGCGCTGCCGAACCACACCTCCGGATTCCCGCCGCACTCGAAGGCGAAGACCCGCGAGTGCTCCAGGAACCGGCCGAGGATCGACCGGACCCGGATCGTGTCGGAGAGCCCGGGGACGCCCGGACGGAGGGCGCATATCCCGCGCACCCAGATGTCCACCGGCACCCCGGCCTGCGACGCCCGGTAGCAGGCGTCGATGAGCACCTCGTCGACCAGGCTGTTGCACTTGAGCCGGATCCGCGCCGGGCGGCCGGCCCTGTGGTGCCCGATCTCCCGCTCGATCCGCAGGACCAGCCCGCTGCGCAGGGTGTTCGGGGCGACCAGGAGCTGCCGGTAGGAGACCTGGCGGGAGTACCCGGTCAGGTGGTTGAACAGCTCGGTGACGTCCTCGGCGATCTCGGTGTCGGCCGTGAGCAGGCCGAGGTCCTCATACAGCCGGGCGGTCTTCGGGTGGTAGTTGCCGGTGCCGATGTGGCAGTAGCGCCGCAGCGTGCCGTCGGCCTCCTGCCTGACGACCATCGACAGCTTGCAGTGCGTCTTCAGCCCGACGAAGCCGTAGACGACGTGGCAGCCCGCGTCCTCCAGCTTGCGGGCCCACTTGATGTTGGCGCTCTCGTCGAACCGCGCCTTGATCTCGACGATCACGACGACCTGCTTGCCGTTCTCGGCCGCCTCGATCAATGCCTCGACGATCGGCGAGTCGCCGCTCGTCCGGTACAGGGTCTGCTTGATCGCCAGAACCTTCGGATCCTGCGACGCCTCGGTGATCAGCCGCTGGACGCTCGTGGTGAACGAGTCGTAGGGGTGGTGCACCATGACGTCGCGCTCGCGCAGGGCGGAGAAGATCGACCCGTCGGCGGGCAGCGCCGTCTTGGACGGCACGAACGGCGTGTACTTCAGTTCGGAGCGGTCCAGGTCGGCGATCGCGCTCATCCCGCCGAGGTCCAGCGGGCCCGGAACCCGGTAGATCTCGCGTTCGTGCACGGTCATCTCGGACGCCAGCAGCTCCAGCACCTCGTCGGAGATCGTGTCCTCGACCTCCAGCCGGACCAGCGGCCCGAACCGGCGCTTCAGCAGCTCCTTCTCCAGCGCCTGGAGCAGGTCCTCGGTGATGTCCTCGTCGACCTCGAGGTCCTGGTTGCGGGTCACCCGGAACGCGTGGTGCTCCAGGATCTCCATCCCGTTGAAGAGCTGGGTGAGGTGCGCGGCGATGACGTCCTCGAGCGGGGTGAACCGGTTCGGGGAGGCCTCGATGAAGCGCGGCAGCACCTCGGGGACCTTCACACGGGCGAACAGCCTGGCCTCGGTGTCGGGGTCCCGGACGACCACGGCGAGGTTCAGCGAGAGACCCGAGATGTAGGGGAAGGGATGGGCGGAGTCGACGACCAGCGGGGTGAGCACCGGGTAGATCCGCTCGCGGAAGAGCCGCCGCAGGTGCTCCTGCTCGGTCTCGGCCAGCTCGTCCCAGCGCAGTATCTCGATGTCGTGCTTGCCGAGCGCGGGCAGCAGGTCGTCGTGGAAGCACTTGGCGTGCCGGAGCATCAGCTCGTGCGCGACGACGGCGGTGCGCTCCAGCACCTCGCGGGGCTGCCGGCCGGACGCCGACCGCACCGCGAGCCCGGTCGCCATCCGGCGGGCCAGGCCGGCGACCCGGACCATGAAGAACTCGTCCAGGTTGGTCGCGAAGATCGACAGAAAGCGGACCCGTTCGAGCAGGGGCAGCCGAGGATCCTCGGCGAGTTCCAGGACACGCTGGTTGAACCGCAGCCAGCTCTCCTCACGATCGAGGAAACGGTCGTCAGGTAGATAGTCTCCGTGAGGGATTTGTCCGGGATTGACACTCATGATGTTTGATGATCCCCCTCGAAAATGAACACAAGGCTAACGGGGGGTGACGGACAACCCCACCGAGACGTACATCACCCGAATCAAGGATATTTACTCGTGCGCCGGATGACATACGGCTGAATGATTCCCAGCCCGCGAACCGGGCGCCGGACGATCCGGACCAGTTCGTAGGCGCCGTCGCCCTCCAGGGCCGCCGCCAGCGCGGGATCGGCGACCAGGGTGCCGGGCCTGGCGATGGAGGTCAGCCGGGACGCCATGTTGACCGTCGTGCCGAAGATGTCGCCCATCAGGGGCAGCACGGGCCCGTAGGCCACCCCCACCCGGACGTCGGGGACCTCGGTCTCGTCCTTGACCGCCTCGGCGATCGCCAGGCCGATGTCCACCCCCACCCGGGGGTCGTCGGCGGAGTAGAGGACCTCGTCGCCGAGGGTCTTGACCAGCCGCCCGCCGTGGACGGCCACGATGTCGGCCGCGGTCTCCTCGAAGCGCTCGACCACCCGGCCGAGCTCCAGCTCGTCCAGCTCGCGGGACATCGCGGTGAAGGAGACCATGTCGGCGAAGCCCACGGCGATCGGGGGGCGTCCGGGGAGGGCGTCGCCGTCGTGCTGGGCGGAGGCCAGGGCCCGCGCGCCCGCCGCGGCGAGCTGCCGCCGCCAGGCGTGGACGAGCAGCGGCTCCATCTCCTTGAGGAACTCCTCGGCCAGCTCGCCGATGAAGCGCATGGAGTCCTCGTTGAGGGCGGCGTCGTTGAGCGCGCCGGTGAGGATGCCGGACTGCCACTCGGCCAGCTTGGCCATGGTCTGGCCCACGGCGCGGACCTGGCGGAGCATGACCTCCTCGGACTCGGCGCCCATGACCCGGCGGTCGAGGAGCTCCTTGATCCGCTTCAGGGCGTCCAGGTCGCCCTCGGTGAAGGCCGGGACGTCGTCCGGCGGGCGCGGGAAGCCGAAGGAGCGCCACAGCCGCTCGGTGAAGGCCAGCGGGACGCCGGTCAGGCGCGCGGCGTCCAGGCGGGTGTACCGCATCTGTCCGCCGAGCAGGAGCTCTTCCAGCTCCTTGGGCTCAGGTGCCTGCCCTGGCAATGCGCTCAACTCCCCGATCCGGCGGTGGGAGCCGACCTCCCTCATCCGCGCGTCACAGATTATGTGACAGTAGTCACTGCTGTCCCGTTGGGTCCTGGTTTGCCGACATGGATCACGTCTCCCGCGGAGAAGGCCCTGCGCCCGCCATCAGTGGAAACGACCAGACGGCCGTCCAGATCGACGTCCACGGCGGTCCCCGGCACGCTCTCGCCGCCGGGCAGCTCGATCCTGATCTCCTGACCGAGAGTGACGCAGAGATCCCGGTAGGCCGCGCGGAGCCCGCTGCCGTCGGGGTCGCCGTCGGCCGCGCGCCACTCCCCGTACCGCAGGGCCGTCTCGCGCAGGATCGCCTTCAGCACGGTCTCGCGGTCGCTGACGGCGGCGTCCTCGAGGACCAGCGAGGTGGCCGCGGGAACCGGCAGCTCGTCCTCCCTGAGGGAGACGTTCAGGCCGACACCGACCACGACCGCCTCCCCGGCCCGCTCGGCCAGGATCCCCGCCAGCTTCCGCTCCCCGGCCAGCAGGTCGTTCGGCCACTTCAGCCCCGCCGACACGATCGCCTTGCCGGTGGCCTCGCCGAACTCGCCCGCCCCCGCCCGCGAGGTCACCGACCGGACCGCGGTGGCCACGGCCACCCCGGTCAGCAGCGGGATCCAGCCGAGACGGCCCGGCGGGACCGCCGGTCCCGGGCGCAGCAGCACGCTGAACATCAGGCCCGAGCGGGCGGGCGCGCTCCACTGCCGCCCCAGCCGCCCCCGGCCCGCCGTCTGCGCCTCGGCGACGAGCACGGTCCCCTCGGGGGCCCCCGCCTTCGCCAGCTCCGCGAGATCGGCGTTGGTGGACCCGGTCTCGGCGACGACGGAGACCCGCCGCCAGAACCCGCCGTCCCTGACCAGCGCGCGCTCCAGGCCGCGCTCGCTCAGCGGCGGCCGTTCAAGATTCGAGTAGCGTCCCGTCACCCCTCCATCCAACCCCACGCGCCCCGGCTCCGTTCGCCCGCGTCCGGGTGGAGCGGTTCAGGCGAGTGCGGGCAGGGCCTGGGCGCGGGCCGCGGTCCAGGCGGCCTCGACCTCGGCGAGGGCGGTGGTGACCTCGGCCCGTTCCAGGCCGTACAGGGTGCCCAGGAGGAATCCGTCGGCGGGCGTGGCGGGCGTGGCGGCCAGGAGGGCCTCCTGGGCGATCACGCCGTCCTGGAAGCGGCCCAGGACCTCCTGGAGGCACTTGGCGGCCCTGGAGACGGCCTTGGCCTGGTCGCCGAGGACCTCGCGGGTGGCGTCCGCGGTGTAGCGGGCGCGCTTGGCGGCCTTCCTGGTGTCGTGGTGGGCCTCGTCGCCCGCGGCCGCGTCGGGGGCGTCGGCGATGGCGGCGTGGGCGCGCTCGACCCGGCGCCAGGAACGGCGCAGCAGGCGGGGCAGCTCCTTGACGGCCGGCTTCTTGGCCCTCGGGGTCAGCGGAGGAGACTCCAGGAGGGCCTCCAGGGCGTCCAGGAGGGCGAAGTAGCGCCCGCCCGACAGCTCGGCCCTGATCCGGTCGTATCCGGCGCTCTCCCTCGCCTTGATCTCGTCGAGCCAGGCGGGCGCGACCGACGGGGCCTGGGGGAGGGAGTCCAGCCGCGCGGCGAAGCGCTCGTGCAGCACCTCGGCGTCGCGGACCTCGCCGAGGACGTCGGCGAGCCAGGACAGCTCGGGCTGGAGCCGATCGGTGACGCCGCGGTCGACGACGGGCCCCGCGCTCTTGAGGACGCTCCGCAGCCGCCGGACCGCCACCCGCATCTTGTGGACGGCGTCGTACTCCTCGCGGCGGACCCGCGGATCCCAGTACAGGAGGTCGGCGACCTGGCCCGCGAGATACCGGACCACGGCCTCCCCCGCGGCGGTGCCGTCCCAGGCGGGCAGCGCGGTGATGCGGGGCGCCAGCAGCCGGCCGAGCTTGGAGGAGGTGGCCGCGCGGGAGGCCCCCGCCTCCAGCAGCCGGGCGGAGATCGGCGCGAGCTGGTCCTTCTCGCCGGTGACGACCTCGATCTCGATCTCGCGCCAGGACTCGGTGCCGGGAGTCCCCTCGATGGAGCCGGTGACGAGATCGTCGGCGAGCTCGGCGGTGCCGTCCGCGGAGACCACCTCCCGGACGGTCCGCACCGTCGACAGGGTCGCGACCGGCACGAGCTCGGCGCCGCGCGTGTAAGCGGTGACGAGCTCGGCGAGCTCCGCCGGAAGGGAGCCGCTCAGCGGGGCCCGGTGTTCGCGTTTCGCGTCGGGCCCCGCCGGGAGCTTCAGATGCCAGCCCTCGTCAGGGCCGCCCGTCCGGCGGCGCAGCGTGACCTTGCGGGCCGCCAGGGCGAGAGAGGCGGTGTCGTAGTAGACCGCCTCCAGCCGGTGGACCTGCGGGTCGGACACCTCGGCGAGATCGGACAGATCCGGCGGGACGAAGGCGGCGTCCGCGTCGAATTTCAGCTCGATCTCCAGGTGTTCGCCCATTCCGTACCTCCACGTGGTGAACCACCTAGCCTGTCACGCGGAGATAACGGAATCCAGATCAGGAACCCTCTTTGGCCTCGGTGTAACGCTGCAGATACAGCGGCTCGCCGAGGCGCTCCAGCAGCTCCAGCTCGGTTTCGAGGTAGTCGACATGACCTTCCTCGTCCTCGAGGATCTCCTCGAAGATCCGGGCGGAGGTGACATCGCCCTTGGCGCGCATGAGCTCGATCCCGCCGCGCAGCCGCTTCACGGCCTCCAGCTCGATCTGCATGTCGGCCTCGAACTGCTCCTTGATCGTCTGACCGATGCGGAGCGGGTTCAGCTTCTGGTAGTTCGGCAGCGCCTCGAGGAAGAGCAACCGGTCGGTGATCTTCTCGGCGTGCTTCATCTCGTCGATGGACTCGTGACGGGTGTACCTGGCCAGCTTCACCAGGCCCCAGTTCTCCTGCATCTTGGCGTGCAGGAAGTACTGGTTGATCGCCGTCAGTTCAGCGGTGAGCTGCTCGTTGAGCAACGCGATGACTTCGCTATCTCCTTGCATGCCGTCAGATTGGCATGCCGAAGCGGACCTGTCAGGCAGCCTCGCCGACCCGACGGTCCGTAAAGGGACCCGTCAGGCGGCCTCTTCGACCCGACGGTCCTGGTCCGCGCCCACCTCGACGGTCAGCGGCGGTACGTCCGTTGTTTCCGATGTCACAGCCTGAAGCGCGGCGGGGCCTCCGGTCATGGCGTCCATCAGCTCGGACGCCGTCCGCCATTCGCTCACCATCGCGCACAGGCGCTTGGTGCAGGACCCGCAGCCGGGCTTCATGCCCGTCCGTTCCTTGACCTCCTTCGAGTTCCGAGCTCCATGGGCCAGGCACTGGTGAACGGCGTCTTCCGTGACGGCGTTGCAGATGCAGACGTACATGGGGGCCCTTCAACTCTCTGAGGACCTGCGAGATCAACATACCCGCAGGTGGGGAGGGATTAGGTTAGGCACTCCTAAGTTACCGGAAGGTCGCCCGATCTGACTAGCCCCTCCCTTTTGGTGTGATCTATTGACGCTTGGGAATGGCCCCCCGCGACGAGGGGAGATGCACATGTGGCCTGGCGACGCCCAGCCTCTGGGAGCCCACTTCGACGGGGCCGGCACCAATTTCGCGATCTTCTCCGAGGCGGCCGAGAGAGTCGAGCTCTGCCTGTTCGACCAGGACGGACGTGAGACACGTCACGACCTGCCGGAGGCCGACGGCTTCGTCTGGCACGGCTACCTGCCCGGGATCATGCCGGGCCAGCACTACGGCTACCGCGTCCACGGGCCCTACGAGCCCGAGCGCGGGATCCGCTGCAATCCGAGCAAGCTCCTCCTCGACCCCTACGCCCGGGCCCTGCACGGCGAGATGGACTGGGACGAGGCCTGCTTCGGCTACACCTTCGGCGACGAGGACTCGCGGAACGACCTCGACTCCGCCCCGCACACCATGCGATCCGTGGTGGTCAGCCCCTACTTCGACTGGGGCGACGACCGCCCCCCGCGCACCCCGTACCACGAGACGGTGATCTACGAGGCGCACGTCAAGGGCCTGACCATGCTGCATCCCGACATCCCGGAGGAGCAGCGCGGCACCTATGCCGGGCTCGCCCACCCGGTGATGATCGACTACCTGACGTCCCTGGGCGTCACGGCGGTCGAGCTGATGCCGATCCACCAGTTCGTCCACGACGACCACCTGGTGAAGAAGGGCCTGCGGAACTACTGGGGCTACAACACGATCGGCTTCTTCGCCCCGCACAACGGCTACGCCGCGGGCCCCGACCCGGTCCTGGAGTTCAAGGCCATGGTGAAGGCCCTGCACGAGGCGGGCATCGAGGTGATCCTCGACGTGGTCTACAACCACACCGCCGAGGGCAACCACATGGGCCCGACCCTGTCCTTCCGCGGCCTGGACAACGCCTCGTACTACCGCCTCACCGACGAGGACCCCCGCTACTACATGGACACGACGGGCACCGGCAACAGCCTGCTGATGCGCAACCCGCACGTCCTCCAGCTGATCATGGACTCGCTGCGGTACTGGACCACCGAGATGCGCGTGGACGGGTTCCGCTTCGACCTGGCGGCCACCCTGGCCCGCCAGTTCCACGAGGTCGACCGTCTCGCGGCCTTCTTCGACCTCGTCCAGCAGGACCCGGTCGTCTCCCGGGTGAAGCTGATCGCCGAACCCTGGGACGTCGGCGAGGGCGGCTACCAGGTCGGCAACTTCCCGCCGCTGTGGTCGGAGTGGAACGGCAAGTTCCGCGACAGCATCCGCGACTTCTGGCGCGGCAGCCCCGGGATCATGCCCGACTTCGCCTCCCGGCTGACCGGCTCGTCCGACCTGTACGCCGACGACGGCCGCAGCCCCATGGCGTCGATCAACTTCGTGACCTGCCACGACGGCTTCACGCTCAACGACCTCGTGTCCTACAACCACAAGCACAACGACGCGAACGGCGAGGCCAACCGCGACGGCACCGACGACAACCGCTCGTGGAACTGCGGCTTCGAGGGCGTCACGGAGGATCCTCAGGTCAACGGGCTGCGCGAGCGGCAGAAACGCAACCTGCTGACCACGCTGTTCCTGTCGCAGGGCGTCCCGATGCTGGCCCACGGCGACGAGCTGGGCCGCACCCAGCGCGGCAACAACAACGTCTACTGCCAGGACAACGAGCTGGCCTGGGTCCACTGGGACGCCGCCCACGAGACGACCACCGACTGGGTCCGCAAGCTCGCCGCCCTCCACTCCGGCCACGCGGTCTTCCGGCGCCGCCGCTTCCTGCACGGCCGCAAGGTCCGCGGGATGAAGGACATCGCCTGGTTCACCCCCGGCGGCCGGGAGATGTCCGACGACGACTGGTCGGTCGGCTTCGCCAACGCGATCTCGGTCTTCCTCAACGGGGACGCCATCCAGGAGCCCGACCGGCGCGGCGAGCGGATCGTCGGCGACTCCTTCCTGATGGTCTTCAACGCCGACGACGATCCGCAGCCGTTCACGCTGCCGCCCGACGCGTTCGGCGAGAACTGGCTGAAGGTCCTCGACACCGCCGATCCGCTCCTCGACGCGGACACGGGCATGTCGATCAAGTCGTCGGAGACCTTCACCGTCGAGTCCCGTTCGGTCCAGGTGCTGCGCCGTGTCTGAGGCCCCCAGCGCGACCTACCGGCTCCAGCTCACCCCCTCCTTCGGCTTCGCGGCCGCCGCCGCGATCGCCCCCTACCTGGCCGACCTGGGCGTCTCGCACGTCTACCTGTCGCCGATCCTCCAGGCCGTCCCGGGCTCCGAGCACGGCTACGACGTCGCCGACCACGCGGCGGTCGACGCGGACCGCGGCGGCGAGGACGGCTACCGGGCGATGGTCGCGGAGTTCCGCGCCCACGGCCTCGGCGTCGTGGTCGACATCGTCCCCAACCACATGGCGTTCCAGTCGGCGATGGCGGCCGACGTCGCCGAGCACGGCTGGGAGTCGCCCTACGCCCACTGGTTCGACTGGGAGGGCGACCGGCTGGTCGTCCCCGGGCAGGGCGTGCCGAACTACCGCAGGTTCTTCGACATCTCCGGCCTGATCGGCCTGCGCCAGGAGGACGAGCGGGTCTTCGAGGCCACCCACGCCCTGCTGTTCCGCCTGGCCGCCGAGGGCCTCATCGACGGCCTGCGGATCGACCACGTCGACGGGCTCGCCGACCCGGGTGCCTATCTGGAGCAGCTCAGGTCCCGTTTCGACGGCTGGATCGTCGTGGAGAAGATCCTCACCGGCGACGAGGCGCTCCCCGAGGGCTGGCCCGGCACCACGGGTTACGAGACGGCCGTCGCCGTGGACGGCCTGTTCACCGACCCGCTCGCCGAGGCCACCTTCACCACCCTGTACACCGAGCTGACCGGCGGCCCCGCGGATTTCGCCGAGGTCGCCGCCGAGGGCAAGCGGCACGTGATCGAGCGCGGCCTGGCGCCCGAGGTCGACCGGCTGCACCGGATGATCCGCGAGCTGCTCCCGCAGGGCGACCCCGACGAGCTGCGGACGCTCCTGGTCGGCTCGCTGGTGGAGTTCCCGGCCTACCGCTCCTACGACCAGGCGCAGGAGGTCGGCTGGCGCGAGTTCGGCACCCGCTTCCAGCAGACCACCTCCGCGCTCACCGCCCGCGGCCTGGAGGACACCGCCTTCTACCGCTGGTCGCGGCTGACGTCCAGGAACGAGGTCGGCGGCGAGCCCGCCCGCTTCTCCGTCGACCCCGAGGCCTTCCACCGCGACTGCAACACCCGCTTCGGCGCCGGGATGACGACCCTGTCGACCCACGACACCAAGCGGCAGGAGGACGTCAGGGCGCGCCTGGCCGTGCTGACCGAGCTGCCGGGCGAGTGGGAGGAGTTCGTGCGGGCCCGCTGCGACGGGATCTCCCCGGCCGACCGCGACCTCGACTACCTCATGTGGCAGACCCTGGTCGGCGCCTGGCCGCTGGACGCCCCCCGGCTGACCGGCTACCTCACCAAGGCGATGCGCGAGGCCAAGGCCCACACCGACTGGATCGACACCGACGAGGCCTACGAGAAGGCCGTCCTGGAACGGGCCCGCAAGGCCCTCGCCGACGAGGGCGTCCCGCGGTTCGCGGCCTCCCTCGCCCCCTACGAGCGCTCCAACGTGCTGTCCCAGAAGCTGATCCAGCTGACCATGCCCGGCGTCCCCGACCTCTACCAGGGCTGCGAGCTGACCGGGTACTCCCTCGTCGACCCCGACAACCGCCGCGCCGTCGACTACGACCGGCGCCGCGCCCTGCTGGCCGGGCTCGACGGCGGCGCGCCCCCGCGCGACCTGGACACCGAGAAACTCCTGGTGACCTCCCGGGCGCTGCGGCTGCGGCGGGAGAACCCCGGCTGGTCCACCTCCTTCCACGTCCCGCTGACCGCCGAGGGCCCCGCCGCCGACCACGTGGTCGCCTTCCGGCGCGGCGACGCGGTCACGGTCGCGACCCGCCTCCCGGCCGGCCTGGCCAGGACGGGCGGCTGGCACGACACGGTCCTGCCGCTGTCGGGACGCTGGCGCGACGTCCTCACCGGACGCCCGCACGGCCCCCTGAAAGACCTGCTCGCGACGTACCCGGTCGCCCTGCTGATCCCGGAGGAACACCAGTGAGGTTCGAGGTCTGGGCCCCCCGGGCGCGGCTCGTCGAGATCGAGATCGACGGCAAGCGCCACGCCCTCGAAGAGGCGGACGGCCACTGGTCGGCCGAGGTCGACGCCCCCCACGGCACCCCCTACGGCTACGTCCTCGACGGCGAGGGCCCCTTTCCCGACCCCCGATCGTCCTGGCAGCCCGACGGCGTCCACGGCCTGAGCCGGGTCTACGACCACGAGCTGTTCCCGTGGACCGACGAGCCGCGCCGCCCGTACTCCCTCGACGGGGTGGTCTACGAGCTGCACATCGGCACGTTCACCGAGGAGGGCACCTTCGACGGTGCCATCGAACGGCTCGGTCATCTGGTCGATCTGGGCGTCACCTTCGTCGAGCTGATGCCCGTCGCGGCCTTCCCGGGCCGGAACGGGTGGGGCTACGACGGAGTCCACCCGGGCGCCGTCCACGAGCCCTACGGCGGCCCCGACGGGCTGAAGCGGTTCGTCAACGCCTGCCATGCCCTCGGCCTCGGCGTCCTGCTGGACGTCGTCTACAACCATCTCGGCCCCGACGGCAACCACCTCGGCCGCTACGGCCCCTACTTCACCGACGCCCACGGCAGGACCCCGTGGGGCAGCGCGGTCAATCTCGACCAGGCGGGCTCGGACGAGGTCCGCGGGCTGTTCCTCGCCAACGCCGCCTCCTGGCTGCGCGACTTCCACTTCGACGGCCTGCGCCTGGACGCCGTCCACGCCTACCACGACACCCGGGCCCAGCCGTTCCTGGAGGAGCTCGGCGCCCTCGACGGTGTGATCATCGCCGAGTCGGACCTCAACGACCCGCGCCTGGTCGCCTCGCGGGAGGCGGGCGGCCTCGGCCTGGACGGGGTCTGGAGCGACGACCTCCACCACGCCCTGCACGCCCTGCTCACCGGGGAGCGGCACGGCTACTACGCCGACTTCGGCACGGTCGGCGCCGTGGCCAAGGCCCTGGAGTCGGTCTACGTGCACGACGGCGCCTACTCGGCGTTCCGGGGCCGCTCCCACGGCCGTCCGGTCGATCCGCGGATCCCGCCGGAGCGCTTCGTCGTCTCCCTCCAGAACCACGACCAGATCGGCAACCGGCCCCTCGGCGACCGGCTCCCGCGCGACCTCCTGCTGCTCGGCTCGCCGCTGACGCTCCTGGCCCCTTACACGCCGTTGATCTTCCAGGGGGAGGAGTGGGGCGCCTCGACCCCCTTCGCCTACTTCACCGAGCACACCGATCCCGAGCTCGGCAGGGCCGTCACCGAGGGCCGCAGGCGCGAGCACGGCCATGTGGCGGACGTCCCCGATCCGCAGGACCCGGCGACCCACGCCGCGTCGATCCTCGACTGGGACGAGGCGGGCGTCGGCGTGCTGACCTGGCACCGGACCCTGATCGCGCTGCGCGGCACCGCGGGGCTCGAACCGCCCCGCGTCACCTACGACGAGCGGGCGCGCTGGCTCGTCATGGACCGGGGTCCGCTCCGGGTCGCGGTCAACTTCGACGCCGAGGAGGCGGTGCTCCCGGGCGGCGGCGTCCTGCGGCTGGCCAGCTCCGGCGAGGTCGAACTGGACGGCGAGGAGCTCCGCCTGCCGGGCATGTCGTCAGCGGTGATCGTCACGGGCTGACCTGAGGCGGCACCAGGGACACGCACGCACCGCCCTCGGTATGGGAACCCCGTGGCAATGTCGCGGGCACGGCGCCGGGATTCCCAAGAACAGCACCGCACCGGCCGCTCGAACGGCGTCGGGCGAGGGGCTCACCGGCGTCCGCGACATCGGGTGCTTGCACCCGCAAGAAGGTGATTAGTCGTGTTCGACCTTGGACTACGAGTGTTAAACCGCAGGTCAAGCCTGTGTCCTTAGCCAGGAAACGTTCATGAATGGTCCTACGATCGGTCCATGACCTCAGTACTGCTCGCCGAGGACGACACGTCCATCTCCGAGCCTCTCGCCCGCGCACTGCGCCGCGAGGGCTACACAGTCGAAGTGAGCCCGGATGGGCCGCAAGCCCTGGAAAGGGCGCTCGGCGGCGGTGTGGACCTCATCGTCCTCGACCTCGGGCTGCCCGAACTCGACGGGCTTGAGGTGGCTCGCCGTGTTCGCTCCGAAGGCCACGGCGTCCCCATCCTGATCCTCACCGCCCGCGCCGACGAGGTCGACACGGTCGTCGGCCTCGACGCCGGTGCCGACGACTACGTCACCAAGCCGTTCCGTCTGGCCGAACTGCTGGCCAGGGTCCGGGCCCTGCTACGCCGAGGCTCCACCGAGACACCCATCGTCCAGGGGGTGCGGATCGACGCCGAGTCGCGTCGCGCCTGGATGGGGGAGAACGAGCTGCAGCTCACCACCAAGGAATTCGACCTCCTGCGCGTCCTGGTGCGCGACGCGGGCAAGGTCGTGACCCGCGAACAGATCATGCGCGAGGTCTGGGACACCAACTGGTGGGGTTCGACCAAGACGCTCGACATGCACATCTCCTGGCTGCGCCGCAAGCTCGGGGACGACGCCGCGAGCCCGCGCTACATCACGACGGTGCGCGGTGTGGGTTTCCGGTTCGAGCGCGGCGACTGATTCTGATCTGGACATGACGCATACGGGGGGTTGCCCGTTCGCACGGGCAACCACGGCCTAAGGAAAGAAGACGATGAGACGCCGGCTGCTCCTGTCGACCCTCGGCGTCGCGATCACGGCGATCATGCTGCTCGGGATCCCGCTGGCGTTCGTGATGAGCAGGCTGATCTACGACGACGCCTCCCAGCAGCTCAGCTTCAAGGCGGCCTCGCTGATCAAGGAGATCGAGGTCCCGCTCAGCAAGGACGAGAAGCCCGATCCCGCGAAGATCGCCAAGGCCTACCAGAACCTCTACTTCGAGATCGAGCTGCCCGACGGCTCCGACCTGACGGTCGGGAACAAGCTCGGCGGCGCGACCATGAAGGCCACCAGCAACGCCGACAACATCACCGTGACCGCCTACCGGCAGATCTCGGACGTCCGCAACGACGTGGCGCAGCAGCTCGTGCTGATCGCCAGCCTGGTCCTGCTCGGCATCCTCGTGGCGGTGATCATGGCTGTGGTCCTGGCCAGGAAGCTGACCCTGCCGCTGGTCGACCTGGCGGAGACCGCCGAGCGGCTCGGCACGGGCAACGCCAGGCCGCGCCGCCGCCGCTACGGCATCGCCGAGGTGGACCGGGTGGCCGAGGTGCTGGACTCCAGCGCGGTCCGGATCGCCGACCTGCTGGCCGCCAGCCGCGAATTCGCCTCCGACGCCAGCCACCAGCTCCGCACGCCCCTGACGGCGCTCACGATGCGACTGGAGGAGATGGTCGAGGCCGCCGACTACCCGGACGTGGTCCGCGAGGAGGGCCATGCCGCTCTCGCCCAGGCCGAGCGCCTGGTGGCCGTCGTGGAACAGCTCCTGGCCAGGGCCAAGCACGACCGCACCGGGCAGGCCGTCCCGACCCTGGTCGACCTGATGGTCGAACAGCAGATCGAGGAGTGGCGCCCGATCTTCGCCAAGGACGGCCGGGAGATCCAGGTCATGGGCGAGCCGGGCCTCGTGGCCGTGGTCACCCCGAGCTGCCTGTCCCAGATCGTCGCGACGCTGCTGGACAACTCGCTCATGCACGGCGCGGGCACCGTCACGATCACGACCCGGCTGCAGAAGCAGCACGTGGTCGTCGAGGTGGGCGACGAGGGCCCGGGAGTCCCGCCCGACCTGGTCAAGAAGATCTTCGACCGCAGTGTCAGCGGCGGCGGCGGCACGGGCCTCGGCCTCTACCTCGCCCGTTCGCTGGCCGCCGTCGACGGCGGCCGCCTGGAGCTCCTCCAGGCCAAGCCCGCGGTCTTCGCGGTCTTCATGCGCCGTCGTGAGGAGGCCCGCCTCGCCGAGGAACGCGTCGTGGTGGGGCCCGTCTGAGGGGCGGGGAGCGCCCGTTCTAGCGCTTGACGCTCTGCTGGGCCGTGAAGGCGGCCGGGGCGGGGGCGTAGGAGCCTCGGACGGGCGCGGGGGCCTCGGCGGGCTCGGGGGCCAGGAAGACCCACTTGCGGTAGGCCCAGAAGCGGAAGATCGTGGCGAAGCCGGTGCCGATCACGGTGGCGACGTTGAACCAGATCAGGGCGTCGAGGTGGAGCACGTAGTGGGTGAAGCCGACGAACAGCTCGGTGATCACCAGGCCGACGCCGTTGAGGCCGAAGAACAGGGCGTACTCGCGGCCCAGGCCGCTGCGGTCGCGGTGCCGGAAGGTCCAGTGCCGGTTCGCGAAGTAGGCGAAGGTCGTCGCGACGATCGTCGCGAGGGCGTTGGAGGTCATCGGCCCGAGATCGAAGCCGCCGCGCAGGATGTTCCCGAGGCCCAGAGTGATCACGAAGGCGATCGCGCCGACGCTGCCGAACTTGGCGAGTTCATGGGCGATGCGCCGCAGCCTCGGGCGGAAGTCGGCGACGATGCTCACAGAAAAGGCCTCTCTCGATCACACTCGGTCGGATTCTGACCAGAGCCGGAACGCCCCTCGGCGCCGCGGGCATTCCCGTCCGTCAGTCTCTAGGACGGTTGCGCACCCCGAACAGTTGCCCGATGAGCGCGAGATCACGCGAAATACTTCATTCAGGATGTAGCACCCAGGCTATTACGTAGCGTAGCGCCCTTGGCCTTGGCCTGGCCGTACAGGTCCTGCTGGAAGCCGAGCATCTTCTTCTGGAGCTCGGGGTCGGACGTGGCAAGGATACGCACGGCCAGCAGTCCCGCGTTCCGGGCGGCGCCCACGGCGACGGTGGCGACCGGCACCCCGGCGGGCATCTGGACGATCGACAGCAGCGAGTCCATGCCGTCCAGGTACTTCAGCGGGACCGGGACCCCGATCACCGGCAGCGGGGTCACGCTGGCCAGCATCCCGGGCAGATGGGCGGCCCCGCCGGCCCCGGCGATGATGACCTTGAGCCCGCGGCTCGCGGCCTCGGTGCCGTATTCGATCATGTCGAGCGGCATCCGGTGCGCCGAGACCACGTCGGCCTCGTAGGGGATCCCGAACTCGGCCAGGGCGTCGGCGGCGGCCTTCATGACCGGCCAGTCGGAGTCGGAGCCCATCACCACGCCCACGAGAGCGGACATCGGCTACTTCCCTTCTTCGGGGTAGACGAGCCCCGGATCGCGCAGGTAGAGGGAGGCGTGCTCCGCCCTGGCCCGCAGTCTCGGGAGATCGTCGCCCATGACGTTGACATGGCCGATCTTGCGTCCCGGCCGCACTTCCTTGCCGTAGAAGTGGATCTTCAAGCCGGGGTCGTGGGCCATGCAGTGCTCGTAGCGAGGATAGAGGTCGGGATCGTCTCCGCCGAGGAGATTGCCCATGACCGTCCAGGGGGAGTGGGTGCCGGTGTCGCCGAGCGGCAGGTCCAGGACGGCCCGCAGATGCTGCTCGAACTGGGAGGTCGGGCTGCCGTCGGTGGTCCAGTGGCCCGAGTTGTGCGGGCGCATGGCCAGCTCGTTGACGATCACGCCGTCCTCGGTCTCGAACAGCTCGACCGCCAGCAGGCCGACCACGCCGAGCTGATCGGCGATCTGGAGGGCGAGCCGCTGGGCCTCGGCGGCCGTGTCCTCGGAGAGCCCCTCGGCGGGCGCGACGACCTCGACGCAGATGCCGTCCTGCTGGACGGTCTCGACGACCGGATAGGCCGCCCCCTGCCCGTGCGGGGACCGGGCGACCAGCGCGGCGAGCTCCCGGCGGAAGTCCACGCACTCCTCGACCATCAGGGCGGTGCCCGAGGCGACGACCTCGGCGGCCTCCTCCGGCGCGCGCACGATCCACACGCCCTTGCCGTCGTATCCGCCGCGGACGGCCTTCACCACGACCGGCCATCCGTGCTTTTCGGCGAACCGCGTGACATCGTCGACGGTGTGGACGGCGGCGAAGTCGGGACAGGGCGCCCCGAGGGCGCTCAGGCGCTCCCGCATCACCAGCTTGTCCTGCGCGTGCAGCAGGGCGGCCGAACCGGGGAGGCAGACGACCCCTTCGGCCTCGAGCGCCCTGATGTGCTCGCCGGGGACGTGCTCGTGGTCCCAGGTGACCACGTCGCAGCCCTCGGCGAAGGCGCGCAGATCCTCCAGGGAGGTGTGGGTGCCGATCCGGACGTCGGCGCAGACCGTCGCGGCCGAGTCGGCGGGGTTCTCGGCGAGGACGCGCAGCCGCACCCCGAGGGCGATCGCCGCCTGCTGCGTCATCCGGGCGAGCTGGCCGCCCCCGACCATTCCGACGACCGGCATCTGACCTGGACTTCTCACGTTCTGAGAGCTTAGTGGAAGGCAGACATGATCTTTTCGGAAGGGCTGACACTGATCGGGCACCGGGGCGGTGGCACCGGTGAGGGGGAGAACACGCTGGAGTCGCTGCTGGGCGCCGTCGAACTGGGCCTGACCTGGGTCGAGATCGACGTCCAGCGGACCGCGGAGGACACCCTGGTGCTGCGGCACGACCCGGTGACCGCCGACGGCGCCTTCGTGATCGACGGCCCCGGCACGGGCCTGGTGCGCCTGGAGGAGGTGTTCGAGGCGCTGCCCCCGCACGTGGGCATCGACATCGACGTGAAGACCGTCCTGGAGGACGCCCTCGACCACCGGACGGCGCCGCTGCTGAAGAAGCTCGTCGCGGACGAGGCAATGCGGCGGCCCCTGATGATCACCTCGTTCGATCCGGCGCTGCTCATGCGGATGTCCGATCTCGGGGTGCCGCTGGGCCTGCTGACCTGGCTGTGGTTCCCGATCGGGCACGCGGTCGCGGCGGCGGCGGGGCTCGGCCTGGACGCGATCGCCCTGCACACGGGCTCGTGCGAGGCCGGATCGGGCAAGCAGCGGCCGTTCGAGCGGTGCGTCGAGGTGGCGCACGAGGCCGGGCTCGACGTGATCGTGTGGTGCCCGAAGCCGGAGGAGGTCGCGCTCTACTCCGCGGCCGACGCGCTGGTGGTCGACGACGTGCCCGGGACGCTGGCTCAGCTCGCCGGGCTGACCACGCCCGCCTCGTAGGCGATGATCACGAGCTGGGCGCGGTCGCGGGCGCCCAGCTTGGACAGCAGGCTCGACACATGGGTCTTGATCGTGGACACCGACAGGAACAGCTCCGCGCCCAGCTCGGCGTTGGACCGTCCCCTGGCGATCAGCTCCAGGATCTCGCGTTCGCGGTCGGTGAGCGGGGCGAGCACCACGGGCCGCCGGGTCCTGGCCGGACGGGCGGTGAACCGGCTGATGATCCGCCGGGTCACGGCCGGGGCCAGCAGGGCGTCGCCCCTGGCCACGATCCGGATCGCGGCGATCAGCTCCTCGGGCGGGCAGTCCTTGAGCAGGAACCCCGAGGCCCCGGCGCGCAGCCCCTCGAAGACGTACTCGTCGAGGTCGAAGGTGGTCAGGATGATGATCTTGATGGCCGGGTCGGCGGCGACGATGCGCTCGGTCGCGGTGATGCCGTCGGTGCCGGGCATCCGCACGTCCATCAGGACGACGTCGGGCCGCTCCCGGAGGGCCAGCTCGACGGCCTGCTCCCCGTCGGCGGCCGTGCCGGCGACCGCGAAGCCGTCGCCGTCGAGCAGGACCTGGAGGCTGGCCCGCAGGAGGGTCTGGTCGTCGGCGATCAGGACGCGCAGCGGGGGGTTCACGGCGACTCCGCATCGGGGATCCAGGCTTCGACGGTCCAGGAACCGTCAGCGGGTCCCGCGCTGAGGGTGCCGTCGAACATTCTGACGCGTTCGGCCATTCCCCGCAGCCCGTGCCCGGGCGGTCCCTCCTCCGGTGGCTCCCGGTAGGGGTTGGTGATCCGCAGGCACAGGCCGTCGGGGGAGTAGGCGAGGCAGACCCGGCATCGGGGCGTCCGGCCGTGCCTGACCACGTTGGTCAGGGCCTCCTGGAGCAGCCGGTAGGCCGTCAGGTCGGCGCCGGGCGACAGCGGCCTACGCTCGCCGTCGATCTGGAAGGAGACGGTCAGCCCCGCGGCCGCGGCGGCCTCGACCAGTTCCTCGGCCAGGTCGAGGCCCGGTTGCGGGGCGGTGCCGCCGTCCCGGCCGTCGCGCAGGACGCCCAGCAGCCGCCGCATCTCGACCAGGCCCGACCGGCCGGTGTGCTCGATCGAGCCGAGCGTGGCCAGCAGGTCGTCTTCGGGGAGCCTCTTGTGCCTGGCCACCCCCGCCTGGACGGTGATCATGCTGAGGGCGTGCGCGACGACGTCGTGAAGCTCCCGGGCGATCCGCATCCGCTCCTCGGTGAGGGCCGCCTCGGACTCGCGGCGCTCCAGCTCGACCCGTCCCTCGGTGTACTCCCTGCGCTGGCGGACGGAGTCACCGATCAGCAGCGGGATGAGGGTCAGCACGACGGGGGCGAGGACGTTCTCACCGTCGAACTCCGCCTGCTGGCCGTAGGTGACGGCGTACCCGGTGGCGCAGAAGGCCGCCGAGAGCGCCAGCGCGGCGCGCCGGCCCCTGGTCACCACGCACGTGTACAGGGCGAGCATCACCACGAACGGCGGATAGCCGCGGTAGGCGGTCCCGGCGATCGACAGGACCGCGGTCCCCGCCGCCGAGGCGACCAGGACGGCCAGCGGCCACCGGCGCCGCAGCACCAGCACCGCGCCCGTCGCCCAGCAGAGCACCGTGAGCCACGGGGCGCCGTCCCTGAGCAGCGGCACCGTGATCGCCAGCGCGGCGACCGCGTCGAGCAGCACCCACTGCCATGCCCTGACGCGCTGGAGCAGCGGCGGGCGCAGGGCGGTCATTCCGGCACGTTAACCCCGGCCGGGCGCGGCGGCCATCGGTCGGAAGTACCTTCCGATCACCCCCTGGAGGGGGAGGCGGAAAGGAGACCTGCGTCCGACGCGGGGCCGGTTCCCGCGGTGCGACCGTGAGGGCGACCCCGAAGGAGGGCTCATGATCGAAGTACGCGGCGTGACGAAACGCTACGGCAGGTCCCTGGCCGTCGACGACCTGTCGTTCCAGGTGCGGACCGGGCAGGTGACCGGGTTCCTCGGCCCCAACGGCGCGGGGAAGTCCACCACGATGCGCATGATCCTCGGCCTCGACCGCCCGTCCTCGGGCGCCGCCCTGGTCGACGGGCGGCCGTACCGGTCGTTCAGGCGTCCCCTGCACAAGGTCGGCGCGCTGCTCGACGCCTCGGCCTTCCACCCCGGCCGCACCGCCCGCGACCATCTGCGCGCCATCGCCCTGTCGAACGGGATCTCCCCGGCCCGGGTGGCGCACGTGCTCGGCCAGGTCGGCCTCGACCCGGTGGCCGGGAAGCGGGCCGGGACGTTCTCGCTCGGCATGAAGCAGCGCCTCGGCATCGCGGCGGCCCTGCTCGGCGACCCCGAGCTGCTGATGTTCGACGAGCCGGTCAACGGCCTCGACCCCGAGGGCGTCCTGTGGATCAGGACCCTGATCCGCGGCCTGGCCGCCGAGGGCCGGACGGTCTTCGTCTCCTCGCACCTGATGAGCGAGATGGAGAGCACCGCCGACCATCTCGTGGTGGTCGGGCGCGGGCGCCTGATCGCCGACCTGCCGATCAGAGAGCTGATCGCGGCCGCGTCGGGCGCGCATGTGGTCGTCCGGGTCGCCGCGGAGCACCGGCCGGCGATGATCTCCGCGCTGTCGGCCGGGGGCGCCCAGATCACCCTCGAACCCGACGGCGCGCTCAAGGTCGCCGGGATGGACGCCGCCGGCGCGGGCGCCCTCGCCCACGCCTGCGGCATCCCGCTGGCCGAACTGTCCCCCCGCAGGTCGTCGCTCGAGGACGCCTACTTCGAGCTCACCGAGGACGCGGTCGAGTACCGCGCGAAGGAGGTGGCGGCATGACGCTCACCGGCGTCTTCGCCTCCGAATGGCTGAAGCTGCGGTCGGTCCGCAGCACGTACTGGACCCTCGGCGTCGCCGCGGTCCTCATGCCGCTGATCGGCTTCCTGGTCGCCCACGGCACCGCACCGGCCGAGAAGGCCGCGGGCGACTTCGACCCCACCGACGCCATGCAGGGCGCGGCCTTCGCCCAGCTCGCCTTCGGCGTGCTCGGGGTGCTGACGATCAGCTCCGAGTACTCGACCGGGCTGATCCGCACCACGTTCGCCTCCGTTCCGGGGCGCGGGACCGTGCTGGCGGTCAAGGCGGCCGTGCTGTTCGTCCTGCTGCTGATCGTCGGCGAGATCATCTCCACCACGACGTTCCTGGTCGCGCAGGCCGCCTACCCGCCGGGCCTCGGGATCTCCCTGGCCGACGACGGCGCGCTGGGCGCCGCCCTCGGGTCGGGCTTCTACATGGCCTTCATCGGCATGTTCGGCTTCGGGGTCGGCGCGATCGTCCGGCACACGCCCGGCGCGATCACGGTGATGATGGCCGTCGTCTTCGTGATCATGAGCATCCTGCCGCAGCTCTTCCCGGCGAGCGTCCGGGACGAGATCGGCCGGTACAGCTTCCTGGGCCTCGCCCACGGGCTGTCGACGATCACCCCGATCCCCGAGGTGCCCGCCGACGGCACCTCGGTGGCGCTCTGCTTCTTCTACGCGGCCCTCGTGCTCGTCCCGGCCTTCCTGCTCACCCTGCGGCGCGACGCCTGAACGGCGTGACGGCCGGGACGGCGGGTCAGCGGGTGCGGGCCACCTCGGCGGCGACGGCGCGGAACATCGGCATCGTCTCGTCGTCGTCGAGGTTGTAGAGCGTGGTCCGGACGATCACCACGTGGTTCTTCCGGTCCACGTAGATGAGCTGACCGCCGAGCCCGCTGGCGTAGAAGGCGTCGGGCCCGTCGAGCCACCAGTGCAGGCCGTAACGGGCGTTGACGGGGGAGGGCGTGGTGGCCTCGGTCACCCAGGAGGCGGGGACGACCTGGCGGCCGGCGACGCTGCCGCCGTCGAGCATCATCTTCCCGAACCGGGCGAAGTCGCGGGCCCTGGCGTAGATGCAGCAGTAGCCGAGGCCGTTGCCGTGGGAGTCGTTGCCGACGTAGGCCGTCGAGGCCATTCCGGCGGGCGTCCAGATCCTGTCCTGGACGTACCTGTGGAACGGCACCCCGGTGGCCCTGGCGACGACGAGGGCCAGGACGGCGCTGTTCATGCTGCTGTAGTTGTAGCGGGTCCCGGGCTCCTCGGCGCGCTTGCGGACGGAGGCGAACTGCAGGGTCGAGAACCAGCCCATGCTGACCGACACGTGCAGCGGGACGTCGTCGGACGACTCGTTCCAGGCGATCCCCGAGGTCATCCGCAGCAGGTTCCGCAGGGACACCCCGGCGTAGCCGGACTTCGACAGCTCCGGCAGATACGCCTCCACGGTGTCGTCGAGCGACCTGATCTTCCCTTCGGCCAGGGCGATCCCGACGGCGTCCGAGGTGAATGACTTCGCCATCGACCACGACTGGAACTCGGTGCTCTGGGAGTACCCCGGCGCGTACCACTCCTTGACGATCCGGTCCCCGTCGAGGACCACGAACCCCTGGGCGGTCTTGTTCAGGAACTCCTGGAGCGACTCGTCCCTGCCGTCCACCGGCACCGTCACGGCCAGATCCCGCGGCGCCGGGTTCAGCGCCACGGGCGTCGTCGACGCCTTCAGCCGGTCGAATCCGGGCAGCACCGACAGCACGGAACCGGGCTCGGGAGCGGGCGTGGCCGCCACCGCCCCACCGCTTCCGGCGACCAGCGCGACGGCCGTGACAAGGGACAGAATCCTGCGACGCATGAGGGCTCCCGGCGGCAGGCGGAACGGGAACGCGCCTGCCTTACCGGAAGGTAACTTGATGTGACGCACCTCACTATGCCCTCGCCGCCGTATTTCCCTCCCCGATTCGAGCGTTTCCGCGCCAACCCGAGGGGGCCCGGGGCGCGAACGCCCCGGGCCCCTTGACGCGGAACCGCTACTTGAGGAGCTGGCGGGCCATGACGACGCGCTGGATCTGGTTGGTGCCCTCGTAGATCTGGGTGATCTTGGCGTCGCGCATCATGCGCTCGACCGGGAAGTCGCTGGTGTAGCCGTAGCCGCCGAGGAGCTGGACGGCGTCGGTGGTCACGTCCATGGCGACGTCGGAGGCCAGGCACTTGCAGGCCGAGGAGACGAACGTCAGGTCGGGGACGGTCTCACCGTGGAAGGCCCGCTCGGACTTGATGGCGGCGTGGTAGGTGAGCTGGCGGGCGCCCTCGAGCTTCATGGCCATATCGGCGATCATGAACTGGACGCCCTGGAAGTCGGAGATCGGCTTGCCGAACTGCCTGCGCTCCTTGACGTAGCCGATGGCGTAGTCGAGGGCGCCCTGGGCGATGCCCAGCGCCTGGGCGGCGATGGTGATGCGGGTGTGGTCGAGGGTGGCCAGGGCGGTCTTGAAGCCCGTGCCCTCCTCGCCGATGATCCGGTCGGCGGGGATCCGCACGTCGTCCAGGATGACCTGGCGGGTGGGGGAGCCCTTGATCCCGAGCTTCTTCTCCTTGGGCCCGAACGACACGCCCGGGTCGGACTTCTCCACGACGAAGGCGGAGATGCCCTTGGCCCCCTTGGACGGGTCCGTGACGGCCATGACGGTGTAGTACTCCGACACACCCGCGTTGGTGATCCACATCTTGGCGCCGTTCAGCACCCAGTGGTCGCCGTCGCGCACGGCACGGGTCTTCATGCCCGCGGCGTCGGAGCCCGCCTCGGCCTCGGACAGGGCGTAGGAGAACATCGCCTCGCCCCGGGCCATGGGAGCCAGGTACCTTTTCTTCAGTTCTTCGGAGCCGCTGAGCAGGACCGGGACGCTGCCGAGCTTGTTCACGGCCGGAATGAGGGAGGAGGAGGCGCACGCACGCGCGACTTCCTCGATCACGATGACCGTGGCCAGGGCGTCGGCGCCGTTGCCGCCGTAGGTCTCGGGGACGTGCACGGCGTGCAGGTCGTTCTGGACCAGGGCGTCGAGCGCTTCCTGCGGGAAGCGCGCGTTCTCGTCGACGTCCGCCGCGGCCGGAGCGATTTTGGCTTCGGCGAGTTCGCGGACCGTCTGCCTGAGGAGGTCGTGCTCCTCGCTCGGGGCGTACGCGGGAAAGTCAGGGCTCATGGCATTCATGCTACCGGGCAGTAAGTTAGGAGTTGTGACGTGGTGGCACACCGGCTGACCGTCATCGGGACGGGATACCTCGGAACGACCCATGCGGCGGCGATGGCCGAGCTGGGCTTCGAGGTGCTGGGCCTCGACATCGACGAGGACCGGATCGCCCGGCTCGCCGCCGGCGACCTGCCCTTCTACGAGCCGGGGCTGCCGGAGCTGCTGCGGCGCAACCTGGCCGCGGGCAGGCTGCGTTTCACCACCTCCTATGCCGAGCTGGCCGAGTTCGGCGACGTGCACTTCCTCTGCGTCGGCACCCCGCAGCGGCAGGGGGAGAACGCGGCGGACGTCTCCTTCGTGGACTCCGCCATCCGCTCCCTGGTCCCGCTGCTGCGCAGGGAGGCCCTGATCGTCGGGAAGTCGACCGTCCCGGTCGGCACCGCCGCGCGGGTCGCGGGCCTGATCGGGGAGCTGACGTCCGAGAACGTGGAGCTGGCCTGGAACCCCGAGTTCCTGCGCGAGGGCTTCGCGGTCCAGGACACCCTGCACCCCGACCGGATCGTCGCGGGCGTGCCGTCCGCCGCGGCCGAGAAGATCCTCCGCGAGGTCTACGCCGCCCAGATCGGGGAGGGCGTCCCGTTCCTGACCACCGACTACCCGACGGCCGAGCTGGTCAAGGTCTCGGCGAACGCGTTCCTGGCCACCAAGATCTCCTTCATCAACGCGATGGCCGAGGTCTGCGAGGCCACCGGCGCCGACGTCACCAAGCTCTCCCAGGCCCTGTCCTACGACGACCGGATCGGCGGCAAGTTCCTCGGCCCCGGCCTCGGCTTCGGCGGTGGCTGCCTGCCCAAGGACATCCGCGCCTTCATGGCCCGCGCCGGTGAGCTGGGCGTCGACCAGGCCCTGTCGTTCCTGCGCGAGGTCGACGCGATCAACATCCGCCGCCGCCACCGCATGGTCGACCTGGCCCGCGACCTGCTCGGCGGCTCCTTCGACGGCCGCGGGGTCGCCGTGCTCGGCGCGGCGTTCAAGCCGGACTCCGACGACGTCCGCGACTCACCGGCCCTGGACGTGGCCGCCGCGATCCAGCAGCAGGGCGGCGTCGTCACCGTCTACGACCCGCAGGCCAACGCCAACGCCGCCCGCGCCCAGCCGTCCCTGTCCTTCGCCGCCTCGACCGCCGAGGCGGCCCGCGGCGCGGACGTCACGCTCCTGCTCACCGAGTGGCGGGAGTTCCGCGACCTGGACCCGGAGGCCCTGGGCACGCTCGTGGCCGTCCGCAACATCGTCGACGGCCGCAACGCCCTCGACCCCGAACGCTGGCGCGCCGCCGGCTGGACCTACAAGGCCCTGGGACGCCCCTGAGCGACGGGGTTCAGGCGTCGCGGTTGAGGCCGAGCCCGGGCGGGCTCGTCAGGAACCCGAGCCCCCACGACAGGTGCATCGTCGCGTAGACGAACGGGAGGCAGAGCCGCGTCTTGAGCGGCAGCCCGCCCATCGTCAGCAGCGTGCCCCCGACCGGGATGGCCAGGAAGTAGCCGACGGGCAGGATCCATCCGGGCCAGAACCCGAGCAGCCCCGCCACCGTGCCGACGACGATCCCGACGACGGCCAGCGGCGGCGCCAGGTAGCGCAGGTTCAGGGTGCCCTGGTGCTCGCGGCCCACGACCCGGCGCCAGCGGCCGGTGAAGAAGAACTGCCTGGCCAGCGCCTTGATGTTGGGCCGCGGCCGGTAGGTCACCCGCATCGAGGGGGTGAACCAGATGCGCCCGCCCGACTGGCGGATGCGGTGGTTCATCTCCCAGTCCTGCGCGCGCACGAAGGTCTCGTCGTACCCGCCGACCCGCTCCAGCGCGCTGCGCCGGAACGTGCCCAGGTAGACGGTCTCGACCTCGCCGGGCTCGCCACCGGTGTGGAAGCGGGCGTTGCCGACGCCGAACTTGGACGTCATCGCCCGCGCGACGGCCTTCTCGAAGGCGGTGACGCCCTCGGCGGCCATGACGCCGCCGACGTTGTCGGCCCCGTGGGCGTCCATCGCCTCGACGGCGATCCGGATGTAGTCGGCCGGCAGCAGCGAATGCCCGTCCACCCGGACGAGAATCGAGTACTGCGCGGCCTTGATCGCGATGTTCAGCCCGTGCGGGGTGCGCCCCGTCGGGTTGGTGACGGTCACGATGCGGGGATCGCCGGCGGCGAGCCGCTGGGCGATCTGGTTGGTCTTGTCGCGGGACGGGCCGAGCGCGAGCACCAGCTCCAGCTCACCGGTGTAGTCCTGGGCCATGATGCGGCCTACCGCATCGGCCAGATGCCGCTCCTCGTTGAGGACAGGCATGATCACCGAGACGGCGGGCCAAGTGGACCGCGGCTCATCCTGGGGCGACCCGTGGGCGTGGAGAGACTGATTCATGACGGCGCCACGGTAACGTATCCAGCCAGGTCCGTAGGCCGTGATCGGGCGGTTTCCGCCCCACAGGTCGAGCTGAGGGGGCTATCGGATGGCTGGGGAAGACGACCCGTTCGAGCAGTACTTCAAGCCTCGACCGGCCGGAGCGGAGGGGCCGGGGGGCCCTGTCGCGGACGACAGCGGCATCGGCTGGGAGGCCGTCGTGGTCGAGGGCGAGGGGGCTCAGCGCGTCCAGGTGACGCCGCCCCGGCACCGCCGCTCGTCCGGGATGACCGCCTACCAGGCCGCGCGCAAACGCAGGCTGCTGGTGGTCACCGCGGCGGCGTCGTCGCTGGTCCTGCTCGGTTCGGGCACGGCGTGGGCGTTCCAGGAGTTCCTCAAGGGCTCGCTCAGGACCAACGACATCGACATGGGTAAGGGCGGCGAGACCGGGCCCAAGGGCGCGATGAACATCCTGCTCGCCGGGGTCGACCGCCGCGACGGCATGAAGCCCGAGGACATCAAGCGGCTCCATCTCGGACGTGAGCAGGGCGCCCGCTCCGACACGATGATGGTCGTCCACATCTCCGAGAAACACGACAAGGTGACGATCGTCTCGCTGCCGCGTGACAGTCTCGTCACCATCCCGGGACGCGGCCAGGGCAAGCTCACCTGGGCCTACTCCTACGGCGGCGCCCAGCTGATGAAGGACACGATCCAGAACTTCACCGGCGTCCGTCTCGACCACTACGTCGAGGTCAACTTCAACGGCTTCCTGAAGGTCGTCAACGAGGTCGGCGGCGTCGACATCTGCACCGAGACCGCGATCAACGACAAGGCCAGCGGCCTGGTCCTGACGCCCGGCACCCACCACGTCCAGGGGCCCGAGGCGCTGGCGTTCGCCCGCGCCCGCCACGGCCTCGGCGAGGACATCGGCCGGATGCAGCGCCAGCAGCAGTTCCTGTCCGCGCTGATGAACGCCGCCATCGCCAAGGCCAAGAGCAACCCGCTGGCCGCGGGCACCGTCCTGCGGTCGGTGCTCGGCGCGGTGACCGTCGACAAGGGCCTCAAGCAGAACATCGACGGCCTGGCCGCCCAGTTCAAGGACCTGTCGCTCGGGAGCGTCGAGTTCGCCAAGGTCCCGATCGACAACCCGGCCGGGACGGCCTTCATGGGCGGCATCAACCAGTCGGTCGTCCTCGTCGACGGCTCGGCGATGCGCAAGATGTTCCGCAAGATCATCAACGACGAGCCGCTGAAGGAGCCGAAGCCCGCGCCGGCTTCCGGCCAGTCCGGCCTGACCGTCCCGCCGAGCCAGATCTCCTTCCGGGTCCGCAACGGCGTCGGCACCAAGGGCATCGCCAAGCTCGCGGCGAACGGCCTGAACAAGGTCGGCTTCCACGCCACCTGGGTGATCGGCGTCGTCCAGCGCGCCGACACCAAGACCACGCTCATCCGCTACGGACCCGGCCGCGCCGACTCCGCCAGGACCCTGGCCGCCTCGATCCCCTTCGCGAAGCTGAAGAAGGTCGACGCCCTGGGCGGCACCATGGAGCTCATCGTCGGCTCGGCCTGGGCCAAGCCCAAGCCCGTCACCATCGCGGGCCAGCCCACCGTCGGCGAGATCGAGACCCGCTCCGCCACCGACAACCTCTGCAAGTGACGCGCTACCGGGTGGCGGCCAGGTGCTCCGCGACGACCAGGTCGAGCGGGGTGGTGATCTTCACCAGCCGGTCGTCGCCCTCGACCACCCGCACGGGGACGCCGGGCAGGTACCGGTGGACCACACCGCAGTCGTCGGTCGCGACGAACCCCGGGTCGGCCAGCGCCTTCTCGTAGGCGCGCCGCAGGGTCCCCAGCCGGAAGCCCTGCGGGGTCTGCACCCGGGCCAGCGCGTCCCGCGGCGGGGCGTCCGCGACATGCCCGGCGGACACCGCGATGATCGTGTCCGTGACGGGCAGCGCCACCGACACGCACGCGTCGCGGTCGAGGGCGTCGAGGCAGCGGTCGATCACCCCGTGGTCGACGAAGGCACGTGCCGCGTCGTGGAAGAGGATCCTGGTGTCGTCCGGCTCGTCCGCGAAGCGTTCGAGCGCTCTCAGCGTGGAGGCCGTCCGGGTCGACCCGCCGGTGATCACTTCGCCCGAGAAGATCGTCTTCGCCGCGTCCTCGAAGCCCTCGGCCATCACGACGACCACCGTGTCGATCCGATCGTGAGAGGCGAACGTCTCCAGGGGATACGCCAGCAGAGGCCGTCCTCCGACCACGATGAGCTGCTTGGGAATGCCCGCGCCGATCCGCGCTCCGACCCCCCCGGCCAGGACGACGGCGATCGTTTTCCGTCGGTACTCCACAGTTTCCCCTTCGTTCACCCACTAGGCTCGTCCAGTGCTTGAACTTCCCGGAGGCCGCTGGTGACTTTCGTGGTGGTCGCCACCGAGCCCGCAGAGCCCGGTGAGCCGACGGCCGAACTGCCCTATGACGGCCCGGTCACGGTGCTCGATCGGCTGCTCGGCCAGCTCGGCGCACTCAAAGTACCGGACGTGCGGATCGTGACCCGGCCGGAGGCGGCGCAGGTCCTGCGCAAGAACGGCCACGAGGTCATCGAGTCGCCCGACCTGGCCGCGGACCTGCGCGAGATCGCCGCCCTGGCCGCCGGCTCGGCCGAGTTCTTCCTCGCCCACGCCGACGTGGTGATCAGCGACGAGCTGCTGACCCGGCTGGTCCGCGACAAGACGACGACCGCGATCACAGCGAAACAGGCCGCGTCCGGCACCCGTCCCGCGGTCCGGGTCGCCAAGCGCCGCGTCGTGTCGGCCGGCTCCCGCTTCCACCAGGTCACCGACCCCGGCGCCGTCTTCCGCGGCGTCCTCAAGGTCACCGACCCGGCCGCGCTGGCCGCGGCCTGCGAGGAACTCGCCGGGCTCGCCCTCGCCGACGTCCCCCCGGTCCGCGTCCTCGGCCTCCGGGACGAGACCCTCGACGTCTTCGTCGACAGCGACGCCCGCGACGAGTTCGACCGCCGGGTCCCCGAGCACGACGTCCTCGGCCGCACCGCCCCCGGCGGCGACGACGCCGTGGCCCTCGCGCTGGTCGGCCTGGTCAGGTCGGGGGTGCGGGTCACGGCCCGCAACGTCGACGTCCTGGTGTGCGAGCGCGTCCTCACCCCCGCCGAGGCCGCCGCGGCCCGCGAGGCCGTGGACGCCGTCGACGAGGACCGGGTACGCCTCGACGCGGCCGTCAAGTCCAACGACGGCTTCTTCACCACCTACTTCGTCAGCAGCTACTCCAAGTACATCGCCCGCTGGTGCGCCCGCCTGCGCCTCACCCCGAACATGGTCACCTGCATCTCGATGGCCATCGCGGTCATCGCCGCGGTGTGGTTCGCCGAGGGCACGAGGACCGGGCTCGTCCTCGGCGCGATCCTGCTCTACGTCTCGTTCGTCTTCGACTGCGTCGACGGCCAGGTCGCCCGCTACACCCGGAGCTTCTCCACCCTCGGCGCCTGGCTCGACGCCACCTTCGACCGGGCCAAGGAGTACGTCGCCTACGCGGGCCTCGCGGTCGGCTACGGCGTCACCCACTCCGGCGACGTCTGGGGGCTCGCCTGCGCGGTGATCATCCTCCAGACCTGCCGTCACATGGTCGACTTCTCCTTCGCCGTCCACAAGGGAACCGTGCCGCCCGCGCCGATCAGGCGCGTCCCCCTCGACGCCCCCGACGACGCGGCGCTCGACCCGCTCCCGAAGGCCGCCGCCGTCCGGCGGGGAGGCCTCGGCATGGTCGCGGTCCGCGTGTCCGCCGCACTGGAGAAGGTCCCCGGCGCCCGCTGGGGCAAGAAGATCATCATTCTGCCCATCGGGGAGCGGTTCGCGCTGATCGGCCTGACGGCCGCGTTCTTCGACGCGAAGGTGACGTTCCTGGCCCTGCTGCTGTGGGGCGGAGTGGCCGCCGGGTACACCCTGTCGGGCCGGATTCTGAGGTCGATCGTATGAGCACCGCGACCGCGCCCGCCGCCGAGGACAAGACCGCCCAGCTGCGGGCCTACCGCGACGACGGCGCCGTCTCCCGCGGCCTCGGCACCCTCGCCGCCGGCCATCTGCCGCCCCTGCTGCCCGTCCTGGTCGCCGCCGTCGTGACGGTCGCCGTCCTGGCGATCGGCGTCACCGACGACGGCCTGCCCGCGCTGCTCGCACCGGTGGCGCTCCTGCTGCTCACGGGCCCCGCCTCCACCCACCCGCACGACGGGAGGCTGGACTGGCTCGTTCCACCCGTCATCAGGGCGATCGAGTATGGTTACCTGGCTGTACTCGGGTTTTCCCAAGGTGTTCCGCACTGGTTGGTCTACACACTGCTCGCGGTGCTGGTCTACCACCACTACGACACCGTCTACCGGACCCGTCAGGGCCTCTGGCCGCCCGACTGGGTGTTCCAGGCCGGCCTCGGCTGGGACGGCCGGATGCTGGTGGCCGCCCTCGCGGCGATCCTGAACATCCCCACCTTCGCCTACGCGGCGATGGCCCTGTACCTGGGCGTCCTGTTCGGCTGGGAATCCGTGCGTACCTGGCTGGAGACCGAACGGTCCTCCGGCGTGATCGTTGATTTGGAAGAGGAGGCCGGCTAATGATCGGCATGATTCTGGCTGCGGGCGCGGGACGTCGGCTCCGTCCCTACACCGACACCCTGCCGAAGGCATTGGTACCGGTCGACGGCGAGACCACCATCATGGACATCTCGCTCCGCAACCTCGCCGCCGTCGGCCTGACCGACATCGTCATCGTCGTCGGCTACTGCGCCGGCGCCGTCGAGGAGCGCAAGGCGGGCTTCGAGGAGAAGTACGGCGTGAAGATCACGCTCGTGCACAACGACAAGGCCGAGGAGTGGAACAACGCCTACTCCATGTGGCTGGCCCGCGAGCACTTCTCCAAGGGCATCCTCATGGTGAACGGCGACACCGTCCACCCGGTCTCGGTCGAGAAGACCCTGCTCGCCAACGAGGGCAAGGCCGACATCCTGCTGGCCGTCGACGACGTGAAGAAGCTGGCCGACGAGGAGATGAAGGTCATCCTCGACGGCACCGGCCACCTGTCGAAGATCACCAAGCTGATGGACCCGGCCGACGCGGCCGGCGAGTACATCGGCGCCACGCTGCTGGCCCCCGCCGCCGCCGAGGCCCTCGCGGACGCACTCAAGGCGACCTTCGAGGCCGACCCCGACCAGTACTACGAGGACGGCTACCAGGAGTTCGTCAACCGGGGCGGCAAGATCGCCGTCGCCCCGATCGGCGAGGTCTCCTGGGTCGAGGTCGACAACCACGACGACCTCTCCAAGGCGCGGGACATCGCGTGCCACTACTGACGCGGATGCTGACCGCGCCGCTGTCGATCGACGTGCGGCGCGGCGCGATCGCGTCCCTCGGTGAGCTGCTCGCCGACCGGCGGATCGCCACCGAGGGCCGGGTCGCGGTCGCGGTCGGCCCCGGCCAGGGCGACACCATCGCCGAGGACATCCGGCCGACCCTCGCCGACTGCGAGGTCTTCCGGGTCCCGGGCGGGACGGTCGACGCGGCCGTCCATCTCGGTTCCCAGCTCCGCGGCGGCTCCTACGAGGCGATCGTGGCGATCGGCGGCGGCAAGACCATCGACGCCACCAAGTACGCGGCGACCCTCGCGGGCATCCCGATGGTGTCGGTCGCGACCAACCTGTCGCACGACGGCATCTGCTCGCCGGTCGCCTCCCTGGAGCACGAGAAGGGCAAGGGCTCCTTCGGGGTCGTCATGCCCCTCGCGATGATCGTCGACCTCGACTACGTGCGGTCCGCCCCCGAACGGCTGGTCCGCTCCGGCGTCGGCGACGTCATCAGCAACTTCTCGGCCGTCGCCGACTGGGAGCTCGCGCACGCCCAGACGGGAGAGCCGATCGACCGGCTCGCCCTGACCGTCGCCAGGACGGCCGCCGAGGCGCTGATCCACCAGCCGAACTCCGTCGAGTCCGACGAGTTCCTGACGGTCCTCGCCGAGGGCCTCGTCCTGTCCGGCATGGCCATGTCGTTCGCCGGTTCCTCGCAGCCCGCCTCGGGCGGCGACCACGAGATCCTGCACGCGATCGACCAGCTCTTCCCCGGCTCGGGCAACCACGGGGAGCTCGCCGGCATCGGCGCCCTGTTCTGCCACTTCCTGCGCACGGAGTTCCTCGGCGAGGACCCGGCCAAGGTCCGTCTCGTCGCGGAGTGCCTGGCCCGGCACCGCCTGCCGATGATGCCCGGCGACGTCGGGCTGACCGCGGAGCAGTTCGCGCAGGCCGTCGCGTTCGCGCCGTCGACCCGGCCCGGCCGGTACACGGTGCTGGAGTACCTGAACCTCGACGAGGCGGCGATCCTGCCCGTCGTCCGCAAGCACATCCAGGAGTTCGGTAGCTGAGATGCCCGCACGGAGCCCCTACACGCTCGCCGAGATCCGCGAGAAAGGCCAGCCCCCCGGCCTGAAGGAACGTCGCAACGAGGAGCATTGGGCCGGACGTCTCTACGCCCGCTCGATCTCCCCGTACCTCGACTGGGTGGCTCTGCGCATCGGCCTGTCCCCGAACCAGCTGACCTATCTGATGATCCTTTCCGGGATCGGCGCGGGCGTCGCGTTCTCGGTCGGCGACGGACTGGTCAGCGCGATCGTCGGCGCCCTGCTGGTGCAGCTGTACCTGGTCCTGGACTGCGTCGACGGCGAGGTCGCCCGGATCACCGGCAAGACCTCGATCATCGGCGTCTATCTGGACCGGATCGGCCACTACATGTCCGAGGTCGCGATCCTCGTCGGCCTCGGCTTCCGCGCCCAGCACACCGCCTACGACTCCGGCGGGTTCGGCCCCTGGCAGCACGGAGGCTGGGTCGAACTCGGCCTGCTCGCCGCGCTGGGCGCCGCGCTGATCAAGGCCGAGACCGACAACGTCGTGGTCGCTCGCGCCAAGTCCGGCCTGCCCGCCGATCCCGAGGGCGGCGACCGCGCCCTGCGGCCCACCTCGACCTGGCTCGCGCTCGCGCGGCAGGCCGCCTCGATGCTGAAGTTCCACCGCATCATCGGCGCGGTCGAGCTCTCGCTGCTGATCCTCGGAGCCGCGGTCCTCGACAAGGTCCTCGGCCTGCCGGACCTTCCCGCCTGCCCCGCGGACGGCCAGTCCGGCGCGAGCACGATGATCTCCTGCGGTTACAGCGGCACCTACTGGACGGTGACCAGGGGGCTGCTGGTCGCCGTCGCCGCGGTCGCCGTCGTGCAGACGCTTCTGCATCTCGTGAGCATCGTCGCGTCGCGGCGTCTGAAGTAAGTGGTGGCAGTCTTGTTGTCTGTTGTGGTCCTGACGATGGGGAACCGGCCGGTCGAGCTCGACCGGTCGATCCGCAGCGCGCTCAACCAGAAGGACGTCGACGTCGAGGTGATCCTCGTCGGGAACGGGGTGCGCGGCGACTGGGAGTCCCCGGTGGACGACGCCCGGGTGAAGACCTACCTGCTGCCGGAGAACCTCGGGATCCCCGGGGGACGCAACAAGGGCGTCGAGTTCTCGGCCGGAGAGCTCATCCTCTTCCTCGACGACGACGGCTACTACCCGTCGCTCGAACTCGGAAAGCGGCTCGAGGGGATGTTCGCGGCCGATCCCGCCCTCGGGATCGTCTCGTTCCAGGTGAAGGACCCCGAGGGCGGACCCGGCCAGCGGCGGCACGTCCCGCGGCTGCGCTCCGGCGACCCCGACCGCAGCTCCCCGGTGACGACCTTCCTCGGCGGCGCCTGCGCGATGCGCAGGACCGCGTTCGACGCCGCGGGCGGCCTGCCCGCCGACTTCTTCTACGCGCACGAGGAGACCGACCTCGCCTGGCGGGCCCTCGACGCCGGATTCACGATCGTCTACGACGCCGGCTCCGTGATGTGCCACCCCGCCGTCCTGCCGACCCGGCACGCGATGTTCTACCGGTACAACGCCCGCAACCGCGTCTGGCTGGCCAAGCGCAACCTGCCGTGGCCGATCGCCCTGACCTACATCGCCGTCTGGATGACGCTGACCGTCCTGCGCGAACGCAGGCCCGCCGCGCTCAAGCCCTGGTTCCAGGGCTTCGCCGAAGGCTGGCGCACCCCCTCAGGAGACCGCCGCCCCATCAAGTACCGGACGGCCTGGCGCATGACCCGCACGGGACGCCCCCCGATCATCTAGATGCTTGGGCGAACGAGGGCCGGAACTTTTCCCGTTCCGGCCCTCTCGCTGTCTCCGGGGCGCTAGTGTTTGACCCATCGCAGGAGATGACGTAAGCTCGTCTCTTGTGCCCCTGACGGGTGCGGACGCCAGAACGGTCTTCGGATCGAGGCGGCCGACCGGAGGGCGAATCGCCGGAAAATCGAAGGTGTGCTACTGC